>JBEKAJ010000272.1:0-4623 GCA_050018295.1 Occallatibacter sp. | reverse complement strand
GCCAGGGTCTCCGATGCGTCCCATCGGCCCCACGCATAAACCTGCGCCCCCGCGATCTCCTGCGCCGCAATCCCTTCCGGCAGCATCACGCCCAGCCGCTCGCCGGGCTCAACTCGCGCCGCGTCGGCCAGGCGCGCGCCCAGCTCGCTGATCGGCCCCTCGATCAGCACAAGCCGCGCCCGCGGCGCATAGTGCTTCAATCCCACCCCCGGTGAAGGCAGCGCGGCGACAGGCGCATCGGGCGGCGTCTCCGGCAACGGCTCGCCACTTCGAAACAGAGCGACCGGCCCCGCGATCTCCCCAATCTGTTCCGCAGTCACTGCGCCAGGCCGATAGATCACCATCGGGTCGGTCGACGGATCGAGCACCGTCGATTCCACGCCGCGCGGTGTCAGCCCTGCGTCGAGAACCGCATCGATGCGCCCATCCAGATCGTCGAGGACATGATCGGCCGTTGTCGGGCTCACATGGCCGAAGCGATTGGCACTGGGCGCGGCCACCGGAACTCCCGCGCGCCGAATCACTTCGAGCGCCACGGGGTGCGCCGGCATCCGCACTCCCACCAGCGGCCTTCCCGCCGTCACCGCGTCCGGCACGGCCTGCGTCCGCTTGAGCAGCAGCGTCAGCGGCCCCGGCCAGAATGCCTCGATGAGCTTGCGCGCTGCTTCAGGAACTTCTTCGACCAACCCGTCCAGCATCGCCTGCGACACCACATGCACAATCACCGGGTCCCATGCCGGCCTGGATTTCGCTGCGAAGATCCGCTCCACCGCGGCTCGGTCCAGCGCATTCGCTCCCAGCCCGTAGACGGTCTCCGTCGGCAGCGCCACCAGGCCCCCGCCGCGCAGAATTCGCGCCGCGCGCTCCAGCGTCTCCCGCGCTTCAGGCGTCCCCAGATTGTTCGCGTCCACTGTGAGCCGCAGCGTCTTCAATCCGTGCCTCTTTTCACTGCCTCACTTCCATTCTCTCTTCCCGCAGCCACCCCATGCCACCGGCGTTATACTCGCTCCAACCCATGCCCCTCGAAACCGAGATCAAATTCCGCGTCAACGATCTCGACGGCCTCACCAAGCGCCTCGAATCCGCGGGTTTTCGCTTAGAAACCCCGCGCAGCTTCGAGGACAACATCCTCTACGACACGCCCGATCGCCAGATGCGCGCCCGCACCGAGATTCTCCGCATCCGCAGCTACGCAGGCCGCTGGACGCTCACGCACAAGCGCCTCCCCGGCGCAGGCTCCGCGGCTGAAGACCGCCACAAGCATCGCGTTGAAACCGAAACCGGAATCGCGCACGGCGATGCGCTAGCCGAGCTCTTTCTCTCCCTCGGCCTGGTCGCCGCCTTCCGCTACGAAAAGTGGCGCACCGAGTGGACCGACGCCGACGGCCACTGCGTCATCGACGAAACGCCCATCGGCAACTACGCTGAACTCGAAGGCTCTCCCGCGTGGATCGACCGCACAGCCCTCAGTTTCGGCGTCGATCCCGACGATTACATCACCCTCAGTTACGGCCGGCTCTTCGACCAGTGGCGCATGCAGCACCGCAGCGCCGCCGAGGATCTCACCTTTGCGGCCGTCGCCGCCATGACGCGATAGCGCGCCCCAAACTCCAGCCGTTCTCATCAAACTCCGCTAATTACCTTAAGGAATCGGATCGCGCTCATGCACGTGCTGCTTATGCCGATAAGTCTCATGAGCGGCTATTCACCGTCACCGACCAGAGCTTGCGGGAAACAGATTACGTTGGGTCTGAAAGGTCCACATGGACATTGCCTTTGAGATTCCGGAAACCGAAGGTTCTCTGCGATTCGATATTCCCGACTCTGTCTGCCTGCCCAAAGTCTCGATTGCCATCGTCGACCCCAACCGCGAGCGAAGCAAGACCGTCACCGGAGCCATGGCAGTGGCCAGAACAGGCACTGTCCGCATCGTGCCGGGTTATCTTCCCACCGTCCAGGATGCGCCCTGGCTGACCGATCAGGGATTCGACATGATTCTTGTCGGCCTGGACGATAATACGCGAGATGCGCTCCGCACTGTGGAGAGCTTGTGCGCTTTCAGCCAGGCCCCAGTCGTCGTGTACTCACAGCGCTCCAGCCAGGATTTGCTGCTACAAGCCATGCGCTGCGGCGCGCGCGAGTTCCTCTCCTTTCCTTTCGCTCCCGGCGCGGCGGAAGAGGCGGTTGCGCGCGTCGCTGCACGCATCCAGGCAGCTCCAATCCCCAAAAAGACGGCCGGCAAAATTCTGGCCTTTGTCGGCGCAAAGGGCGGAGCCGGAGTCACGACGGTTGCATGCAACTACGCGGTCGCTCTCGCGCAGGACTCCAAAAAGAATACCCTCCTCATCGACTTCGACCTTCCTCTCGGCGACGCGGCTCTCGATTTGGGATTGACCTCGGAATACTCAACTGCCGACGCCTTGCGCGAGGCCGAGCGCCTCGACTTCGCTTTTCTCTCCCGTTTGCTCGTCCGGCACAGCTCGGGCCTTTCCCTCCTCGCGGCTCCGGGACGGTTTCCTCACGTTCCCATCGATTATGTTGCCGCCAACAAGCTGTTGACCGTCGCCTGCAACAGCTTCGATTGCGTGGTGATCGATGCCGGTTCCCGCCTGGATTGGACGCGCACGCATCTTTTCGATCTCGCGTCGCGCATCTATCTGGTTACGCAGATCGGTGTTCCGGAACTGCGTAATGCCAACCGCATGATCACCGGCTCCATTCCGGCTTACGGCTCCAAGCTTGAGATTGTTCTCAACCGCTACGCCCCAAATCCATGGGCATCGACGATGGCGCGATCGAACGCGCGCTCACCATGGCTCCGAAGTGGCGCATTCCCAACGACTACTTTGCTGTGCGCGAGATGCAGAACCGGGCCGAGCCGCTGGCTCTCGCCGACTCACCCATCGCGCGCGTGATCCGCAGAATGGCCAGAGAAACCTCCGGCCTGCCTCAGGAAGAAACCAGAAAGAAGAGTCTTCTGGGGCTCTTCGGGTAACGCATTTGCCCGTTCTGCCCTCTTAGCTCACCCACCCAGGCTTCGCCGCCTCGCTCTGTCCGCATCTCCCGGCGATGATCCTGCCTATGCGGAACCATCGCCCTCCTTTCTTACCCATCCCCCTCAAATGCTTGGCTTTTCTCCCGCGTCCATCCTTTCGTACTCCCCCGAAAGGGTCATAGCAAGTCCCTTCTCAGCAATGAGATGGAATATCATAGGCATTTGGGAGAAGTCTGCTCGCTATGTCGCAATCCCCTAGGGATCCTGCCATCCCGGATGAGGCTGCTTTAACTGTCGCGCTTCTCGGGCCTGACGAACAACGCCGCAAAGTTGTCGCCAGCGCGATCTCCAGGCGTCCCGGCCTCAAGCTCCATGAATTCTCCTCTTTCCCCCCCAGGCTTGAGGATCTGCCCCAAATGCTGGCGCAGGCCTATGAAGTGGTGATCATCGACGTGGACAGCGAACCGGATTACGCATTCGCGCTCGTTGAGAGCCTGTGCGCCAGCGGCCGCACCTACGTCATGGCCTACTCGGCCAACGCCGATATGAAGCGGGCTGTCCAATTCATGCGCGCCGGAGTGCGGGAGTTCTTCACCCTTCCTCTTGATCCGGCCGAAGTCTCTGCCGCTCTCATGCGTGCCTCCACACGCCGCCCGGCGCCGCCCCAGGATGACAAGAAGACCGGCAAATTGTTCGTCTTCCTGGGCTCAAAAGGCGGTTGTGGCGTCACCACGCTGGCGTCGAATTTCGCGCTGGCGCTGGCTCAGGAGAGTGACAGCACCACTCTCCTCATCGATCTCGGCCTGCCGCTCGGCGACGTGGCCATCAACCTTGGCATCGTCACCGAATACTCCATCGCTACGGCTCTTGAGAATCCAGCCCGGCTGGATGCCAATTTGCTCTCCACACTTGTGGTTAAGCACAGCTCGGGTTTGTCCGTGCTTCCCGCTCCTACGGATTTGACTGACATTCAGGCGACCAAGGATGCCGTCGACAAGCTCCTGAAGGTCACGCGCGACATCTACGACTTTGTCGTAGTCGACGTGGGATCGAGGATTGATCTGATGGATTCCACTTTGTTTGAAGAATCCGCCACAATCTTTCTCATCACGCAGGTGGGAATCTCCGAAATGCGCACTGCCAACCGCATGGTCGTAAAATATTTCGCCCGGCGCGACGAGAATCTGCAGATTGTGATCAATCGCCACAAAACAAGTGATGCGCTCTTTGACGAAGCCCAGATCACCAAAGCCTTGACCCGGCCAGCGCAGTGGAAGATTCCCGATGATTATGCCGCCGCGCGCAGAACGCGCGAGACCGCAACTCCGATGGTGATGGTCGACTCTACCATCTCTCAGACCATCCGCCTGATGGCCAAGACAGTGGCCGGCCTGCTCCCCGAGAAGAACGGAAAGAAAGGCTTCTTCAGCTTCCTGCGCTGAGCTGCCATCCTGTCCCCTGCCGATTCGCGAAGGGGCCTAATCCCTGGTCCCTAATCCCTAATCCCTGTATCTACGCCCCGTGGCACCTCTTGTATTTCTTGCCGCTGCCGCACGGGCATGGGTCGTTGCGGCCCACCTTCTCGCCCGTCCGCCGCTGCGAAGGCTCGCTTGAATCTCCGCCGCCCT
>JBEKAJ010000271.1:0-4640 GCA_050018295.1 Occallatibacter sp. | reverse complement strand
ATAAGGCGATTTGAATTCCGCAGTTCGGAGATTCCGGTCTGGGTGACCAGGTAAATCGTTGAGGCGTCTTCGAAGAGAACCTTGGCCGCCACATCGATCCTCGATCCCACATCTACGATCACATGATCGAATTCGCGTCGCGCGATCGCGATCAGCTTGTCGATGGCGCCTTTGGAAACCTCAACGTCGGGAACTTTGGTCGGAGCCGCCAGTACGAATACTCCTGACCGATGCTTGACCAGGAGATTTTGTAGGGAACTCGCATCCAGCGCGTCGATACTCCGGAGTGCGTCCTCCGTCGAGTAATCCGCAGTAATCCCCAGGCATAGTGCCGCGTCTCCAATGGGAAGAGCGAGGTCGATGAGCAGGACGCTTTGGTCGGATCTCTGCGCCAGGGCGATGGCAACATTGCACGCGACCGTCGTAACGCCGGATCCTCCTTTGGACCCGACAAAAACGTGCAACCCACCCGGAGAATTCTTTCCCGCCAGAGCTTTCTCACGAAGGACAGTTTCGGTCCGAACGAGGGCCTCGGCCATAGCGCCTTGCTCGAGAGGTAGAAGGAGGTACTCACGAGCTCCTGCGCGCATGGAGTGGATGGCGAATTTTGGATCTGTCTTCTCCGAATAGACGATGATCGTCGCCGCGTCATTTGCACTTGCCTTTTCCACCAGTTCCAGAGCGACATCCGGCTCACTGTCCAAGTCAAGGATGACAACCTCGAACGATGCCAGCAATCCATGCAGGTGTTCACGTTTCGGCGGGTAGGAATCGAACTCGCGGACCTTGGCCCGGCGAGTTTCGGCAAGAGCCTTGGCCACGACCGAACGCCTCTCCTCGTTTGGGCCAATCAAGGCAACAGACAAGAGTGTGGTCCCGATGGTTTCGGCATGTTTCGTCTCGAAATTTGGTGATACACCTACTGAACTCACGGTTTGAATCGCTCCTTGAGGTACCAGCCGCTTTTGCACCCGAATTTCAAATCGACATTTTGCCCGGGGAGCCGAACTCGCGGAATTCTTCCGCCCATAACAAACAAATGTCGGCAATCCGGGGAGAACCTTCAATGCGAGCGTCATGCTATGACTGCCCGCCAAATAGGGCTGCCGTGGGACGATGGTAACCATTTATGGGTCAATATGGAACTTAGATAACTATACTCATGCATTACTAAAGTGTAAGCAGTCATTTCGGATGCACCGCTCCTCCAGCCGGCGCGAGGATCGTTCTCTTGGGATTATCGAAATTAGCTGGCTTTGTGACCACAAATCCGCAGGCCGAGGCCCAACTCACACTCAGTCGGTCAGAATCGCATCGATGCGGGCCAGATTCTTGTCCGTGAAGGCCAGATTCGCAAGCCCGGCCACGTTTTGCTCGATCTGCTCCACGCGGCTGGCGCCGATCAACGCTGAAGTCATGCGGTCGTCGCGCAGCACCCAAGCCAGAGCCATCTGCGCCAGCGATTGCCCTCGCTCGCGCGCCAGCTCGTTCAACGCTCTCACCTTGGCGAGGTGGCCCTCGTCAACGTCCTTTCTCTTGAGGAATCCGTGCGGCTTCGCAGCGCGCGCATCCGTGGGAATGCCCTTGAGATAGCGATCGGTAAGAAGGCCTTGCGCCAGCGGGCAGAAGGCGATGCCGCCAACACCTTCATTGCCCAGCACATCGAGCAAGCCGCGCTCGGGAGTGCGCTCGAACATCGAGTATTTGGGCTGATGAATGAGGCAGGGCGTGCCGAGCCTGCGCAGAATCTTGACGGCTGCGGCGGTTTGCTCCGGGTTGTAGTTGGAGATGCCGGCATAGAGAGCCTTGCCGGAACGCACCGCCTGATCGAGCGCCGACATCGTCTCTTCCACTGGCGTCTCCGGATCGGGACGATGCGAGTAGAAGATATCGACGTACTCGAGGCCCATGCGCTTCAGGCTCTGGTCGAGACTCGCGAGGAGATACTTCCGCGATCCCCAGTTGCCATACGGGCCAGGCCACATGTCATAGCCGGCCTTGGAACTGATGATCAGCTCGTCGCGATAGGGTTTGAGATCGAGCCGCAGAATCTCGCCGAAGTTGCTTTCGGCGCTTCCTGGCGGAGGGCCGTAATTGTTGGCGAGGTCGAAGTGGGTAATGCCCAGATCGAATGCGCGGCGCACCATGGCGCGAGAGTTCTCGAAGTCATCGACGCCGCCGAAGTTGTGCCACAGCCCGAGAGAAATGGCGGGCAGGCGAATGCCGCTGCGACCGCATCGGCGGTATTGCATGGCGTCGTAGCGCTTTTCGTTGGCTGAATACAAAAGCGGCTCCTTAGTCAATGGAGAGATGTGGTGGCAGCGCTAGCTCAAAACCGCCGTGATCGACACTTCCTTGCGGCCGTCCGCGGGAGGAGGCACGATATTTCCTTCCATCGGTGCTCCGTCGACGGTCAGCGCGACATTGTTCCCAGCGCCCCTGCGCTCGATGGCGATCTTATAAGTGACTCCGCGAAAGATGCGCGTTGCACTGAACCCCGGCCAGCCGGCCGGAATCACGGGAGCAATCTCGAGGCCATCATACGTAGGGCGCACTCCCAGGATCCACTGCGCGATCGCATAATAATTCCATGCCGCGGTTCCTGTGAGCCAGGAGTTCTTGGCCTCGCCGAACGTCGGCGCATCCTTGCCGGCGATCATCTGCGCATAGACGTAAGGCTCGCAGCGGTGAACCTCGCTGATCTCTTCGCGTGCCGAAGGATTGATGCGCAGGTAGTAGTCGTGCGCCTCATCACCGTGGCCAAGCCGCGTCTCGGCGATCATCACCCAGGGATTCACGTGGCAGAAAACGCCGGCGTTCTCCTTGTAGCCCGGCGGGTACGAAGAAATCTCGCCCAGGTGCAGATAGTAGCGGGTGTAGGCAGGCTGATGCACAACGAGCCCATGCTTCGTGGCCAGGTGCTCGCGCACGGCAGCCAGAGCTTTAGCGGCCCTTCCGTCGCCGAGCCCGATTCCCGCCAGAACACAAAAGCCATTTGACTCGATGAAGATCCTGCCTTCCTCGCGCTCCTTTGATCCGATTTTCTCGCCGAAGCTGTCGTAGGCGCGCAGGAACCAGTCGCCGTCCCATCCATGCTCCTTGACCGTCTGCTCCATTTTTTCGGCCGCAGCCAAAAAACGCGTCGCATCGTCCGGGTGCCCATGGCGGCTGGCGATCGCAGCCAGCTCGCGCGAGGCGTGCACGAAGAGCCCGGCGATGAACACCGACTCGGCCACCTTTCCGTCCCGGTTGGTTGTGGTCTGGAACGAATTGCCGGGCGTGTCGGAAAAGCAGTTCAGGTTCAGGCAGTCGTTCCAATCCGCGCGGCCGATCAGCGGCAGCCCGTGAGGCCCGAGGCGCTCCAGCGTGTAACGAAAGCTCTGGCGCAGGTGGTCGTAGAGAGTCGCCTCCGTGCCGGGTTTGTTGTCGTACGGCGCCAACTCGTCGAGGATGCTCCAATCGCCCGTCTCCTTGAGATAGGCCGCGACGCCGAGGATGAGCCAATGCGGATCGTCATTGAATCCGCTGCCGATGTCGTTGTTGCCTCGCTTGGTTAGCGGCTGGTATTGGTGATAAGCGCCGCCGGTCTCGAGTTGCGTGGAGGCCAGGTCAAGGATGCGCTCCCGAGCTCGCGCCGGCACCATGTGCACAAAACCCAGCAGGTCCTGGTTCGAGTCGCGGAAACCGAGGCCGCGGCCGATGCCCGACTCGAATGATGAGGCCGAGCGCGACATGTTGAAAGTCGCCATGCACTGGTACGCATTCCAGATGTTCACCATGCGGTTGGTATGGAGGTCCGGCGTGTCAACCTGGAAGATGCCGAGAAGTTTGTCCCAGTGCTCGCGCAGGCGGTCGAAGGCAGCGTCCGCTTCTTTTGCGCCCAAGTACTTCGCGATCACCGGCTTCACAGATTTCTTGTTGATCGTCTGCGAATCGGGCGGATCGAATTTCCGGTCCACCGGGTTCTCCTGGTAGCCGAGCACGAAGACGATCTGCCGTGTTTCTCCAGCGGCGAGGTCCAGCTTCACCTGGTGTGCGCCAATCGGCGCCCAGCCATGCGCGACGGAGTTGGTCAGTTGGCCGGCGTCAACGGCTGCGGGATTGTCCCACCCGCGGTAGGGGCCCAGAAAAGCATCGCGCGCAGTATCGAAGCCGGCTGTTGGCTCCGAGCAGGCAAAGAAAGCGAAGTGATTGCGGCGCTCGCGGTACTCTGTCTTGTGATAGATGACGCCGTCAACCACCTCCACTTCGCCGATGTTGTAGTTCCTCTGGAAGTTCGTGGCGTCGTCCTGCGCGTCCCACAGGCAGAACTCAACACTGGCGAAGACAGAGATTCGTGCCGGCGTCGCGCGTCGATTGCTGACCGTGAGCTGCCAGATTTCGAGGTTTTCGTCGAGCGGGACGAAGTAGCGCGTATGGGCTTCAATGCCGGCGAATTTGGAGCCAATCGTGGTGTAGCCCATGCCGTGGCGGCAGGAATAGTCCTCGGCGGCGTGCCGTGTCGGCTGCCAGCCAGGTGACCAGAAGCTGCCCGACTCTTCGTCGCGCAGATAAATGTAGCGGCCGCCGCAATCCCATGGCGCGTTGTTATACCTGTAACGGGTCAGCCTCCGCAGTCGCGCGTCGCGATAGAACGAATA
>JBEKAJ010000270.1:0-4645 GCA_050018295.1 Occallatibacter sp. | reverse complement strand
GGCTGATTGCGACGCGCTCGCTGCCGCTGGTGCTGGCGAACACGGTGGCAGTCCTGGTGATCGCCTGCCCGTGCGCAATGGGACTGGCGGTGCCCGCCGCGCTGACGGTGGCTGTGGGCCGCGGAGCGCAACTTGGCTTGCTGTTCAAAGGCGGCGAGGCGCTGGAACGGCTGGCGCATCTGGACGCGGTGGTTCTCGACAAGACGGGAACGATTACGGTGGGGCGGCCGGTGCTGGAGACAGTTCAGGGGTTCGATGGACACGCCGAAGATAATTTGCTGCGGATGGCCGCGGCGGCGGAAGAGCGATCGAATCATCCGCTGGCGCACGCAGTGATTGACGCTGCGAAAGCGCGGGGCCTGAAGTGGCAACAGGCGGAGGATGCGCAGGTTTTGCCTGGGCGCGGGCTCACGGCGCGCGTAGAAGGACACGATTGCCTGTTGGGGAACGAAGCGCTGTTCCGCGAGTTTGCGATTGCGCTGCCCAGCGATGTTGCGCCGCCGGAGCCGGGTGTGACGCGGCTGTGGATGGCGCTGGACGGCGTTGCAGCTGGTTGTTTTGACGCGCGTGATGCGCTGCGGCCGGATGCGGCGGAAGCGATTGCGACGCTACGTCGCGAGGGTCTCCGCGTGCTGATGCTCACCGGCGACTCGGCCGCCGCAGCGGCGCCGATCGCGCACCAGGCAGGCATCACGGAAGTCGAGGCGGGACTCGATCCGGCGGGCAAGCTGGCGCGGATTCGCGAACTGCAAAAGTCCGGACTGCGCATCGCGATGGTGGGCGACGGCATCAACGACGCCGCGGCGCTGGCTCAGGCCGACGCGGGCATTGCCATGGGAACCGGCGCGGATCTGGCGCAAGAGGCGGGCGATGTGCTGCTGCTGCGTACGCAGCCGGCGGCGATTCCCGCAGCGCTTGAGCTGGCGCGGGAGACGCTGCGCATCATGCGGCAGAACCTGGGATGGGCGGTGGGCTATAACCTGATCGGGATTCCGCTGGCCGCGGGGCTTCTGTATCCCGCGTTTCACATTCTGCTGACGCCGTGGCTGGCGGCGGCAGCGATGGCGCTGAGCAGCATGTGCGTGCTGGGGAACAGCTTGCGGCTGAGAGGCTGGCAGCCTGAGGCCGGCTGCGCGCGGACAAGCTAAACTAGGCGCAGGCTCTGTTTGTGCGCATCCTTACCCGCTACATTCTCGGCGAAATCCTCTCCCTCACGCTGATCGGTTGCGCGCTGTTCACCTTCATTCTTTTCATGCCGCAACTGCCGCACATCCTTGAGGTGGTGGTGCGCAACAGCTCCACGCTCGCGGACGTGGCAGAGGTGTTTCTCTTCACGCTGCCAAATCTGTTCAAGGTGACGATTCCCATGGCGGTGCTGTGGGGAATTCTGCTGGGGCTGAGCCGGCTGGCAGCAGACAGCGAAGTGATTGCGATGCGCGCATCGGGGCTTGGGATCGGCTACTTCGTGCGCGTGGCGTCGATCGTGGCAATCGGGGGCACACTGCTGGGACTGGGCAACTCGCTGTACCTTGCGCCACGCGCCAACCAGGCGATCATCGAAATGGAGCAGTCGCTGGAGACGTCACAGGCCAGCTACGAGATTGAGCCACGCGTTTTTTACGAGGATTTTCGCAACTACGTTCTCTATGTGGAGGACGTGCGCTCAGGAACGGGCGCGGCCAACTGGCGCCAGGTATTCATGGCCGATGTGTCGGATCCCGCGAACCCGCTGATTACGACTGCTGCGTCGGCGACGGTGGTGACGGATAACACGCAGGAGCTGCTGATGCGGTTGCGCGACGGCGTGCGCGACGAGACCGTGGCCGACGAGCCGGAACAATCAAATATCTCAACGTTCACGACAACCGATTTGCCGCTGATGCTGAGCCAGCAGGGCGACGTACACCTGGGGCGGGTGGACACCGCGCTTTACGCGATGCCGGTGAGCGCCTTGATGCAGCACACGAGCGGGCCTGACGGGAAGCGATTCCTGATCGAGCTGCACAACCGGTTTGCCTTTCCGGCAGCGTGCCTGGTGCTGATGTTGGTGGGCGTGCCGTTGGGCGTTGCATCGAGGCGGGGCGGCAAGAGCTCGGGCTTCGTGTTCACGATTCTGCTGGTGTTCGTTTACTACTTTCTCTCTTCGACCGGGATTGCGCTCGGGCACCAGAACAAGCTGCCGGCGTTCATCGCGGTGTGGTCGGCCAACCTGCTGTTTGCCGCCGCGGGAACGTTTCTGTTGTGGCAAATGGCGACTGGCGGGCGAATCCTGAGCGCGGTTTCTGCGTGGATTGCGCGGTCGCCGAAACCGGCGGCCGCAAAGAAGCGCAACGGGTCGCCGCTGACGGAACTGCTGGAAAAGCTGAAGCCGCGCAATGGGGTCGCGACGAAGCGCAAATCGCGGGGCATCATTCCGAGAATCATCGATGAGTACATTGTGCGCGAGTTTGCCGGCCTGTTCGTGCTGGTGCTGGCCGGTTTTGTTCTGCTGATGATTGTGTTTACGTTCTTCGATCTGCTGGGCGACGTTTTGCGCAACCATATTGCGCTCGCCATTGTGGGAGAGTATCTGCTGAACCTGACGCCGAGCATGCTCTATCAGATCGCGCCGCTGGCGGTGCTGATCGCCGTACTGGTGACCTTCAGCGTGCTCAACCGCAACAGCGAAATCACCGCCATGAAGGCGACGGGGATCAGCCTTTACCGGCTGGTGGTTCCAATCGTCACGATTGCTGCTTGTCTGGCCATCGGTCTCTTTCTTTTTGACCAGTACTATCTGCCGCAGGCCAACCGCAGGCAGGAGTCGCTGCGCAACGTGATCAAGGGCCGCCCGCCGCAGACTTATCTGCACCCTGAAGAACAGTGGATCTTCGGACCGAAGGCGCAGCCCGGCGAATCCGGCTGCATTTTCTACTACGAGTTTTTCGACACCGACGAAAATGAGTTCGCCAACCTCTCGGTCTTTGAGTTCGAGCCGTCTACGTTTCAACTAACGCGGCGCATCTTCGCCAAGCGAGCCGCGTGGGACGCCGGCTCCGGCACGTGGCACTTCGAGAACGGATGGGTGCGCGACATTCATGGCGCCAATGTGACGGCGTACCGGACGTTTCTCGAGACGAATTTCCCAGAGATTCACGCGGCGCCGGACTACTTCAAGAAAGAGGACCTGCAGTCGCAGGAGATGAACTTCGGCCAGCTGGACCGCTATATCCGCGACCTGCGGCAGAGCGGATTCGATACCAAGCGGCTGAGCGTGGCGCTGTGGCACAAGCTCTCTTACCCGCTGATCGCTGTGGTGATGGCGGTTCTTGCGATTCCTTTCGCGCTCTCCATGGGCCGCCGCGGGTCGATTACGGGAGTAGCAGTGGCCATCGGGGTTGCGCTCGCGTACTGGGTGGTCGATGGCCTGTTTGGTGCGATGGGCTATGTGAATTATTTGCCCGCATCGATGGCGGCGTGGTCCGCGGACATTCTTTTTGGCCTGGCGGGCGGGTATTTGCTGTTGCGGACGCCGACGTAAAGGGCAGGGATTAGGGACTAGGGAACAGCTCAATGGCAACCGCGGAGACTACGACACTTTTCAGGCCAACTGGCGAAAAGGAGCTCGCACTGATTCGCGCGAGTGGCTGGCGCGAGTTTCCGCCGCGGTTGCCCTCGCAGCCCATTTTCTATCCGGTACTGAATGAGGAATATGCAATTCAGATTGCCCGCGATTGGAACACACGCGACGGTGGCACTGGATACGTGCTGTGCCTCGAGGTTGAAGCGGAATACCTAAAACAATTCCCCATCCAAACGGCCGGCTCGCGCACCCATCAGGAATTCTGGATTCTCGCGGAGCAGCTTGAAGAGTTCAACCGTCACATCGTTGGTTTGATCGTGGTAATTAGGGAATTTCGAGCTTCAATCACACCCCCAGTACAATAAAGCTATGCTCGGCGATCTTGCCCCCCTTTACAGCTACATGCGCCGCTACCGCTGGCAGTACGTGCAGGGGACGCTGGCGTGTGTGGGGACGAATATCGTCGCCGTGCAGTTTCCGCGCGTGCTGGGGATGGCCATCAACCGGATCCAGCAGGGAACCACGCGGGAACTGATCCTGATTTTCGCGCTGATTCTGGTGGGCATCAGCCTGGTGAAGGGCGTGTTTCTCTACGCGCAACGCTGGATTTTGATTGGAATCTCGCGCGAGATCGAATTCGACCTGCGCAACGACCTGTTCCGCAAGCTCGAAATCCAGGACTCGGGTTTCTACCAGCGCTACCGCACCGGCGACATCATGGCGCGCATGACCAACGACCTGAATGCGGTGCGCATGCTGCTGGGACCGGCGCTGATGTACAGCGCCAACACGATCTTCCTGAGCGTCTTCGCGCTGTTCTTCATGCTGCGCATCAGTCCCTACTTAACGCTGGTGGCGCTGGCGCCCATGCCGCTGGCCAGCATCCTCGTTCAGTACCTGGGGCGCAGGATTCACGAGCGGTTCGAGCGCATCCAGGCCAGTTTCTCCGACATCTCCGCGCAGGCGCAGGAGAACTACTCCGGCGTGCGGCTGATCCGGGCCTTCGCGCGCGAGGAGTCGCAGATCGGTCTCTTCGAGCGGCTGAACCGGCAGTACATCGGGCGCGCCTTGCGGCTGGTGCAG
>JBEKAJ010000269.1:0-4678 GCA_050018295.1 Occallatibacter sp. | reverse complement strand
CGCCGGCGGTTTATGTGAATGGCGAGAAGGTGAATGGCGGTGCCGTGCCCGAGGATGAACTATGGATGGCGATTGACAGGGCCCTGCGCGCCACGGGCGAGCAGCCCCCGCCGGCGCCGGCGCCAGCTCCGGCAGCTTCAGGCGCGACCGGCGCCAGCAAATGACGCATTCGAGGACTATCCGCGCACCGCTACCGCGATATATCCTAGATTGCCGGGGGCATTGCGAAACCCCCTAGGAGAGATCAGCTTGCAAGTCGCATCGAATTTTCGAATACGCGCCAGTTTTGCCGCAGCCGCAATCGTCAGCGGCGTCCTTTTTTCCGCCCTGGCAGGCTGCCACCGATCGCCCTCCGCCGACGTGGTGGCTACGGTGAACGGCAAGGAGATTCTGCGCGCCGACCTGGAGAGGAATTACCAGATCAGCCTGGGAGACAGCCCGCAAAAACCGTCGTCTGAGGAAGCCAATATCCGGCGACTGAACGTGCTGCACACGATGATCCAGGACGAGATTCTGCAGCAGCAAGCCGCCAAGCTGAATCTGACTGCCAGCGACGAAGACGTGAACGCGAAGCTAACGGAGATCCACGCGCCTTATACGGACGAGCAGTTCAACGACATGCTGAAGCAGAGGAACCTGTCGCTCGAAGATTTCAAGCGTGATATCCGCCGCGGGTTGACTGAAACCAAGCTGATGAACAAGGAGATCGAGTCGAAGATCAACATCACCGACGCGCAGATTGCCGCTTTCTACGCGGCTCACAAGGCGGACTTCAACCTGATCGAGCCGCAATATCATCTGGCGCAGATTGTGGTCACCACCGCCCCCCCACAGCAATCGCCAAATCTGCAGGGTGAGAAGCCCGCGAGCGACGGCGACGCCAAGAGGAAAATAGGCGCTGCGTACAGCCAGCTGGAGAGCGGGGTGGATTTCGCGACCGTGGCGATGAACGTCTCAGAGGATCCCAACACCGCATCGAACGGCGGCGATATGGGATTTGTGCGCGAATCGCAATTGCGCACCGATCCGGCGGTCTACGAAGCGATCAGCAAACTTAAGCCGGATCAGTTCACCGACGCGCTACCTGTCTACGACGCAGGACACAAGATCATTGGCTACGCCATCTACAAGCTGATTTCGCGCGAGCCTGCAGGACAACGGGAGTTGAACGATCCGCGGGTGCAGCAGGCCATTCACCAGTCGCTGCACGACAGCCAGAAGCAGCTACTGCAGACGGCATACCTTGAGACGCTGACCGACGGCGCCAAAGTGCGCAACTACCTCGCCGAGCAGATTCTGAAGCAGGGCGGGCAATAGATCGCACTCGCCCTTCATCCGATTAGAAATTCGCCGACGTTTTCGATCCGGTGTAGTGGATCGCCTTGTCGGGCGTGGCCGTCACGTCCGGGCCAACTCCATGACCTGAAGAGACAATCACGACATTGAAGGTGTGGCCAGAAGCCATGCCCGGATAGCTTCCCTCCCGGTCGCCGAACGTGACGGTGCGCGTGGCATCGTCCCAGTGGATGGGGATGGTGGCGTGGGCGCCCTTTTCATAGCGATCGCTGTCGCCCTCGTCTTCGTAGAGCGTGAAGTTGCCGTCGTCGCCGGGGTAGATGCGCAGCTCGATGGGATCGGAGGCCTGGCCGGCGTATTCGATGACCGGACCGAGGGGCAGGATGGACCCCGCGCGAACATCGAGAGGAATTCGGTCGAGCGGCGCCGGCGCCACGATCGACGAGCCGCCCGAGGTGCGTTCACCAGTCCAGAAGTCATACCACTCGGTTGCGGCTGGCAGATAAAGCGAGCGGGAAGTGGCGTGCTCGGTGAGCACCGGGCTGACGAGAAGGTCAGGCCCAAACATGAACTGGTCGCCAATCTCCAACGTAGCCGGATCTTCGCGGAAGTCCATCACCAGCGGGCGCTGGATAGTGTAGTCGTCGTTGGTGACCTTCCAGGCCAGCGAGTAGATGTAGGGCAATAGCCGGTAGCGCAGGCGGTCGACAGCCACGAGTGTAGGAAAGACCTGGTCGTAGGCCCAGAGCTCGTTGTGGTCGCGATGGCCGTGGGTGCGGAAGACGGGGCAGAAAGCGCCGAACTCGAACCAGCGCGCGTAGAGCTCTTGATAGCCCGGCGGCATAGTTTGCGCATAGTTCAATGGATGGTAACCGCCGATGTCGGTGGTCCAGTAAGGGTAGCCGGAGAGCGCGAAGTTGAGGCCCGCAGGGACCTGACGGCGCAGCGCCCACCAACTGCTGTAGACGTCGCCGGACCAGACTGCGGCGCCGACGCGCTGCTGGCCCATGAAGGCCGAGCGAGTGAGCAGAAAGACGCGCTTGTCAGGGTTCGTCTGCAGCCAATGCGCCTCGACGCCGGCGGTGTGTTCGAGGGGGAAGACGTTGGTGTACTCCAGGCCGCTTCCGATGTGGAGTTGCTTGTCGCGGAGAACGGCATCGCCAATGTGCGGCCAGGCTTCCTCCGGCTCGGAGCTGTCGAGCCAGAAGGCGTCCCAACCCTGGGCGAAGAGCTTGCCCACAAAGTGGTTCCAGAAGAAGTCTCTGGCGGCAGGATTGGTGGGGTCGTAAGCCTGCGTCATGGGAATGTCGAAGCCCTTCTGGACGATCTGCTTGTAGTTCTCGGCGGAGGAGTCCATCAGGGCCCAGGCCGAGATCATGGCGTGGACGTGCTCGTCGTGGAGGGTCTTCAGTTCCGCGGGGATGTCGGTGTAACCGGAGTTGTAGACCGGGTCGCCCTTGCCGCCGTTGTTCCACCAGAACCAGTCCTGCACGATGGCATCCAAGGGAATGTGGCGCGAACGGTATTCAGCCGCGATGGAGAGGATTTCGGCCTGGGTCTTGTAGCGGTCCTTGGACTGGAAGAAGCCGTAAGCCCACTGGGGGAAGAGCGGGACGTGTCCGGTCATGGAACGGTACAGGTGGATGATCGAGTCCATCTGCGGGCCATAGAGGATGTAGTAATCGACCTGGGGCGCGGCCATCGATTCCAGATTCAATTCCAGCGGGAAGCGGTTGTCGAAGTAGCTGAACGAGGCCGTATTCCACAGGATGGCGTATCCCTTGCTGGAGACGACAAGCGGGATGGCTACGTCGGTATTGTTCTGGCCGAGCTCAACGATGCTGCCGCGATAGTTGAACATCCCGCTCTGATGCTGGCCGAGCCCGTAGAGCGCCTCGGTGGCGTTGGGACCGAAGCGGTCCTCGATATGGAGAAGCCCCGTCGCCTCAGAGGGGCGATAGGTGCGCGGCAGGTTCGACCGCTCATGCAGCAGTTCCTCGCCCTGGGCAGTTCGGACGCTCAGGTTGCCGCCAGCCTCCGACAAGGAAACCGTGAGGCGAGATGTAGCGACGCTGGCGGAACCACTGGATTCGCTGAACTGGAAGGCTGCGCCGGGGCAGGTTTCAGCCGGCGCAAGCATCCACGGCTGGAACTCCGCGGCGGGCGGCGCACCCACGGGCCGCGCCGTGACGTGGATCAGAGAATCCCTGCAAACCGTGATTTCAAGCGTTTCGCGATCGTCGGTGGCGACGAAGCCGCCGGATGACTGGACGGCGTGCATCGCGGAAGGATGAGGCACTTCTCCGGGAGTCGGCTGGGCAGGTGAGGACACAACGGAAAACACGAAACAAGCAGATAGGAGCGCAATGATTCGCGTGATGCGGGAAACTCGGGTCAATGGAACACCTCGGGAACACCTCGGAACAGGTGAGATTCGGGCCAGAGAAAAACGGCCTCCGCGGAGAGCAGAGGCCGTGTGGTGTGGTTGCCGCATGAAATCGTAACGGCTAGTGCATCTGGCCGCTGTTATCAATGGTGATGCCGCCGGGGCCCTGGTTCTTCTTCGCCTCATTGTTCTTGCGCGTGTCCATGGCCTTTGCGGTCCACTGGTCAGCCATCGCCAGATCATCGGTGACAGCGGCGGCGTTGCCGTAGTCCACGTCCGCTTTGTTGCGGTAGATGAGGTTCAGGTACTGCATGGCGTCGTCATAATTGGGACGATCGTTGACGGCCATCGTGAGGTACTTCAGGCCTTCGTCGACGAGCGGCGCGTTCTGCTGGGCCAGCGGCTCCATCACCTTCTTCGGGGCCTTCACATTGCCCTTGCCGTCATCGTTGAGGCCTGCGGACTGCAGCGCATTCAGCTTGTTCTGGTGCGCCTTCTTCCAGTCAATGACGCCGATGGTATAAGCTGCCTCGGGATCGTTGGGATCGATTTCCAGAACCTTCTTCTGCCAAGCCTCGGCATCGTCCATGTTGTTGATGCTGAAATAGATGCCCGCGATCTTCTTCATGCTGTCGACATCGTTGGGCTTCTCGGCCAGAACCTCCTTGAACATGTCAATAGCCTGGTTGGCGATCTTCAGGTTATCGGGTGTCGTCACTCCCGGGGCTACATCCTGCTCAAGAGCAGTGGCCAGGTAGGTCTTCGCCATGGGCAGCTTGGGATCGAGCTCGGTGGCCTTCTGGAAGTGCTCGATTGCCTCATCGTAGTGACCGGCTTTGTAGGCGTCGCATCCCTTGTTCAACTGGTCGCGGGCCAGGAGCTGGTTGCAACCGCTCATGCCAATGACCATGCCGGTTAAAGTCACCGCGAGTGCCCAGAAACGTGCGGTTCCAATCATGTTCGTATCCTTCTCCTTCAGGCTTGGGCCTGCAGGCC
>JBEKAJ010000268.1:0-4715 GCA_050018295.1 Occallatibacter sp. | reverse complement strand
GCTGCCAGCAATGGCGCCAACCTGCCCGGCCATATTCTGAGTGCGACCTTCGATCCCTCCTCCAGCGCTGCGCCCGTGTGGCAGGATCTCACGCTGAATCCCGTCGTAAACAACACCTTCACGCTGAATTCCGAAAACTTCGATGTTTCCAGCGTGACGATCGATACTCACGATCCAACCGGCAACACGGTTTACATAACCTTGGCTGGTATGAATAGCTCGATGGCAAAGATCCAGGTCGTGTACCGCTCGACCAACGGAGGCGCAACCTGGACCGGCATAACGGCCAACCTGCCTCTTGCGCCCGCCAACAGTCTTGCCATCGACCCGCAAAATGCGAATACGGTCTACGTCGCCACGGACCAGGGCGTGTACTTCACGACGCAGGTTGCTAACTGCGCGCAGTCGACCTCCAACTGCTGGTCGGTGTTTGGCACCGGATTGCCTGCCGCGCCGGCCGTGGCCCTCAGCGCGGCTCCCAGCTCGTCCTCCGCGCCGGTGCTGATTGCGGGCACATACGGGCGCGGAATCTGGCAGACCCCGCTATGGAGCGCGGGAACCGGCCTGACCGCCGCAGCCGCGATCCCTCCGTCACTCGTCTTTCCCAGCCAGGTTTTCAACACCCCCAGCGGTCCGCTCACCGTCACTCTCGAAAACACCGGCAGCCTGGCGCTCACCCCCACATCGATCGCGATGAGCGGGAACTTCAGCGAGGCCGATAATTGCGTGAATGCAACCGTCGCCGCGGGCGCAAGCTGCGCTATCCAGGTTACGTTCACACCGCAAGCCGCTGGACCGCTGAGCGGCGAAATGACCATCTACGCCAACGTCTACGGTGGGCAACTGACCGTCGACTTCACCGGAACCGGCGCCTCGACGGGCGTGGTGAGACTGTCCCCGGCCACCGTCACCTTCGGCCCGGTGGAGGTCGGAACCACGTCTGCGCAGCTCTCGGTGACCGCAGAAAACAGTAGCGCAGTGACAGTGCCCATCAGCAGCATCGTCATCACACCTCCGTTCGTTATTTCCAGCAACTCCTGCGGGACACTTAGCCTGGCGCCAGACACCAATTGCCAGTTGGCGGTGGAATTCGCGCCCACCGAAGCCGGCCCGGCCTCCGGCCTGCTTACCTTTACTGACGGAGCGGGCACGCAATCCGTGGAACTCCTCGGAACGGGCGCTTCTCCGCCCGCCGATGTTCTCAATCCCACATCGCTTTCCTTCCCGTCGACACAGGAGGGCCAGCTTTCCTCCGCGCAGTCCGTCACAATCACAAACTCCGGCGGCCTGCCACTGACGTCGATCTCCATTTCAGCGAGCGCGCAGTTCCAGGAATCGAACGCGTGCGGAACGCAACTGGCAGCCGGTGCGGTCTGCACCATCAGCGTGATCTTCGCTCCTACTCAAACGGGCGAGGTTTCCGGCACGCTCACCATCGCCGACGCTTTGCGCACGCAGACCGTTGCGTTGAGCGGAGTGGGACTTGCGCCTCCCGCCTTCAGCGTCAATCCCACGAGCCTGACTTTCACCAACCAGCAGCCGGGCGTGCCGAGCGCACCGCAAACGGTCACCGTCGGCAACACCGGCGGATCACCCATGGCGAACATCGGTTTTTCGATCACTGGCGCCGCTGCCTCCAGCTACTCCATTGCCGCCACCACCTGCGGGGCACTGCTCGCCAACGGAAGCAATTGCACGGTGCAGATTGTCTTTACACCCGGCGCGACGGGCGCCATCGCAGCCGCGCTAGCGGTTTCTTCGACCACCTCCGGCGTCGCCCCGGCTTCGGTTCCGCTGAATGGCTCGGGAATGCTCGCCTCCGGCCTGGCCACCAACCCGGCCCAGGTCGCATTCCCTGTCGTGGCAGCAGGCCAGTCCAGTACCGCACAACCGGTGACCGTCACGAATTCCTCCAGCTACGCCATCAGTTCGGTCTCTCTTTCCGCTGCCACACCGTTCAGCGTCACGCAGAACACCTGCACCGGCGGCCTGGCCGCTGGCGCCAACTGCACCGCCTGGGTCGTCTTTCAGCCCAGCGCCGGCGGCTCTGCATCCGGCACGCTCACTGTGACCTCCTCTGCCGTTGCCACCCCGGCCACAGTGCCGCTTTCCGGCACCGGATTCGATTTCGCCGTGAGCATAACGGGCCCGGCGAGCCAGACCGTCGCCGGCGGCCAGCAAGCCAGCTTTACCATGATCGTCGCGCCAGTCGGCTCCAGCGGCACTTTTGCGTTTTCTTGCGGCACGCTGCCCACAAATGCGCTCTGCCTCTTCAACCCCAGCACGCAGACGCTTGACGCCGGCGTTCAGGGCGCCGTCCTCATCGAGATCTCGACGGGCAACGCATCGACGGTTCGCCTGCAAAAGCCTGACGCCGCCAGACCGGGTTCCGGCCGTCCCGGCTTCCTGCGCGCTCTGCCTCTGGTCTGTGGGCTGCTTCTCCTCCCGCTCGCATTTTTCAAGCGCCGCAAGCTCTTTCTGCTGGTTGTTCTGGTCGCGATCTTTTTGGGCAGCATCTCCAGTTGCACCAGCTCCGGCGGAGGCACCGGCGGAGGTACCGGCGGCCAGGGCGGCGGCTCCAAGACTCCGCCGGGCACCTACACGATTCCCGTCAGCGTGACCTCCATGGGCATCACGCATGCAACGAACGTGACCCTGACGGTCGACTAGCCGCGGCCGATTTCGCGATCCTGAAACGGCACCGAGAACCGGGGAACCACTTTATACTTGAGCTTCGAGCCAAGGACCAGAATGCCTGCCAAAGTAACTGTCGAAGATGTGCAACGCGTAGCCGAGCTGGCGCATTTGGAGCTGGCGCCTGAAGAGGTTGGGCCGATGTTGCGCGACCTGAACGCGATTCTCGACTACGTCGCCGAGCTGAATGAGCTCGACACATCGAACGTCGTGCCGCTCGCCCAGATGAGCGAACTGGAGGGCGGCGCCATTGCCGCTCTTCGCGTCGACCGGGTGGGGCCTTCGCTCAGCCGCGCCGCCGTCATGCCCCAGGCCCCGGAGACCGACAACGTCTTCTTCAAGGTTCCGAAAGTGATCGAGCGATAAAGAATCTGCCGGCCGGAGCGAATAAAAGACCCGATGAGGAAGATCGATTGTCAGCCGAGACCATGACCGCTGAAAGCTACGTTGAAAAGCCGAAGACCCTTGCCGCTATCCGCGCGGATCTTGCCGCCGGACGCACCAAGGCCACTGACCTCGCTTCCGCTTACTACGAGCGCATTGAAAAGCTAAACCCCCGGCTGAACATCTTCCTGAGCCTCACCAAAGAGCGTGCCCTCGCTCAAGCCGAGCGCATCGATGCCGTCGCCGCTAAAGGCTACCCACTCCCGCCGCTGGCCGGAATTCCCGTCGGCATCAAAGACGTGCTCGTCACGCAGGGTGCGCCGTCCACCGCAGGCTCCAAAATCCTTCAAGGCTATCGGCCGCCCTACGACTGCACGGCCGTCGCCCGGCTCGAAGCCGCGGGGGCGGTGATTCTCGGCAAGCTCAACTGCGACGAGTTCGCCATGGGCTCCTCCACCGAGAACTCGGCCTACGGGCCGGTGCGCAATCCCGTCGATCCGGAGCGCGTTCCCGGTGGCTCCAGCGGCGGCTCGGCTGCGGCCGTAGCCTCCAACCTCGCCGTAGCCACGCTGGGCACCGACACCGGCGGTTCCATTCGCCAGCCTGCCAGCTTCTGCGGTGTGGTCGGCGTGCTGCCCACCTACGGCCGCGTCTCGCGCTACGGCCTCATCGCCTTTGCCTCCTCGCTCGACCGCATCGGCCCCCTTGCCTCAAACGTCCGCGACGCCGCCACGCTGCTCGGCGTCATCGCCGGCCACGACCCCAGTGACGCTACCAGTTCGCCGGCTCCCGTCCCCGACTACGCCGCCGAAAGCGACAAGCCTGCCGCAGGCCTGCGCATTGGTGTGCCCGCCGAATACTTTGGCGACGGTCTCGATCCCGAAGTGCGCGCGGCCGTCGAAAAGGGCGTTGCCGCGCTCCAGGCCGCCGGCTGCACAATCAAGCCCGTCTCGCTGCCGCACACTGAATACGCCGTTCCTACCTACTATCTGGTGGCCACGGCCGAGGCCAGCGCCAACCTCGCCCGCTTTGACGGCGTCCGCTACGGCTACCGCTCGCCTTCGTCTGCGACGCTCTCTGACATGTACTCGCACTCGCGCGACGAGGGCTTTGGCGCCGAGGTCAAGCGCCGCATATTCCTTGGCACCTACGCGCTCTCTGCCGGCTACTACGACGCCTACTACCTCAAGGCGCAGCAGGTTCGCCGCATTCTCGCTGACGAATTCCTCCGCGCCTTTGCTGAAGTTGACGCCATCGTCACACCCACATCGCCCTTCCCCGCGTTCAAGCTCGGCGAAAAGACCGGTGATCCACTCGCCATGTATCTCGCCGACATCTACACCGTCACCGCCAGCCTAGCCGGCATCTGCGGAGTCTCGGTTCCCTGCGGCGTCACCAAGGCCGGCCTACCCGTGGGCATGCAGGTTCTTGCCCGCCACATGGGTGAAAGCACGGCGTTCCGCGTGGCGCGCGCCGTGGAGGCAGCGGAGATTTAGGAGCAAGGGCCATGAGCAAGTCTGCATTTTTCGGAGTTTTGGCGTTGGCGGCAACAATGGGCGTCGGACCCTCGGCTTACGCCGCTCCACGCAAGACGCACACCGTCGTCCTCGGCGCGGTCAAGCGCGTGCCCTACTCCA
>JBEKAJ010000267.1:0-4716 GCA_050018295.1 Occallatibacter sp. | reverse complement strand
CGGGCCTGGCGGTGATGGTGACAGGGCTGTTAATGATGAAGCGCGTGCAGACGGGCATCTTTACGCGGAATCCGTATCTCTTCAGCGATATGACGTGGGGCCTGATGTATGTGCTGCACGGATTGGCCGGGGTAGGGCTGATTGCGCTGGTGATGGTGCATGTGTACATGGGAATCAGGCCGGAAAAGCTGCCAATTACGAAGTCGATGATTTTCGGCTGGATGAGCCGGGACTTCTATTTGGAGGAGCATGACACGGGGCGGTGGGCGGTGAAGGCGCCGGCCTCCAAGACGAAAGAGGGTTATGCCGCAAGCGATGGCGACTGAAATTGAACGGCAGTGCGAGACGATTGAGTCTTGCTACGAGTTCACGCTTTCTTATGCCGCGCGGGGTTTGGCAGGCGACGATGGCAGCGACGCAGACCGACAGGTGCGGGAGCACTTGACGCGGGCCGCGGAGGCGATGCGCGGCCTAAAGGGGAGTTGCGCAGAGGCGTTGGAGCAGGAGCAACTTGCGCCTGCAGAAAAGTACGAGGCCTTTTTTGAAGTGCTGAAGCGCGACGCCGAGGGTGCGATTGCAGCGGTGGAATTGGCGCTGGCACAGGCGGCAATCGGGTCGCAGATGATCGACAATCTAAATGCCTCAATTCATTTGCGTGCGTTGCTGGCAGATTTGTTCCTGGTGACCGAGATTCTGGACGCGCGGCAGACCCCGGCGAAGACGTAGGCTTTGAACGGAAGCGTTGGTCCGCGCTAGACACGCAGGCAAAGCGCATGTATTCTCCGCAAGTTCTCGATCATTTTGAGTACCCGCGCAACGCGGGAACGGTTGCCGATGCGAACGCGTCGGCCCGAATCGAGAATCCGGCCTGCGGCGATGTTCTGGAACTGACAGTAAAGGTGGCAGGCGGACGAATCGCGGAGATTCGCTTCAAGGCGAAGGGATGCGTGGCCGCGATGGCGTGCGGATCGGCGGTGACGGAGCTTGTGAACGGGAGGACCGTGGCCGAGGCGAGGAAGCTGAGCAGAGAAGAGCTGGTGCGCGCGGTCGGCGGGCTGCCCGCAGCGTCGACACACGCAAGCCACCTGGCGATCGACACGCTGGCGGCGGTATTGAGAAAGATTTCCGGCTACCTCAGCGCGCGGCCGGCGGAGCTTTTACGGCGAGCGCCTCATAGTCATCCGGCGTGTTGAGGCCGGCCTTTTCGAGCGGATCAGGAACGGAGATGTAGGCAACGCGCTGGGCGTGCGCGTGCAAGACCTCGCGCGCGTTGCCGGTGGCAGGCGCATCGAGAAACTGCGCGATCAATTCGCGGCTGACCAGAAGCGGGTGCCCGTGTTTGCCCTCGTTCTCCGGGACGACGGCCCAGATGCCCTGGGCGAGGGCGCGCTGGAACGAAGCGCAAAGACGCTCGAGCGAGTTGGCGCTTAATGGCGGGCAATCGACCGGCGTGATCATCGCGGAATCACAGCCTCGGGATAGAGCTTCATTCAATCCGACCAGCAGGGAACTGAATTGACCGCGCTCTGGATTTGGATTCTGAACCATGTACGCGCCGCATGCACCGGCGGTAACACCGACGGGCTGAGAGTTTCTGCCGGCAACGACGACGACCAGGCGCGTGAATGGCTCGAACGCGAGGATAGCCGCCGAGAGAAGTGTGGGGCCGGGCCGGGCGGTGGCGCCCGGCTCGGGTGGAGGCCAGGGAAGCAGCGCCTTGTCTGCGCCCATGCGCGATGACTCGCCAGCCGCGAGGATGATGCCGCAGAGATTTAGGGCACCGGTCATAAAGAAACGATAGCAGGGAGCAAATGGGCTGGGGCTATTTTTTCGCGGGAGCGGAAAGGGGTTCGCCGGGCGCTGCGGATTCGGCTATGGCCGCGGCATGGCTACCGCTATGGAACCAGCTCATGTGGGGCACGGCGTGCTCCGAGCGACGGCGGTGGGCGATTAACTCGGCGACGATGGAGACAGCGATTTCTTCTGGCGTGACAGCGCCGATGTCGAGGCCAACGGGGGAATGCACGCGGTCAAAAAGATCAGGATTGAGGCCTTCACGCGTGAGCTCGCGGAACACCGTAATGGCTTTGCGTTTGGAGCCGACCATGCCAATGTATTTCGCGGGTGTTTGCACCGCCCAGCGCAGAACGCGCATGTCGTCGCGGTGGCCGCGGGTGGCGATAACAATGTAAGAAGACTCGCCAGGTGCAAGTTCCTTGACCGCTTCATCGAAGTCCCTGGCGATGACTTGGAGTGCATTAGGGAAGCGCTCGGGATTGGCGTAGGCGTCGCGGTCGTCGGTAACGATGCAGTCAAAGCCGGCGTTGCGCGCGGCCTTGAAGAGCTCGATGGCGACATGGCCGGCGCCGAAAATGTAGAGCAGCGGCACGGGCAGCACCGGCTCGATGAAGATTTCAAGCGTACCGCCGCAGACGAGGCCGGTGTCGTACTTGGGGTCCTGATTGAGGTCGAAGGTGAGGGTGCGCGGCTTTTCCTGGGCGATGACCGCGCGCGCGGCCTGCCAGACCTCGGCTTCGACGCAGCCGCCGCCAATGGTTCCGGCGATGGAGCCGTCGTCGCGGATAAGCATTTTGGCGCTCTGAAACGAGGGGATGGAGCCGCGCGAGTTCACAATGGTAGCCACAGCACCGCTGCGGCCCTCCCGTTGCAGCTTCACGATCTCCTCATAAACATTCATCTGTTTCGATTATTGGATTGAGCGAGGACGAAGTCAAACACGCGGCGCTGACGGAGGGTTTGACTGTGTCTTGCATTCGTGATGATGATGAGCTATGCCAAGGAACTGAAGAATATGGACGAGAAACGCGCCCTGCTACGACATTTCCTAGCAGCACTAGCATACAGAACTCAGAAAGCGCTCCGCAATGCCCCGGCAGACTTCGCGGACTTTCGAGCTCCCCATCTGGTTCGGACACCGCGTGAGCTGATCCGCCACATGGACGGCGTCCTGGGCTACGCACGAACGTTTTTAATTGGAGGAACCTACCGCCCACCAGCGCTACCGAGTTTTGCGGAAGCTGTGGCGCATTTCCACGAGGTCCTCGCGGACTTGGCGCGCCACTTGGAAACAGGCACAGAATTCAGTGGGATTACCGCAGAAAGAATGCTACAGGGGCCGTTTTCCGATGCGATGACCCATGTTGGTCAGCTGGCCATGCTGCGACGGATTGCCGGCTGCCCCGTTGCTCCCGAGAACTTCGTGTTTGCGTATATCTCACCCGGGAATCTGGGCGTCGATCAGCCGAAGCCTGTGAGCCCGGACAAGGAGTGGCCGGAAAAACTCTGATAGGAGGAGAGCGGGTGGTGGAACACCTGGTTCCCGCGCCCCAGCCCTATTGCCCAACTTGCGCAATTGAATTAACTTCTAAGACTCACAGTCTATTTACTTTGGAGGTAGCAAGCCATGGCCCGAGTTGTTCGATGTTCCATTATTCAGGCGTCGAATGCAGTGCCTGCGACCGAACCGCTGCCCGCGCAAAAGAAGGCAATGGTGGAGAAGCATGTTGGTTTGATCCGCCAGGCGGCCAAGCAGGGAGCACAGATCGTATGCCTGCAGGAGATCTTCAATGGGCCGTATTTTTGCGCCGAGCAGGAAACGAAATGGTACGAGATGACGGAGGCAGTTCCCGAAGGGCCGACGGTGAGCCTGATGCGCGCGCTGGCGAAGGAGCTGCACATTGCGCTGATCGTGCCCGTGTATGAGGTGGAGCAGGAGGGCGTCTTTTATAACACCGCGGCGATGATTGCGAGCGATGGGGCTTATCTGGGCAAGTACCGCAAGACTCATATCCCGCACGTGGCTCCGGGGTTCTGGGAGAAGTTCTATTTCCGGCCGGGAAACCTGGGGTATCCGGTATTCGATCTAGGTTTTGCCAAGGTGGGCATCTATATCTGCTACGACCGACACTTTCCGGAGGGCGCGCGGTGCCTCGGACTGAACGGAGCGGAGATCGTGTTCAATCCTTCGGCGACCGTCGCGGGGCTGAGCGAGTATTTGTGGAAGTTGGAACAGCCGGCACACGCGGCGGCGAACGGGTACTTTATAGCGGCGATCAATCGCGTAGGGACCGAGGCGCCGTGGAACATCGGCGAGTTCTACGGCACGAGCTATTTTTGCAATCCACGCGGGAAGATCATTGCGGAGGCCGGGCGCGACAAGGACGAGGTGCTGACCGCCGACCTGAATCTGGACGAGATTGCCGAAGTGCGGCGGACGTGGCAGTTCTATCGCGACCGCAGGCCCGATTTGTACGGGCCGCTGGTCGCGTCGTAAGGCGGAGGCGAACATATGAGCACCGCAGCACTACCACATGACGAGCAACTACGAGCGCGATTTGGCGAGTTGAAGCAGGCGCTGACGACGCAGGCAGCGGTGATTGAAGCGGACCGCTGCCTGAATTGCTTCGACGCGCCCTGCACGGCTGCGTGCCCCACCCATATCGACGTGCCTGGGTTCATCAAACGCATTGCGTCGGGGAATTTGCGCGGGTCGGCACTGCGGATTCTGGACGCAAATATTCTGGGGGCGAGCTGCGCGCGAGTTTGTCCCGTGGACGTGCTGTGCGAGGGCGCATGCGTGCTGACGCGGCAGAATCGGAAGCCGATTCAAATTGGGCAATTGCAACGGCACGCAATGGATGCGTTCTGGGCGTCGGGCGAGGCGGTGCCGGTGGCTGCCTCGGGAACGAGCAAGTT
>JBEKAJ010000266.1:0-4726 GCA_050018295.1 Occallatibacter sp. | reverse complement strand
ACGCCAGAGCCGATTTCGCCACTTCAACCGCGAAGTTCAACCTGAACCAGTTTGGCGGCTCCGTGGGCGGACCCATTCGCAAAAACAAAACCTTCTTCTTCGTCGATGGCGAGCAGAAGTATCAGCGCCAGGGAATCGTCTACACCGGCCTCGTTCCTTCCCTCGCCATGCGCAACGGCGACTTTTCCGCCGACCCCTTCGGCAACCCACTGTCCGGAATCGGCTCCGCATTCGTCCCGATCATTGCCAACCCGAACATGGTAGGTGCGGAGAATCCCTACTTTCAGTGCAGCGCCTCAGGGACCCCGATCGCGGCCAACTCTGATGGCAGCCAAGCCGCGGGAGTCAACTGCAACAAGATTCCCTCCAACCTCATCGACCATGTCGGCCAGGCCATGATCAATCTTTATCCTCCGCCCAATGCCAACGCAGGCGTGGCCGATGCGAGCTACAACTACGTCACCGAGCCTGTCCGCGCCCTGAACGAAACCAAGTTCGACGCTCGCCTCGATCAGACGTTTAGTGCCAGCGACAATGCCTTCGCTCGATTTAGCTACGATCAAGCGTGGACCTACGCGCCGGGCGGCGCGCCCGCGCCCTACCTCGCCGAAGGCAATGCATTCGGCAGCAACGAGACCCTCATCAACCACGCGCGCAATGCCGCCATCGGCGAAACCCACGTGTTCTCGCCCACCACGCTTAATTTGGCCACTCTTGGTTACGATCGCATCTTCGACTACATTGCCTCGCAGGACAACTTCACCTGCGAAGCGGCCAAGCTGGGAATTCCCAACGCCAATCTTGGCTGTTCGGCCGGCGGTACCCGGCTCCCCGGCGGCTCATATAGCCAGGGCCTGACCTCCACTGAGGTTCTGGGCTATTGGTCCCTCGGTGATCGCGGCTATGCCCCGTTTCAGGGTGGAACCGACATCTACTCCTTCAAGGACGATCTCGATCTGATCCGCGGCAAGCATGAAATTCACACCGGCATCGATCTTCGCGCCAATCAGATGAACGTCGGAACGGAGGCCTTCCAGGACGGCTTCTGGATCGTCGGCCTCTTCGGAGCCTTCACCGGCGTCGGCAGCGCCGGTGGAAATACCGAAGCCGACCTGCTGATGGGAATGACCGGATTGGGCGTCCATGACCAGGTCTACGGCGGCGCCGTCACCGGCCGCCGCTGGAAGATATATCGGCCTTTCGTCGAGGATGACTGGCGCGTTACACCGTCGCTCACCCTCAACCTCGGCCTTGCATGGGATATGACCACGCCCGTCACTGAAGTGCATAACCGGATGGCGGACTACATCCCATCAACGGGAAAGCTCCTCATCGCTGGCAAGAACGGGGTGAGCAACTCGGCGGGCATCAATATGTTCTGGGGCGCATACGAGCCGCGCGTTGGCGCTACCTGGAAAGTTCTCGGCAGCGACAAGACCGTGGCTCGCATCGGCTTCGGCATCTATCATGATTCATCCTGGAACCAGGGCGCGCAGGGCCTCTGGCAAAATCCGCCCACCCTCGGTGAATCCGATCAACTTCCCAACACATTTTCGACCGGCTGCGCCTTTGCCACTTCCTACTGCGCCACCGTGCTCGACCAGACACCCGAGTTAACCACCGATGGGGCAAATTTCACCCTCTCCACCGGCTTTCCATCCCTGCCAACGCCGCAGGATGTGTCCAGCTTCGTCGGCACATTCGCCTACCAGCCAACCAACTTCCAGCCGGGCAGGGTGCACCAATATAACGCCAACGTCGAACGCGAATTGCCCGGCAATATTCTGCTCACCGCGGGTTACGCCGGATCGGTCGGCGGCCACCTGACGGTCATTGGCAACGCCCTCACTGTCAATAGCCCCACGAACTGCGGAACCGCCGGCTACACGATTGGTTGCCTGCCTGGTGGCGCTCCCTTCTTCTATCCCTACACTCCTCCGAACTTCAACTCGATCTTGCTCTACGGTGACCCAGGCAAGACGCACTACAACTCGTTCCAGGTGAAGGCCGAGACCAAAACAGCCAAGAACGGTCTCTACGCCCTGCTGGCTTACACCTATTCGCGCACCTACGACAACGGCCTTTCCGACGGCTTGGGCTCGGAGCTGAGCGCCCCTTATTTCGGGCTGCCCAACTGGCAAAACCTCGATTGGGCTCTATCGCAGATCAATCTCGATCACAGCTTCACCGGCAGCGTGATTTACGATCTGCCCTTCGGCCACGGAAAGCAATTCGGCAACAGTTGGAATGACACCACCAACGCCATTCTCGGCGGGATCCAATTCACTCTGATCGAGAGAGTCTCGTCGGGGTTCCCGGTTCCATTAATCGACAGCTTCAACCAGTCGGGCACCACCTTCAATGCCGGCGGCAATGACAATAACTTCAATCGGCCCGATCAGGTTGCCGGTAAAAACCCCTCCGCCGCCAACCATGGTCAGCATCAGTGGATCAACCCCGACGCTTTCAAGGAACCGAAGGTCGGCGAGTTGGGCAATGCATCGCGCGTCCCGGCCATCGGTCCCGACTTCGTCAACACCGATTTCTCCCTGGTCAAGCAGATCGCGTTGCCGGGCGAGAAAACGGGTCTGAATTTCCGCGCCGAGTTCTTCAACCTCTTCAATCACCCGGAGTTCGGCAGTCCGGTGAACGATATCAACGCGAATGGATTCGGCGCCGTGAACTCCACGGTGAACAATCCTCGCCTGATTCAACTGGCCCTCAAACTGACTTTCTGAGGCCAAACGACAGGAGACCGGCGACTTCGTTGCGCGAGTAGACCCGAGCCAGGCGTCTGACAAAAGGACGTTGCAATTCAAGGCTTTCGGGGTAAACTCATCGTGACGGCGTTGCCGGCTCGCTTCCTCACCTAAGTCCAACTTCGACTCCGTTTGAGCCATTCCCCCCGGACTTTCGCGCCTGGCCGGTTCGCTCGAGAGAGATGGACGACCTTCCCACCAACACCGACAGCACGGTTGCGCCGGTCGCCGGACCCGGCCTGAACGAGCGACAGGGCGCTGCGGCGGAGCCTGCCCGCCCTTTGCCTATGGATGGCCTGGGACCGCCCGCGGACGATTCGCAGTTTAAGCCGGGCGACCTGATTGACGGCCGCTTCTCGGTGGTTCAATTCATTGCGCGCGGCGGGATGGGCGAGGTGTATGAGGTGGCGGATCGGCAGCTGCGCGGGATTCACGTGGCGCTCAAGACGATTCTCTCGCACTATGCGGCCGATCCAACCATGCGCCAGCGATTCGAGCGGGAAGTTCTGAGCGCTCGTGAAGTGGTCCACCCGAATCTTTGTCCGATGTACGATCTTGGGCACTGGAAGCGGCCCGAGGGGCAACTCACCTACCTGACGATGAAGCTCCTGGCGGGCGAGAGTCTTGCAGCCAGGCTTTCGCGCCAGGGTCCGCTGCCGGCCGAGGAGGCGCTTTCCATTTTGAGGCAGGTGGGAGCGGGGATTGCTGCTGCCCACCATGCCGGAATCCTGCATCGGGATATCAAGACCGCGAACATCATTGTGCAAGGCTCGGGCGGAGATGTGATTGCCTGGGTTACGGATTTTGGCCTTGCGCGGGCCGCGCTAGGTGAGGAGACGGCACTCACCGCATTTGGAGTTGCCGGGACGCCCGGCTTCATGGCCCCGGAGCTCTTCTATGGAAGCGCGCCGACAAAGGCCAGCGATGTGTATGCGCTGGGGGTGGTCGCTTATCTGGTTTTAACGGGACGCCCGCCGCAGATTTCCATGCGGGGCGGAAAGAGAGTCAAGGCGTCTTTCAATACGGCGGAGATTCCCGAACCATGGAGACGTTTTGTCGAGGGGTGCCTCAGGCCTGCGGTGGAGCAGCGATTCCAGACGGTCCCGGAGGCGATGCAGGCGATGCCCGCGCTGGCCGTGCGCTCGGAAAGTCGCTCTTCGAGCGGGCAGCGCATCTCGCGCAGGAAGATGGTGGTGCTCGGGGCGGGCGCAAGCGCGGGCGCGGCACTTGCGGTGTGGCTGGACTGGGCGCAAATCGTGAATGTCGTTGACCCTCTCCCCTCCACGAAGTTCGTTGCTCTGATGCCGATGCCTGCGGATCGTCCCCCGGCGCTGCTGTTCACGGTGCTGGACTCGATCGGCCAGCGGCTTGCGCGCGCAGAGGCGTCTGCGTCTGTGAAGAATCTGATGATCATCACTCCCCAGGACAAGCCCGGCCCCGCGGAAGCGATCGACTCGCCGATGAAGGCCGAGACCGCGCTGGGCGCGAATCTGGTCCTGGCTGCGTCGCTTGAGCAGACTGCGTTCCAGGTCAAGCTGTTTCTGCGCCTGCTGGATGCGCACTCCCTGCGTGTGCTGCGCAAAGGCGCCGTGGGGTGCGCAATAAGCGACATCGGCAGCCTTGCGGAGAAGGCCTCGCACCGGGCCGCCCTTTTGCTGCAACTTCCAACCAGTGACGTGCAGTTGAGCGATCCCGAGGAACTGAAAAACGTCCCTCCGGATGTATACCAGGCCTACAGCGAAGCGGAACAACTGGTGAATGAACCGAATCATGCCGGACTTGAGCAGGCGATTGACAAGTACCAGCATGCTCTCGACCTGGATGGGCACTTTGCCCTGGGTTACGCCGAGCTGGGGATTGCCTATTTGCGCCAGTTCTACGTAACCAGGGAACCAGCCAACCTGGACCTTGCCAGCAGGAATGCGGCCAACGCTCTGCGCTACAACCCTCATTCCGCGATGGGGCTG
>JBEKAJ010000265.1:0-4808 GCA_050018295.1 Occallatibacter sp. | reverse complement strand
GGTTCAAATCACTCGCCATCGATTTGACCCAAAAGGATAATGAGGCATCGATTACGAAGCAACGCCTTTCGCAAGGCATCTTTGTTGTCGACCTCGACTGATTCTGTTCGGCACATTGCCGATAGGGGTCGAAGGAGGATGCCGTCGTGCCAACCCAACTGCTCGACAACACTGGCCTGCTCGCGCCTCAAATTGAAATGAGCAGTTATGCCGCCACACTGGCGGGAGTTCAGGATATAAGGAGCGGCGTTGTTCGAACAGACGTGGAGTGGCCCGCAGAAGCGATCGTCAATCTCCATCTTTTGGGAAAAGGTGTAGGGTGGGCGCTAGCGATCGAAAGCGCAGCGGCATTGAGCACTTACGGCATCTGGCATCTGTGGCATCTTTGGCTGTAATTCGCACCGGGTTGCCGGGCATCTTCTGGAGACTCTATTGATTGCACGGTCGCTGTTGCCGGATGCCCGATGGGACACGGTGAAACACATCCACCTACGCATCTCTTGAGTCCAGACCAAGGCGATACATATTTAGTGTCATTTCGAGCAGGCGATCCGCATTTTTATCTTCAAATCTGCGATGATGGCAAGATGTGCCTGAGGGCACTTTAGACAGATAGGATCCAGCGTCCAAGTGAAACCCGCAATGCGCCGTGTAGCGCTGATCTACAACCCGGCTTCAGGCCAATACTCCGCGCGGAGGCATGCGGCCGTTGAAGAGATCAAGGCCGTGCTCCATGAAGCGGGAGTTGAGGCGGAGGCGTTTGAAACAGGCGCGCCAGGCAGTGCGACAACCATCGCAGAACAGGCCATGGGCGAAGGCTTCGATACGATTCTGGCTTGCGGCGGCGACGGCACGGTCCATGAGGCTGTGCAGAGCATGGTCGGCACAGACGTGGCGCTGGGAGTAGTTCCACTAGGCACAGCCAACGCCCTGGCCGCGGACCTGGGACTGATCGCATCGCCTGCCAAAGTGGCGCGCAAGCTGCTGGAATCCGCGCCAGCGCGAGTTTCCGTAGGGCGCATCCACTACGAAGACGACGCCGGAAACCCGGGTTCACGCTATTTCATTGTCGCAGCAGGAATCGGCGCCGATGCGTTGCTGATGTCGCGTCTGGACTCACGGCTGAAGCGAAGACTGGGATATGTTCTCTATCTGATGGAGGCGTTCCGCATCTGGGCGACTTCGTCTTTTCCGCTTTTCGAGGCGGAATTGCCATCGAATGGAAACGGCGGCGGGCGCGTGGTGGAGGTTTCGCAGTTGTTGGCTGTTCGTGTGCGCTCATTTGGCGGAGTCTTGCGCACGCTTGCTCCGGGCGCCAGTTTGCGGAATGGCACCTTGAGCATGCTGGCTTTCAAAACGCAAAGCCGGTTGCACTATCTCTCATTCCTGCTCGCGGTGATCGCCGGGCGGCACACTTTCAACCGGGATGTGGAGCTGATGGACTCGCCATCGATCGAATGCCGAGCACGCGGCGGCTCCGCAGATCATCTTTTTGTCGAAGCGGATGGAGAAGTCCTGGGCTCTCTGCCGGTGCGGCTCGAAGTGGTGCCCCACTCGCTTACGCTGCTGATCCCGCCGGGCGTGCAACCGTGATGAGCGCGGCGTAGTCAGGTTTTTCCCGCACTATGCGGCGACAGATTCCAGGTAAACGAGAGCAAAACAATCCCAGCAACGGTAGCGGTCACGACTGCGTGAAGCGCCACATTCCAGCCATAGCGCTGGGCGAGAGCACCGATTCCCTCACCTTCGACCATGCGCCCCAAATAGCCAAAGAGACCCAGAAAGCCAGCCGCGGTACCAACAGCTTTCTTCGAAGTGAAATCCAGCGCGCTGACGACTAAGAGCAAGACCGTGGGATAAACAAAGAATCCAATCACTCCAAATAAACCCAGGCTTATCCATAACTTGTTGGCGGGCCCATAGATGATTCCCAGATAGGACAAAAGCACGGGAACCATGCACAGGACACTGATCATGCCGCGGCGTCCGCCTAACTTATCGGAGAGCCAGCCCATGAGAATAGTGCTGAAGATGGCGGAAAACTCGAGCGCCGCCGTACTGATGCCGCCCTCGCCAAGACTGGCGTGCCTCACCTCTTTCAGATATGTCGGCCCCCAGTCAAGCATGCTGTATCGAGCGATATAGACAAAGAAATTGGCAAAGGCAAAGAGCCAAAGATACCGATTGGTGAAGATGTAGTTTGTGAGTAAGTCACGGGTACCCAGCTCTTTTTCTGTATCTTTCCGGCCGGACGCGGGATAGTCATTGCGCCACTCTTCGATCGGCGGCAGGCCCACCGATTGCGGAGTGTCTCTGAGCCGGATGAGCAGGTACACAGCGCATACGATTGCCAGAACGCCTGGAATATAAAAGGCAGAGCGCCAGCCGAACAAGAAAGTGCAGTATGCGACGAGAAGGCCGGTGAGTCCGCCACCGACGTTTTGCGCAACATTCCAGAACGCAAACTTGGTTCCCCGCTCGCTGACGCTGTACCAGTGGCCGACAGAACGACCACAGGGAGCCCAGCCCATGCTCTGCGCCAACCCATTTAAGGCCCATAGCGCAAGATGCACCGGATAACTGCTTACGGCCCCGAAGGCGAAGTTGCAGAGAGCGGTGACGAGTAAGCCGAGCGGCATGAAGTAGCGGGGATTGCTGCGATCGGACCACGCACCCATGAAGAGCTTACCTACGCCATAGGAGATGGCCGTTGCGGCCAGGATGTTCCCCATTTGTTCTTTGCTGTAGTGCAGCGCAATGCCCATCTCCCTCGAGACAACGGGAAGGTTGTTCCTGACGAAGTAGAACGTTGCGTAGCCGATGAAGGTTGATTCCAGGATCTGCCAGCGCATCTTGGGATAGAGCCGCTGCGCCTCCTCCAAGGAAACCCTTGGGATGTGAGGCGCCGGCCGAAGGAAGGAAAGAGTCAATCGCATCTAATGCCCCATCGCGCTCCGTGCGGGTTAAGTCGTCAACATCGATCGGCAATCCGGAACAGCCTCAGGCTCGGGCCGAATTTTCGCGGAAGATTCCACGGCCGAGCTGCGCCTTGCTCAGCAAAACGCTCCTTGGCTCATTCCTCGTAGAGATAACCTTTGGCAGTTCCCTGGAAACTGCGCAGATCGTCTGCTTTCCAGCCGTCGCAGCGGTGGAGCTCGCGCGCGAGCAGATCAGCGACGGCGGGTGCGGCATCGATGGCGGCGCGTGCATCGAGAAACAGAGCGCGGGTGCGGCGGGCGAGAACATCTTCGACCGTGCGCGCCATTTCGTACCGTGCCGCCCAAACAACTTCGCGCCGCCGGAATGGCAGGCGCGGGTGCAGCAAAGCATTCAGGCTCGCGTCGTGGGCTGAGAGCGCTCGAAGGGCGGGAAGATCGGAACCATAAACGCTCTCCCACGTGGAGTTCGCAGTGGTTGCGTCGGGGGTCCAGCCGTGAAGCCTTAATTCCAGAGTTGGAGAGGGACGTTTGGGGAGGGCCGCGACTTGCGTGGCGCGATCGATTGTGTCCTGTCCCATGCGGCGGTAGGTGGTCCACTTTCCACCCGTCACCGTAATGAGGCCGGACGCGGAGACCAGGATGGTGTGATCGCGAGAGAGTTTTGAGGTCCTGACGCCGCCTTTGCGGACCAACGGCCGCAGACCCGACCACACGCTGAGAATCTCTTCAGGGCGCGGCCCGCGGCCCAGATAGCGGGCGATGTGTTCCCGAAGGAATTGCTTTTCTTCGGGAAGCGCGCGCGGTTCAGGCGAAGTGGTGTCAATGGGTACGTCGGTGGTTCCGACAAGCAGCGCACCGAGCCAGGGAATGGCGAAGAGGACGCGGCCGTCAGCTGTCTTGGGAATCATGAGCGCGGCATTTCCAGGGAGGAAGGAACGCGGGAGGACGAAATGCGATCCCTGGCTGACGGCCAGGAACGAGCCACGAGGGCGGCCGTTGAGCGCGAGTGTTTCCTCGGCGTGAACGCCGCAGGCGTTGATGACGGCCTTGGCCTGCACGTCGAAGACGGAGCCGTCTTCGCGGTCGTGCGCCCGGATACCCACTATTTTGCCGCCGCGTTCGATCAGACCCGTGGCTTCAACGTAGTTGATGGCGGTTCCGCCATGATCCTGGAGGGTGCGCAACAGGGCGATGGCGTAGCGGGCGTCGTCGAACTGACCGTCGTGATAGAGAATGCCGCCGCAAAGGTGGTCGCCCGTTATTCCGGGCAGTTTCTCCAGAGTGCTTTCGCGGGAGAGAAGTTCTGACCGGCCGAAAGACAGCTTGCCCGAAAGCCGTTCGTAGACCTTGAGGCCCACTCCATAGTAAGGAAGCGAAAAATAGCTGTAAGCCGGGACGACGAAACAGAGATCGTGGACCAGATGAGGCGCGTTGCGCAGCATGTGGCCGCGCTCACGCAGGGCGTCGAGGACCAGCGTCAAGTTCATTTGCTCGAGATAGCGCACCCCGCCATGCACGAGCTTGGTGCTGCGGCTGGAGGTTTCCTTGGCGAAGTCAGAACGCTCTACAAGCAGTGTGCGGTAGCCGCGAGCGGCAGCTTCCACAGCGGCGCCCAAACCGGTAGCCCCGCCGCCGATGACCAGCACGTCCCACGTCTGCGATCGAGCGCCCAGTTGGTTCAGGATTTCCTGCCTTGCGATCACGCCTCTCACTTCCTTTCCCGATGACCAGATGACGGAAAACAACGCGATCTGAGGCGAGGCACGACTCGACGCACACGGAGCTGCGTCGCGAGCCGGTACGCCGCCTTCGATCAAGGTGAATGGCTGTTTTTCCGCCCAGACTCTGGTCTCTCAGTGGGCGCTATAT
>JBEKAJ010000264.1:0-4846 GCA_050018295.1 Occallatibacter sp. | reverse complement strand
GGCGATTCGACGTCGAAGTCCGCAGCATGGAGATGTCCGAGCGCCATGCGCCACGGCTCACGAATCGCTGCTTCTCCGCCCGGCATCGGAACATAGTCGAGGTGCGCGACTCGGTCAAAGCCGTCGAGGCGGCTGATGAGCACTTCCCCGCCCCAGATGCGCCCGTCGGCGCCGTATCCCGTGCCATCGAGCGAAAGCCCGATCACGGATCCCTCGATTCCGTGCTCGGCCATGCACGCGGCAATGTGCGCGTGGTGATGCTGCACCGCTATGACTGGCAATCCGCGTTCACTGGCCCATTGCTTCGCCCAACTCGTCGACAAATAGCCGGGATGCAGATCGTGGACCACGGTTTCGGGCTCGATTTCGAAAGTGCGCATGAGATGGGCGAGCGACTCGCGAAAAAAGTCGAGACCAGTCACATTCTCAAGGTCGCCGAGGTGCTGGCTCTGGTAGACGAAGCGGCCGCGGGCGAGAGCGAACACATTCTTGAGATGGCCGCCTACGGCGAGCAGCGGAGGCGAATCTAACGGGAGTGGGACGGCCAATGGAACAAAGCCGCGGGCGCGGCGAATCAACTGCGGAGCGCCGTCGACGAGCGTCATCACCGAGTCGTCGCACCGCTGGAGAATCTCACGGTCGTGCATCAGGAAGGCGTCCGCAATCCGGCCGAGCCTCGCCAGCGCCTCGTCGTTATCAATCGCGATCGGCTCTTCGCTGAGGTTCGCGCTGGTCATTACCAGCGCCCGGACCCGTGGATCGGCGAAGAGCAGATGCTGCAGCGGCGCGTAGGGAAGGAAGACTCCAAGCCAGGGGATTCCCGGCGCGACCAAAGGTGCAATTCCGCAGTCCTCCCTCCCGCGAGCGATGACGATGGGGCGCGCAGCGGTGAGGAGCAGAGTTTCTTCCTGGGGCGTCAGCGCGCAGAAGCCGCGAGCCGCATCCAGATCTTGCACCATAACCGCAAACGGCTTGCCATAGCGATGCTTGCGCTCGCGCAGGCGCATGACGGCTGATTCGTTGGTGGCGTCGACGGCGAGATGGAATCCACCGATGCCCTTGATGGCGATTACCTCACCGGCGATGAGGCGCTCGATCGTCTGAGTCACGGGATCGTCCGACTGAATCTCAGCGCCATCGATCGCGACGAGCCAGACGCGCGGGCCGCAGAGGGGGCAGGCATTCGGCTGCGCGTGAAAGCGGCGGTTGGCGGGATCGTCGTACTCCGCCTGGCAGGCCGGGCACATCTTGAAGTCCGCCATGGAGGTCTGCGGGCGGTCGTAGGGAATGCGGCGCGTGATGGTGAAGCGCGGGCCGCAATTGGTGCAATTCAGGAACGGATAGCGATATCTGCGATCTTTAGGATCGAGCAGTTCGCGCAGGCAGTCGGAACACGTCGCTGCATCGGCGGGAATGCCGGTCGAAACTTGGCCGCCGGCCGCGCTGGCGACAATACGAAAGCCGCACTCGCCCGTAGGCCGCGCTGCAATTGCAATAGCCGAATCGATGCGAGAGAGGAGAGGAGCCTCAGCCTGCAGCCGGCGGCGAAAGGATTCGATGCGGCTAGCTGGCCCCTCGACTTCGATGGTGACGCCGCCAGTGTCGTTGCCGATGAAGCCAGCGAGACCCTCCTCCGTTGCAAGCCTGTAGACGAAGGGTCGAAACCCGACACCCTGCACGACACCGCGCACGGTGATCGCCTCGCGCAGCAGCAGCCCTTCGGTCCGTCCTGGTTTTGGATCTGGTTCCTGCGTCAACTCGGCGCCTCGCTCAGGCATCAGCATAGCGCAACAGGTTGCAAGTACTCCCGACTTCGAGCGTCTCGCAATTCCTGAGCCTATCCGGACTGAGCGACCCGGATCACGGCCGAAGACAGATAATGAGAAAGGCGGACGGGTTCAATGGGTCTTCGGCGGTTGAGAACGGAGCGCACGGTTGCGGGTGTCTGCATCCTGGTGTTGTTTCGCGCCACGGGGTTGACTCAGGAACCCGATCCTGCGGCAGTGATCCGCAGTGTCGATGCCGCGGTAGCCGCCCGATTTGAGAATATTCTCGGGTTTACCGACGTTGAACACTACGTGGTTTACAGGGGCGACGATCAAGTGCATTCCGCGGCGGAGATGACGGTGCGGGACACCTATAAGAAGGGTGTGGGCAAAACCTACACCGTTTTGTCGCAAAGCGGATCGTCGATTCTCCTGCACTTCGGGTTGAAGCCGCTTCTCGATAACGAGCAGACCATCAATCAGCCTGGAAATGTTGAGAAGTCCTGGTTCGCGTCAGCCAACTACGAAATGACGCTCAATTCCGGCAATGTGCAGAAGCTGAATGGGCGCGACTGCTTTGCGCTGGACATCAAGCCTAAGGAAGAGGCTCCGAATCTGATCATCGGGACCATGTGGGTGGACGCGCGGGACGGAACTCTGGTCCAGATCGACGGAGTCGCATCAAAGAACCCATCGGCATTCTCAGGAACCACTCATATGATGCGGCAATACACAAATATCGACGGGTATTCAATGGCGGTTCACGCGCGCGCCGAGTCGGACAGTGCGCTTCTTGGCCGAACTGTCGTGACCATCGATTACAGCGACTACAATCTCGAGACCAAGGCCGGCAAATAGGGCGCCGTCTCGCGCACGGAAGCCCGCCGGCATGATGCCTGCGATGAGCTCTTCACAACAACGGATCGATGAGAAAGGTCTAATTAAGTGATCCTTCGCACAGCTTTCCGGTTGTTTTTCGCTGAATCTGTGCGCCGAGACGCGCGCTGCTGCGGACGAGACCGCAGCCCCAATCGTTTCAATCTGGAACGGCAGAAATCGATGCCAACAAATGGGATAGCCACACACGCCCGTGATTGCTGTCACGGATGGCACAGGGTCCACGCTCGTACAACAATGGTAGTATCAGACGCAGACGGCGAACATGCGCTGCTCCACGCCCGATGCACGTCTCCGAATGAACCAACCAGGGAGGAAATGTGCCCGCAATCGCGCCCCCACCACTACCCAGCGAAGACAAACGATGGAAAATCGTGAATGGCACGATGCGCAAGAACGGCTTTGCCCGCCATGCCCTCATCGAGACGCTCCACACCGTGCAATCGTCGTTTGGATATCTCGATGACGATTCGATTCGTTTTGTTGCGCTTTCGCTGCGCGTGCCGCTGAGCCAGGCGTATGGAGTGGCGACGTTTTATCACTATTTCACGCTGAAGCCGCCGGGCAAGCATACGGTTACGGTGTGCGCCGGAACCGCCTGCTACATCAAGGGCGCGGACAAGCTGATTGCAGCAGCCGAGAATCGGCTGTGCATCAAGCAGGGGCAGACCACCCCAGATGGACAAGTGAGCCTGATGGTGGCCCGCTGCGTGGGCGCCTGCAGCCGCGCGCCAGTGGCCTTGTGCGACGGCGAAGTTGTGGGTGAGGTGACGCAGGAGCAGATCCTCGAGCAACTGGAAAGGTGGACGGCGGCATGACAATCGAGGAACTCGAACAGATCGCCAAAAACGTCAAGCAGGAAAACGAGAAGTACGACTACGAGATCAACGTGTGCATGGACCTGGCTTGCGCGAGTCAGGGCGCCGACAAGCTGAAAGACGCATTGGTGAAGGCTGCCGAGGCGGGCGCGAAGAAAGTGCTCGTGCGCCGTACCGGATGCATGGGGCCCTGTTCACACGGGCCATTGGTGCGGGTCGACCCCGAGGAAAGACTCTACCGGCGCGTGAACGCGAGCCACGCCGAGGCGATTGTGAAGAGTCTGGGCGGTGCGCCCGTTCCCGGATTGCAATGCAACCTGGACGAGCACTTCGACAAGCAGGTGCGCGTCGTGCTGGAGAATGCCGGGTACATCGATCCGGAGAAGATTGACGATTACATCGCGCGCGATGGTTACAAAGCGCTGCTCACCGTGCTGACGGAGATGACGCCCAACGGTGTGATCCACCGCATCACGGAGAGCGGGCTGCGTGGGCGTGGTGGCGGTGGTTATCCCACAGGGCTGAAGTGGGGTACCGTCGCCAAGGCAACTGGCGACGTCAAGTATGTGGTCTGCAACGGCGACGAAGGCGATCCCGGCGCGTTCATGGATCGAAGCGTGATGGAAGGCGACCCGCATCGCGTGATCGAAGGCATGGCGATCGCGGCGTATGCGGTGGGCGCCAGCAAGGGATTCATCTATGTACGCGCGGAGTACCCGGTAGCCGTCTCGCGGCTGACGACCGCGCTACGCGAAGCGCGGCGCCACGGACTGCTGGGCAACAATATCTGCAACACTCCCTTCAATTTCGATGTGGAGATCCGGCTGGGCGCGGGAGCGTTCGTCTGCGGCGAGGAGACGGCGCTGATTGCGTCGATCGAAGGCAGGCGCGGCACGCCGAAGCCAAGGCCGCCGTATCCGGCGTCAAGCGGGCTTTGGGGCAAACCGACGCTGATCAACAACGTGGAGACCTACGCTAACATTGCGCCCATCGTGCGCAACGGCGGCAAGTGGTTCTTTAACATGGGCTCAGAGCGCAGCAAAGGGACGAAGGTCTTTGCGCTGACGGGAAAAATCGCCAACACCGGTCTCGTGGAAGTGCCGATGGGCATCAAGTTGCGCGAGATTATCGAGGAGATCGGCGGCGGAGTGCCTGATGGTCACACCTTCAAAGCCGTGCAGACGGGCGGTCCATCGGGCGGCTGCATCCCGGCGGACATGCTGGATGTGGGCGTCAGTTACGACGCGCTCCTGAAGATGGGCTCGATCATGGGCTCCGGCGGCATGATTGTGATGGACGACACCTCGTGCATGGTCAACGTGGCGCGCTTCTTCATAGAATTCTGCATGACCGAGTCGTGTGGCA
>JBEKAJ010000263.1:0-4854 GCA_050018295.1 Occallatibacter sp. | reverse complement strand
AGCTGCCGCGGCCGATCTTTACCGAGGGCGAGCGTGTGACGTGGTCGCCGACGGTCTACGTGAACCGTCATGCGGAGCTGCAGGTGCGGACCGACCTGACCAAGGTGATCAAAGCTCCGGGGACACCGGCACAGTTAGAGGCCGCGCGCGCGCGGCTGGCGCCCTTCCTGAGAGACACGCTGGTGGGCCTGAATTACGCCTACTACGAGCCGCCGGGCGCGCAGGTTCTGCACAGCAATCCGCTTTTCGTGCGCTCGCACGATTTCTCGGCGTCTTCGATTCAGGGCATCGATCAGATCTGGGGCGCGCCTTCGCTGATTGGCATCGGCGCAACAGCCGGCGGTGGCGCCTACCTGATTGGGTCGCTCGCAGATTTGCCCTACGTGCTGGCGATGACGGAAGAGGATTTTATCTCGCCGCAGAAACTGCAGGCGCTGATCTGGCGAGAGACGGTGCCAGAACTACTGGTGAATGCGACGCTGCCCCGTTGGTGGGGCGTGAGCCGCGACGAATTGCATGCCGTGAATCTTTATCAGGGTGCCGGAGAAGAACTGATCAAGGGTTCGGCAGACCATGCGGAGCTTCGCGAGAAAGTGATCGCGATCCTCAGTGACCGCATGGGATGGGGCGAAGTGGACGATATGGAGAAATCGCTCGAACACAAGGAAGGTGCGGAGGCTCTGGCAGCGCAGCTGCTTCCCACTGATACCTTCTATCTGGCAGCCGAGTTCCGCAGACGATTTCCGGAGCAGGCGGCGCAATGGGGCCCTGCCAACCAGGAACTCGACGATCTCGTGCGGAAGAATCCCGCGGATACGTCTCCGCAAAGGCTGGCAATGGATTTCGGCGTTCCGCACCCAACGATGGCGGGGACCAATGCCTGCGCGTTGCTGGCGGCAGAACCGTTTCCCGTCTCCGGAGGCGTCGCAAGCCGGCTGTTCGGCGAATCGTGGGAGTCCGGCAACCTTTATTGGGCGCGCCTGGCGGATGAAAAAGGCTATGCTCCGGCGGCGCTAAACGTGCTCATTCCCGAGCTGACCCGGCAGATGGTGGCCAACATCTCCGCGACAAGCATCGACGATTGGCCGGCATTGTTGCGCGCCATGGATCAGACCGGCGAAGAGTTCCGCCAGGGCAAGATTGCGATCAGCACGGCTGGCGTAGCCGGCGACAGCAAAGAGAAAGCGAACGGGGGTATATAGAGCGATGATGAAAAGAAACAAGACCATCGCATGCATCGGCGTGAGTTTGAGTGCGTTGCTCTTGCTCGCCGGCGAACCGCGGTTTGCGGCTCAGGATGAGGCAACGCATCTGCGCGTGACCGTGAATCTGGTGCAGCTGAACGTAGCCGTGACCGATAACAAGGGAAACTACATCAGCGGCCTGCATCCGGAAAACTTTCAGATCACCGAAGACAAGATTCCGCAGCGGATCGCCACGTTCGAGGAAGGCAACGGACCCGCCGTCCGGCCGGGCCAGAGCCGCGAAGCGCTGACTGCCAGCGATGAGTCCAGGCCGGAGCCGGCTGCCGCTGCGGGGGGCGCGGACCAGGCTCCCGACCGCATTTCCGCGGCCGCAATGGCCTCCGCAATGGCCGGAGCAAACATCTTCATTCTTTTCGATACCAGCAACTACATGTATCGCGGATTTGTTTACGCGCAGGATGCCATCTCCGATTTTGTACGCTCCATGGACAGCGCGAACCAGATCGCGTTCTATTCGTACAGCCGCGATCTTTCGCGGTCCACGATGCTCACCGCGGACCGCTTCCGCGTTGTGAACGGCGTGCGCAGCACGGTGGCCGGAGACGACGCCGCGCTGTATAACAGCCTGCTGATGACGGTGAAGGATGCGGCCTCGCTGACCGGACGCAAGGCAATCGTGGTCTTCTCGAACGGTCCCGACAACGCCAGTTCGGTTCCTCCCGAAGACGTGGCGGAGCTGGCCCAGGACACGGGCACGATCATCTACATTGTCAGCACTCGGCTGGCGCAGGACGATCCGGTTTCGACTGCCGCGTTTGAGCGCATGAGCAAAGCGACTGGCGGCAAGGCCTACTTTGCCGGCAATTGGCGTAAGGAGAAGCAGGCCTTTGCTTCCATTCAGGACGATCTGAGTCATCTCTATTCGGTGAGCTACTATCCGCAGGTCAATCCCAACCGCGGGTGGCGATCGATCAGCGTGAAGCTGGTCGGCCCGGGCATGGAGAAGTACCATATCAGGACGCGCGATGGATACCGGCTGTTGCCACAAACCCAGATCAACACTGGCAATGACCTTGCAGCAGGAGCGAGCGCCGATCAACAGTAACAGGTCGCGGTGCGTGGCATAGCGCCGGTCTCCTGCCCTTTTGTAGCGCCGGTCTCCTGACCGGCTATCGTGCGGGCGTCCTCGCCCGCACTTTACTCTCCATTTGCGTGGATGCCTGCCTGTGATGCCGATTCGCGATTTCGGCTACGTGCGGAGCGCCTTGATCACTTTGGCCGTCGTGACCACCTGGCCCGTGAGACGCAATGTGTGATCGGCCACGTGGATCATCGCGCCGCCGATCGATGTGGGTAATTGCTTGCGGCCGACGAAGCGCAGCGTGTCGAGGTCGGCCGTGGCCAGCACGCGAATGCGGCCGGCAGCATCGCTGAAGGAGACTTCGACCGCGGCCAGCAAATTTGCCAAAGACTCCTGCTTCCCTTCCCCATCCTGCGCTGCTTCTGCGTTTTCGGTCTTGAGCGCGGCCAGTTGCTCCTGGGAAAGCTGGCCGCCCTCGGCGTAGGTGAGGATGCGGTCAACAGAGCGCGCGATATGCCGCAGATGATACGAGATCGGCGTCAGTCCCAGAGGCGCGGAGCGCACTTCGGCGTCGGAGAGGCCGGCGGTCCATTTGGTCAGGTCGTCAAGCGATAGCTCAAGCGCGTGGAGCACGGCGCGGCCCGCGGCGGGAACGTCAGTGTGCGTGCCGCGGAGCCAAGGCTCGGTGTAGGGGGCAGTGGAAGTGCTCATGGCCGTAGTTTAAAGCCCCGAATTAGCCATTCCGCCGACCTTCCACCTCTGTCATCCTGAGGAGCGCAGCGACGAAGGATCTGCGGTTGCTTCGGAAGCGCTTCGCCGAGGCCCAAAATTCGAATCACTTCCCAATTGGCGACATTCCGACCGGAAGGGCGCAAAGGAGCCTGTTCGTCTCCCACTGAAGTGCAACGCTGTACGTTTCCACGACAGAGCAGTGACGTTCTGTCCAGCGATGACCCGCCGCAGACTCAATCGCTTATGATTGGGACGACCGATGACCGCCGGTTCTTTCGATGATCGGTTGAAAGAGAGGCGTATTTTGCGAATCCGTCATGATCTGGTTTTCATATCGAGTGTGCTTTTCACAATCGCCCTTGTTTCCCAAATCCGATGGGCATGGTGGAATGTCCTGGCTGGCTGTGGCGACACGAGGGGGCCCGACCTGTGGAGGAGGGAAGCTTTGCGCTCATCTAGCGAGGTTGGCGAGCTTATGCTAGCGCTCATTATCATCGGTCTCATCGTTACATGGACGGGTTACCTCAAAAAGGTTCGCTGGACCTGGTTTGTCATGTTCGTCGTAGTATCTGGCTTGGCAGTCCCACTCGGCATATTCCCGTGGTTTATGCATCCCAAAGCATTCCTGGATCTACCCGGGATGCTTGTAGATGCCTGGAAGGGGGAGCCGGTTTATGCAAGGGCCTTCTTGGAGCCAATCTTGACCTTCTCGCTTATGGTGATAGCACTTTTCTTACCGGTGAAATCGTTCTTTTCCCGGCGGACCAGCCCTATCGGATGATCGCGTCTCCGATCAGGGTGGCTCCAGAGACCTGGTGGATTCCCTGCGCCTGCACAGCTTTTACAAATAGGCGTCGGGGTCCTCTGCCGAAATTCCGAGCGAATCACCGGCAAAGCGGAAACAACGACGGAATACAACCGCGGGTCCTTCGGCTGCGCCTCAGGATGGCAGAGCATCCCCGGAGGTTTGCGCCAGCAAATCACTTCGTCTGATCAGAAGGCTTATGGGCCTCACCCCGCACTCTTCACGCGCACTACGATGATCTTCTCAAAGCCCTCTTCGAAGACAGGCGGCTTGAGCTTCTCGGCCATCTTACGCATGATGTCTTCGCTCACCGAGCGGTCGCGCTGGCGGTTGCGCTCGAGACACACATCGAGCGGCACATCGAAGAAGACGGCCTGCACCTCGTAGCCGAAGCTCTTGGCCATCTTGATCCACTGGCGGCGCTCGTGGATGGAGAGGTTGGTTGCGTCCACGTAGTTCATGGGCATGCGGGCGATGAGCCGCGCGCGCAGGAGCGAGCGGAGAGTGGAGAAGACCAGGCCCTGGTAGCGCTGCTCCTCCACATCATCAAAGAGGATGTTGCGCAGAAGGTCGCTGGAGAGCGGAGTGACGCCGCGGCGGCCGAACCAGGTGGTCTTGCCGGAGCCGGGCAGGCCGATGGCGAGGACCACGAATCCTTTGGGCGCCTGGGGCGAGAGTTCGCCAAGGCCGGGAGCGAGGGCAAGTTTCGCCGGCATCTCGGGCTGGGTTTCGACTTCGAGGCGGCCGGAGCCGGGCGGCTCATTCCACTCCGGCTTCTTGGGCCACCCTTGCTTTGCTGGCGACTGCAGGCGCGCGGGCCGCTCTGAAGCGGCTGGGCGCTGCGGCCGCGCTGGTTGCACTTGCCGGGGTTCTGGCGCGCGCGGCACGGCGGTTTGGCGCGCCGGCACATCATCGGGATAGAGCGGCACCAGCGGAGCCGGTTGATTCGATGGGAGTTCCTGGCCGATTTTGCCCGTGGATTCTGAGGTATTTGGACCGCGTCTGGAGCGTCTTCTCATGCTGCTGTCAAT
>JBEKAJ010000262.1:0-4865 GCA_050018295.1 Occallatibacter sp. | reverse complement strand
CGTATCCACGTTGGCCATGTTGGCCGCCGTCAGCTTGGCCTGGGCGGCGGCCAGATCCAGGTAGCGCGCGATCTGGTCGCTCAACTGCGTTTCGATCTCCATGCTCATGCTCCTCCTCCCGCCTGACCGAGCCTCCACTTCCAATCCCACCCTCCCGCGCAACTTCAGTTCACCGTCAGGCCGAAGTCGATCTCGCGCGAGGTGAGCACCGGGTTGTCTCCGGCAAGAATCACGCCGCGCTCGAGCACGTGTTCCAGTTCGCGCACGTTGCCCGGCCAGTCGTGCGCAACAAGTTTCGCCAGCGCACCCTCGTCCACGCGCTTCATGGGCGTGTCCCGGCCCATCTTTTGCAAAAAGTGCTCGATCAGCAGCGGCAGATCCTGCGCATGCTCCGAAAGCGCCGGCGTGCGGATCAGGAACACGGCCAGCCGGTAGTAAAGATCGGAGCGGAAACCGCCCGTTTGCGCCTGTGCGGCCAGCGGCCGATGTGTGGCGGCGATAATGCGCACATCCACCTTGACGGTTTCGTTGTCTCCCACTCGCTGCAGCTCGCCGCACTCCACAAAGCGCAGCAGCTTCGATTGCAGCGCCAGCGGCATCTCGCCAATCTCGTCCAGAAACAGCGTTCCCCCGTCGGCGGCCTCGATGCGCCCGGTCCGGCCCTGCACGGCGCCGGTAAATGCGCCCCGCGTGTGCCCGAAGAGTTCGGCTTCGAGCAGCGCTTCGGGAATAGCGGCACAGTTGATGGCCACAAACGGCTTGCGGCTGCGCGACGAGAGCCGGTGCAGCGCCTCGGCAACAAGTTCCTTGCCCGAGCCCGTCGGGCCTTCGATCAGCACCGGCGTCATGCGCGGGGCCACAAGCCGCACGCGCCGGCTGACCTCGAGCATGCAGGGGGCATTGCCCACCATCTCCGGCAGGCGCTCGGCAGAACACGCTTCGGCTGCGGAAGAAGTCGACCCCACGCGGATGGGGACGGTCTTCGGCGCGCTAGCCGCCAGGCTCGCGACAATCTGAGCCGCGCGGCGCGCTCCAACCGCGGGATCTGTCGCGGGAGACTCCGCGGGCCGCAACGTCTTCGGCAGTTCCATTACTGTCCGCGCCGCGTCCATTGCGGGAGCCGCATTCCAAACCGCCGTGTCGTTCTCCTGGCTGCGGCGCAGCGCGTAGAGCAGTTCGTGCCGGTAGGGCCCGCGTGGGCTCTCGTCGGCGCTCGAACCTTCCGCAGTCACTACATCAACCCCTGGATACTTTCCTCTGAAGTCGCTGAGAAATTCGCCCAGGTCCAGATCCGGCAGCCACGAGTCGACAATCACCGCCTCGGGATGCGCGGCTTCGGCCTCGGTCCACGCCTCGGCGCCGCCCTCCGCCTCGCGAACCTCCCAGCGCAGGTTGGTTAGTATCTGTGTGAGCCGTTGGCGGAAGCTGCGATCGGCGCTGGCCACCAGCGCGGTCCGAGGACGGATGCGCGGATGCGCAGGAAGAACGGGAACGGAAAAAGGCTGCATGAAAGCTCTCCTTGAAAAACGCAAATGAGTTCACCAATCCGCGAACCAGCCAGCGTCAGCGCGCAGCGGCCGCCGGAGGAACGGAAGGTATTTCAGTCGATGGAACCGGAGCGACCATCGCAATGGCAGCGTCAATTGGCGCCGGCGGAGACAGCTCCGCCTCCGACGGGACCATGTAGCCCCGTCCGCGCACCGTCCGGATCAGGCGGCCCGGCGGCGGATCCTCCAGCTTGCGGCGAAGATAGTTCACGTACACGTCGACGATATTCGTCGTCTGCGCCGGCTCCAGGTTCCACACCGAATCCAGCAGTTCCACGCGCGAGACACACTCGCCGCGGTTCAAGAGCAGGTGTTCCAGCAGCGCGAATTCCTTGTTGGTCAAAACGATCTGCCGTCCGCCGCGCCGCGCCGTGTGTTCCAGCCGGTCCAGCTCGAGATCGCCCGCGCGCAGCTGCAGCCGCGTCTCCCGTTTGCGCCTCAAGAGCGCCCGGCAGCGAGCGCGAAGCTCGTGCAGGCTGAAGGGCTTGGTCATCAGATCGTCCGCGCCCCGGTCCAGGCAGCGCACCCGCGTGTCCACTTCCTGCCGCGCGGTCAGCACCAGCACCGGAAGATTCGCGTCAAGAGTGCGCACCTCTTCGAGCACCTGCTCGCCATCCTTCACCGGCATGTTCAGGTCGAGAATGGTCAGATCCGGCAACTCCTGTCGAAATGCCTCCACCGCCGCTCCGCCGTCGTAGGCCAGGTGGACGCGATGTCCATCGGCTTCCAGACCGCGGCTCAGGAACTGTCCCAGCGCCTTGTCGTCTTCGGCAATGAGTAATCTCATGAGAACCTTTCCATCACTCCGTGCCCTGCATCCGCTGCATCTTTCTCTCCGGCTGCATTCTCGTTGTCTCTGCCACAGTGAGTCGCGGCGAGCAAGGCTCCCCTCCACATTCCCGCGTGTGGGAGAGGAACTCAAGGATGAATGAGGAAAAAAGAGAGAAACAGATTCGGAAACGGTTTCGCGGCAAGCGCGCGTCCATTAATGGGCACAGGAACGCTGACCTGTGACGGCAGGCACAGAAAAACACCAAGGCCGCCGGGCCTCGTCGATCCGTCGCCTCCGCGCAAGCCCTGACTTCGACCTTGAGCTGCTCGCGTCAAGCCACTTTTTGCCGCCCGGCCGCCTTTTCTTCATACATTTTGGCGTCGGCCCGGGCCAGAAGTTCCTTCATCTCCTCGCCGGGCGCGCGTGCCGCCAGCCCAATCGACGCATCCACACGCAGCTTGACCTCGCCCGCCTTGCCCCGTACCGTGTAGTTGCCGCAAATCCATTTCCGCAGCCGCTCGGTCTGCCCCTCCGCCTCCGCCAGCCCGCAATCGAACAACAAAATGAACTCGTCGCCGCCCCAGCGGCCAATCACGTCGGTCGCCCGGCAGGCCGACCTCAGCTCCGTGCTGAACTGCTTCAGCAAATCGTCCCCAGTCACGTGCCCGTGATCGTCGTTCACCTTTTTGAAGCGGTCAATATCGACGATTGCCAGGCAGAACGGCGCTCCGGCTCCCATCCGCTTCTCAATCTGGACCTCCACATAAAGCCGGCTACTCAACCCCGTCAGCGCATCGCGCGAGGCAATCTCCTCGGCCTCCTCCAGCTTGGTCTGATAGCTTGTCACCTGTTCCTTCAGTTGATCCAGCACAGCCTTGCCTTCGGCCGTCATCCTGTCGATCGACGTCTTCAGATCCGCGGCGCTTTTTTCAATCGAGGCGCGTATCTCGGTCAGGTCCTCAAGGCTGGCGATCACCTTTAGCCGCTCCGTCACCTCCGTCATCTGCCCTGCGCATCGCTGGTCGCGCGCGCCCACTGACTCCGCGGTCCGCGCCATCATCAGCAACATTTCTTTCACTTCGCAGGCCTTCTGCTGATAGTGCTTTGCCGTTCCTCTGCCCCACCCGCGCAACTGCTCCCGCACGCCGGTGTCGGTCGCAGCAAGCGCCGCCGAACTCATGCTCGCCGAAAGCCCCGACTTGAATTCGCCCAGATGCCGCTTCAGCTCATCTCCCATTCCGGGACACGCATCCAGACTCGAGTTGCCCATCTCCAGTAAGGCGGAGCCATAGGGGTCGACAACCGCCGGGAGCAGATCGCCGTCCGCAAGCTCTGCGGTTGCGTCCGAATCTACCAGCTGCGAATCGAGATACTTTTTCAACGAGATCATTGCGGCCTCTGACGGGGTCACGGCCCTGCCATTGCGTACACACCGCGCATCGAGCTATATCGGCAAGAACTCTGGTTTTCTTCAGCAACGGAGCGTTTCGGTCGTTCAGCAGACGTGACTTTGAAGCGGTTTCTGTTGCGAGCCGCGGGTCTTGCCCGCCTCGATTGGGAAGGAATAAGGAAAACCACAACTCAGCCCTTTTGCCGGGTCCGAATTGCCTCCGATTTTGTGCATTTTCCGCTCCATTTACCGAGAATTAACTCATTGATTTCGTTCAAGGTCGGAGGGTAAGATTACCAAAGTGTATACTGGTGCCTTAAGAGTCCTACAAAAGCGCTATCGCCCTTTCTTAGAAAATCGCCGATTCTGTTGCTAATAGAGATTAGAAAAAGCGCGGCGCAACGCACGCGCATGAATGGAGCGCCTTGGTTGACTGGAGCAAACTTCCTGATTTGGGAGCCTTCGGACTCCTCACTGTCGCGTTTGCGTCTGTCGCGCGTCATGGCCGGAAATCCTTCTCGGCCGTCTGGCTCACCGGCTGGCTGCTGATCGCACTTCATTTTGCGGCCTTCGCATTTCTTGGCTCCCCCGGAAACTGGGCCCGCCTCGCATCGTTCATCGGTCTTGCCGCTCTCGCCTGTGCCGGTGTCTTGTTTATGTGGGCGGCCGTGCCCCATCGCAAGCTGCAGCGCTCCAGCCAATGGATGCTCGCCGTTCTCCTGACGACCTATACGCTCTACTTCGGACTTCTTGTCATCGCCCCCGTCGCATCCTGGGCTTTAACGCCAGTAGCGGTGCTCATCGGCGCTATGCCGCTCGCCATCTTCCTGCTCACATTGCGCCAGTTCACTCATCCTTTGCGCTGGACGATCGTCGCCCTCAACCTGGGCCTCTCGATCTTCCTGTTGATCTTCCAGCACCGGCCCGATGTGGGCACGATGCTTGCCTTCGAGAGCGTGCTCTTCACCGTCTACCTGGGCTGCGCCATCAATTTCTGGTTCACTTACAGGCGCGCCACCGCCGGAGCTTTCATCACCATCGCCGGCTTCTTTGCCTGGGCTGGCGTCTTCGTAGTGGGGCCGTGCGTCGTTTACTTCTTCCCCAATCTCCACTTCGAAAACGAGGTCTGGAATCTGCCCAAGTATGTTGTGGCCGT
>JBEKAJ010000261.1:0-4927 GCA_050018295.1 Occallatibacter sp. | reverse complement strand
CGCAGAGCAAGAGAACCGATGAAGGCACAAGGCGGGCGCTGGCGAACCAACTGCGCGGCGAACAGGCAACGGCAGCGGGGCGACGCGACTCGCTCAACGCGCTGATCCGGAATCATGGGTACGCAACAGACACGGTGCGGCGGCTGCTGAAGCCGGGAGCGCTGGGGCCGTCGGTGGCGCCGGTGGGCACGCTGGCGGACTTTGTTGAAGTAAGCGGCGAGCACGAAGGTGTAGTGGACGAGTTCCTGCGCGAAGAGTTGAACTACGTGGTGGTGGAAAGCTGGGGCGTGGCCGAAGAGGGCGTGCGCGTGCTGAAGACCAGCGACGGACGCGCGACGTTCCTTGTGCACTCTGACGCACAGGGCGTGCTGTTCGACACCGGTGAAGGGCCGGTGAACGAGCCGGGCCTGACGCCGCTGCGCGATGCGATCAAAGTGCTGAACGGATTTGGGCGGTCGTTAGAGTCGCTTCTTCCCAAGCTGCGGCACGGCTACCTGACGGAGAACGCCATTGAGGCGCAACAGTTGGCATTGCGCTATTCGCACGCCTACTTCCTCACACCGGAGGGCGAATGCTTTCATCGCTCCACAGTGACGGGCGGCAAGCCAGCGAGCGAGGGTCCGCTGGCGCTGAAGCGCGAGCTGCGCGAGACCGAAGGCCGGCTGACGAAGCTGGAGCGGGAACTGGCGGATGCAGAGAAGGAAGCCGAAGCGCTGACGCGCGCGATCGAGGAGCTGACGGCGGAGCTTGAGGCGCGCGGCGAGGAGCGACGGCTGGCCGAGAGTGAGGCGGCCAACCTGGGCGCGGCTTTGAGGCAAATGGAGGCCGAAGCGCAGCGCATCGAGCGGCGCATGCAGGAGTGGCAAGCGCAGACGGTGCGCAACAAGGACGCGCGCGAGGCCAGGCGACTGTCGATCGCGGAAAAGCGCGAAGAGGCCGCGCGGCTTGAGGCGGAACATGCGCAGACCGAGAGCAGCCTGAATACACTGCAGGCGCAGTTGGAGATTTTGCGGCAGAAGCGCGAGGCGCTGCAACAGGAAGCGGCGCAGATGACAGCGGAGCTGGCTGGGCTTGAAGAGCGGCGGCGCGGGGCGGAGGCGGCATTCCAGCGCATCGACCGGCTGTTTGGCGACCTGGACCGGCGCATGCAGACGATCGAGCAGCAGCGTACCGCGGCGACAGCGGAGCGCGAGCAGCGAGTAGGCGAGAATGCCGAGCTGGTGAAGCGCCATGCGGAGCTGACGACGGCGCGAGCGGAGGCCCTGGCCGCGGCGCAGCGGATTACGGAGCAGGCACAAGCCGTGCGCCTGCAATTGGCAGAGCTTGAAACGCAGCTCAAGAACGAGAGGTCGGCGGTGGACCAACTGCGCGAGGACCGCGCCGGGCATTCGACCGAGCTGGCCAAGCTGCGCTCCGATCTTGAGCATCTGGAGGCAAGCTGCCTTGCCGAAGTGAATGTGGAGGCGCAAGTGCTGCGCGCGGACGCGGAGATTGGGCGGCTGGCGGGCGAGGAACTGGCCGCCGAAGAAGAGACCTGTCGCGCGCTGCGCCAGCGGCTGGAGCAGATGGGCCCGGTGAATATGATGGCGCTCGACGAATACAAGGAGACGGCGGAGCGCCACGGATTCCTTCTGACGCAGCGGCAGGACCTGATCGAGTCGATCGAGAACACGCAGGAGACGATCAAGGAGATCGATCAGATTTCGCGCATCAAGTTCGACGAAGCGCTGACGCACATCAACGAGAACTTCGGAAGGGTTTTTGCCCGGCTCTTCCAGGGCGGCCAGGCATTTTTGCGCGTGAGCGACGAAGGGAATCTCGAAGAGAGCGGGCTGGACATTGTGGTTTCGCCGCCGGGCAAGAAACTGCAGAATGTGCTGCTGCTCTCGGGCGGCGAAAAGTCGCTGACGGCGTTGGCGCTGCTGGTGGGAATCTTCCAGTTCCGGCCGAGCCCCTTCTGCGTGCTCGACGAAGTGGACGCGGCGCTGGACGAAACCAACGTAGGCCGGTTTGCGGACCTGCTCGACTCGCTGAGTCACGACACGCAATTCCTGATCGTGACGCACTCCAAGCGCATGATGCAGGCCGCTGATATGATCTACGGCGTGACAATGCAGGAGCCGGGCGTGTCGAAGGTCGTCAGCGTGCGGCTGGGGCATCATCGCGAGGCGCAGCGGGCGACGGCGTAGAAACAGCCCGTAGCCAGTGGCCAGCCGCGATTCGATACTGGCTACAAGCTACGGGCTACGAGCTTCGCTGCTGGCGGATCGAAGAGGTTCCGAGGACGACGTGCCAGGCAAGCTGGAGATGATTGTTGGGCCCATGCGGAGCAACAAGACCGCGGAGTTGCTGCGCAGGATCGAAACGCGCCGCGAGTACGCCAAGCAGCATGTGATGCTGCTGAAACCGAGCGCCGACACCAAGGCCGCCGCCGGGCTGGTGGAAAGCCGCAATCGCAACGGTTGCGGAAAGATGGAGGCGGTCGAGTTCCCTTCCGTCGATCCGTGGACCGTGCTGCCGGTGATTGAAGCAACGGAGCAGCGCATCGGCAAGCGCATTGAGTGCATCGCCCTCGACGAGGGCCAGTTCGTTCAGGATCTATTTCAGTTCACCAAGCGGCTGCTCGACCTGGGCTACGACGTGATGGTTTCGGGCCTGGAACTGGATTTTCGGGGCATGCCGTTCGGCGAGATGCTCGATCTTTCGTGGCTGGTGCGGACTTACGCGGGCAACGTGACCGAGCTGGTGGCGTATTGCAGTTGCGGAGCCAAAGCGCTGTATCCGCAGCGGCTGTTGGATGGAAAGCCGGCGGACTACTCGAGCCCGATCATCATGGCGGGCGACAACTACGAGCCGCGTTGCGAGGAGCACTTTGTGCTGCCGGGAAGGCCGCATTAGAGGAACAGCTTTTAGCTCTTAGCTCTTAGCTCCTAGCTCGTAGTGTGGCGCCAGTCCATTTTGGAACGATATCTTCACTTGCTTCAGCTCTTCCGCAGAGGAAGCATCGGCCACATAGGCCCAAGCGATCCAGAAGCCTTTCGACTCTGTTACTTCAAATGACGTGTGCACTATCAAGGGCTCCTGTTTCGGCGCCGGATGGCCCTCAATCGCATTCATGGTCATGGCGCCGATCAACTGGAAGACGACCTGCCCCCGCTGTTCACTTACAAAGATTGTGACCCGGTCAGAAGGCAAGAACGGCGAGTTCTTGAAGCACTTGATGATGACACTTTCGGCATCGTTGAGGCCTTCTTGGTCTCTCATTGACTTGGGAAATGGCACGATTGTCAGGCAGCGGGGGTCGATCGCTATGAGCGCAGCCATAGCGGAAAATCTGCCCTCTTCCTTTTGGGGCGCAGTGAGCCACAAAAGAACCTCCGAGCATCGATTCGCCGCGCCGTTCGAGTGGCCTGGATCGAGGTTGCTGGGATCTTTCAAATCGGTAGTAGCCGTCCAATCGCTCGGATACTCGTAGGTGACGCCGACCGCATCGTTGGTGTAGACGTGGCCCGCGAGCATGCCTTTCGGCAGCTGAGCAATCTTGGCGCTCGGTGAGGTTTTTCCGGCGGCTGCGGCGGCGAGAAGGCTCAAGGAGACGGCGGTGATTAATTGATGCATGAATGCGATCCTTCTACGACGATCCTGTATACACCCTTCTCGGCCAGCGGGCTAGTGTTGCCTTGACGAAAAGGTGGTTGATCCACTTCGATGGTTCATGAAGCGTAGCGGGAGCAAAAAATCGCCCCCGAAGGAGAACTTCGCTTCGGAGGCGCTTGTAGAGCTGCGTACACAAGATAAAGACGGGGACCAGTAGCCGGCACTGGAGGTCGGTAGCGCGCGGCTACTGGTGATCCCTCGTATTAAACGAAGCTAGCCGCGGCTTCCCCTTTCCACTGCTGCCTCGTGTCGCCCGGCTCAAAGAGGGCTTTCTTACACGCCCTCCGAACCATGTTGACAGTTGCAGTGTCTCCCATGCGGAGTGAGGGGTCCGTGACGGCCGTCACAGGGGTTTGTGTTAACGAAAAGAAGCGAAGATTGAAGCTGGAATTGGCCTGAAAAGGGGCTGGGACGGTGCGAAAACGGCGGCGGAAAACACAAAAGTTGTAGACCGATCATCCTTCGCATTGGGCGCAAAAAACAAGGGCGATTGACAAAGCGCGCCTGCCGCTCGAAAATCGGGAATTCAGTCCCCCTGAGGAAGAATCCCCATGGCAGCATTGCTGACGACCAACTTAGGCGACACGCCCTTGCTGGGCCGCGGCAAGGTGCGCGATCTGTATGCGGTGGACGGCGCGTTGCTGCTGGTGGCGACGGATCGCATCTCAGCCTTCGATCACGTGCTGGGCTCGGGGATTCCGGACAAAGGCAAGATTCTGACGCAGATTTCCCTGTTCTGGTTCGACCTGCTCAAGAACCAGGTCCCAAATCACGTGATCACAGCGGACGTTGGTGAGTTCCCCGCCGCGCTACAGCGGTATGCCGATCAACTGGAGGGGCGCTCAATGCTGGTGAAGCGGGCGCAGATGTTCCCGGTGGAATGCGTGGCGCGGGGATACCTGGCGGGATCGGGGTGGAAGGAATATCAGGCGTCAGGAGCGGTGTGCGGGATTCAGCTTCCGCCCGGTCTGATGGATGGGTCGCGGCTGCCGGAGCCGATCTTTACGCCGGCGACAAAGAGCCAGGATGGGCAGCATGACGAGAATATTCCGTACGCGGCCGTAGAGAAGCTGCTGGGCGCGGACGAGGCCGCGGAGCTACGAAGGCTGACCCTGGGAATCTACCGGAAGGCCGCCGCGCACGCCGAATCGTGCGGGCTGATCCTTGCCGACACAAAATTTGAGTTTGGCAAAACCGCCGAAGGGGTTATCCTTGCCGATGAGGTCTTGACGCCGGATTCATCGCGTTTCTGGGACGGCAAGGCCTGGAA
>JBEKAJ010000260.1:0-4934 GCA_050018295.1 Occallatibacter sp. | reverse complement strand
ATGAACGCAGAGCGTTTCTGAGCCTGGCCAACGACGAGGAGCGCGAGGCGTTCATCGAGAATTTCTGGCAGCGGCGCAACCCCAATCCCGATTCCCCGGAGAATGAGTTCCGGGAAGAGCACTACCGGCGCATCCAATACGCCAACGACCACTATGCGGCGGGCAAGCCGGGTTGGAAGACCGACCGCGGGCGCATCTACATTATGTGGGGCGCGCCGGACTCGATCGAAAGCCATCCGTCGGGTGGCATGTACGAGCGGCCGATGGATGAGGGCGGAGGTGAGACGTCCACGTTCCCGTTCGAGACCTGGCACTACCGCTATCTCGAGGGCATCGGCGAGAACATCGATCTGGAGTTCGTGGATACATGCCAGTGCGGCGATTATCACTACACCATCGACCGCAGCGAGAAAGACGCGCTGAAGATGGTGCCCGGCGCAGGCCTGACGCAATTCGAAGAGATGAACCACCAGGGAAAGGAAGACCGGTTCAAGGGTAATGGCCTGGAACAGCTCGGTGCCGGCCCGGCGAGTCAGGGCCAGCAAGGCAAGGAATTCGACCGCATTGAGTTGGCCTCCAAGCTGTTCGCCCCGCCACCCATCAAGTTCAGCGATCTTGACGCAGCCCTCGACGCCTTCAGCTCATCCCACAAGCTGCTGAGCGGCCCGCCGTTCCCGTTCGATGTGCGCACGGATTTCGTGAAGGTGACCGACAGCATGGACTTGGTGCCGATCACGATTCAGTTGCGCAATCGCGATATCACGTTTGAGACCAAGGACGGAGTGTCGAAGGGAGTTGTGAACATCCTGGGCAAAGTGACCACGATCATGCACAAGACAGTGCAGACCTTCGAGGATACGGTCGAAGTCGAAGAGCCGGCCGAGCTGTTGGAAAAAAGCCTCGATCGGCGGTCGCTCTATTGGAAGTCACTTCCGCTGCAACCGGGACTCTACCGCCTGGACATCGCAATTAAGGACGTACACAATCCGGATCACATTGGAATCTACGGAAGAGCGCTCAATGTTCCAACGTACGAGGACGACAAGCTCGGGGCCTCGTCGCTGATTCTTGCCGACCAGATGAACACCGTCTCCTCGCGACAGATCGGGAGCGGCAACTTCATCATCAGCAATATGTATATTCGGCCGCGTGTGGCGACGGGCCTCACTGCGCCGGTGACCTTCAAACGTACCCAGGACCTGAATTTCTGGATGCAGTTTTATAACCTCGGCATTAACGAGGCTACCAAGAGTAACTCAGCGACGGTTACCTACCAGATTACGGATGCATCGGGAAATGTAATTCTAGAGAAACAACTGGAATCAAAGGATTTAGGGGAACACAGCGATCAGTTGACGGTGGAGAAGTCTCTACCCATTGCTGGCCTGGAGCCCGGCAAGTACACAGTGACGGTGAAGATCGACGATGCGATCTCGAAACAAGAGATTGCACAATCGGCTCCTTTTGTCGTCGAATAGGTATCAATCCGTGCAGACGCCAGCTGAACTTGAGAATTCAGGAGCTTGCGCGGTTTGTGATTTAGGAAAGAAAGCCAGGGACGCGGTGGGGTTTCAGATCTGCTGATGAAGCGAATTGCCCATCTCACCGGTTTGGCCGTGCTGATTGTCTTTGGTGCCGCTCCAACCTTTGGAGCGGCGTTGGCGTCGGTGTCCGGCTTGGTCCGCGACTCGGCTGGCGTGCCGCAGATCGGTGCAGAAGTCCAGCTTCTGCGCTCCGACCAGAGCGTGGTGATCAGCGTCTACACGGACAGTGCAGGCCGCTTTGCCATCTTGGCACTTGCGCCCGGCCGCTATGCGCTTAAGGCAATGGGCCCCTACTTCCTGCCTTCTCTCAGGGAAAACATCAGAATCCAGGGCGCGGTGGTCGTCAATCTCACGCTGAATACTTTGTATGAAGTCATCCAATGGCTTCCAGCGCAACCGCGCGCCGGCAATTCCCAGAAGGACGACTGGGCCTGGACGTTGCGCTCCGCGGCGAACCGGCCGCTACTGCGCTGGCTTCAAGACGGGCCGCTGGTTGTAGTTTCGGACGGCACGGGCACCAGGCCGAAGCTCAAGGCCCGCCTGATGGCGACCGGCCAGGCCGGAACCTTCGGCGAGAGCGGCGAGCGCTTCTCAACGACTGTGGAAGACACACCGGCGGACAGCCGGGAGTTGCTGGCGCGAGTTGATTTTGCGCCCGGCACCGATGGCAGCATGGAATCGATGCTGGGCTTCCGGCAGGATCTGGGCATGGCCGGATCGGTGCAGTCGGTTGCCGCCGTCAATGTGGCGCCCGGGATAGAGGGCGCAGGAGATCAAGGTCTGGATGAAGCCGCAGTGCGCAGCTTCGAGACGCTGCATTTCGGACCGGCGATCGATGCGGAGGTGGGTTCGACCGCGGTCATCGGGCGGCTCGGCGGAGACTCGCCAAGCACGGTAACCGCGATGCTTCCGTATGCCGACGTTGAGTGGCGCCGTGGCGCCAACACGTTGCGCTACCGGTTGGCCACAATGGCGCCGGATCGGATTTCCGGCGAGGATGAATCTGAGGCAACGGCGTGGTTGCCGGTAATGTCGATGCGCGACGGTAGCCTTGCCATCGAGCATGGAGTTCACCAGGAGATCGGTTGGGAACGGCAGACTGACGCTTCCGGTGTGGCCGTGCTGGTTTACTCTGATCGCATCGACAATCCCGTACTCGAGGCCCTCGATCACTTTGCCGAGGACGGGTCTCCCGCGGCGGCAGGGATCCTTTTCGATCCGGCGAGCAGTTTGCTGCGCGCCGCCGGGCCGTCGTTCTCATCCACAGGCGTCGAGGCCAGCGTGGAGCGCCGGTTGACCGGCGACAATCGCATGCGCGTGAGCTATGCGAGCGGCGCCGCGCTGGTGATGCCCACTTTGCCGCAGGCAACTCCACTGGCCGAAGTGCTCGCCTCTGCCCATCCACGGCACGCCCAGACATACGCGATTTCGCTCTCGGGAACGCTGGACGGCACTGGAACCCACTGGAGTGCGAGCTATCGCTGGCAGCCTGACGGCACTGTGACTGAAGTCGCACGCTTCGCGGAGGACGCCGCATCGCCATTCCTCAATGTCCGGCTCAGACAGCCCATTCACATCACGCGCGACGGATCTGGAGGCCTGGAGGCATTGCTCGAAGTGAGGAATCTGCTCGCCGAGGGCTATCGGCCATATATTCTGAGCGACGGTTCGCTGCTTCTGTTCGCGGACGATCAGCGCAGCCTGCGCGCCGGCCTCGCATTCACTTTCTAGGCTCTCCGCCCCCACATTCAATCGAGTGCATAGATCCCTTCAGCATCCTGCGCGCAAGCGCGGTTCGGTTTGGAGGGCGCAATCTTCGTCAACTCGCCGCGCGCCTGCCGCTTCCGCGAAGCAATCGCGAGCGAGGGCGTCGGCTTCTCCTTATGACGCAGCGAATCTACAATGGGTCCTTATGAAGAATCATCGTTCTATTCTTGCTGCTTTCGTTTGCGCCGCTTGCGCGACGAGCTTCCCCGTTCGGGCGCAAGTCCCCGCCAATCCGCAAGCGGCCGCAGCTTCGCACGACGATCCACTGCTGCGAGAATTCCTCGATCCGCCCAACGGAGCGCGGCCGCGCGTATGGTGGCACTGGATGAACGGCAACATCTCGGACCAAGGAATTGAGCTCGATCTCGAATGGATGCACCGGGTGGGCCTGGGCGGGGTGACGATCTTTGAGGGCGCAATTAACACGCCGCAGGTGGTTCCACAGCGGCTGATCTATATGACGCCGGAGTGGAAGCAGGCGTTCAGAACAGCGGTCGCCACGGCGCGAGGCATGGGCATGGAGGTGGCCATCGCCAGCTCGCCGGGTTGGAGCGAAACCGGCGGACCATGGGTGACTGCGGCGCAAGGGATGAAGAAGATGGTGTGGACTGCCACGCGCATAAAAGGAGGGCAACCGTTTATCGGCAAGCTGCCCCATCCGCCCGAAGTTGATGGAATTTTCCAGAACTTCGCGGTCTCGGGGCGGCGCGCGGCGGACGGAACGATTGTGACTCCTCCCGAGTTCTATGCCGACTCGGAGGTCATCGCGTACAAGATTCCCGGCGGAGACGAGGCACAGGTGGAGCTGAATCCGCAAGTCACTTCGAGCGGCGGGACGGCGAATGTGGCTGCGCTTTCCGATGGCGATGTGAATAAGGTGGCGCTCGATCTGCCCATGGATGTGGCGCCCAGTGCAGCGTGGGTGCAGTTCGACTATGGCCATCCGCAGATGATTCAAGCGGTGACTCTGGCCAGCCTGAACGACGCGATTAGCGTCTTCGATCACGACAGCAATGCAGTTCCGCCGTTCATCGAGGCCGGCGACGACGGCGTGAACTTCAAAAAAGTGGCCGACATTCCCTTCAGCAGCCTGGTGCAGCGGACGGTGGCATTCGACGCGGTGACGGCGCGGTATTTCCGCATTGTCTATCTCGCGCAGCCGGACGGCCCGCCGGCGCACGACCACAAAATCACGGAGCTGGTGCTGGCGAGCGGCGCGCGCATGAACCAATGGGAGCAGCGCGCCGGATATGCCAATGCGCGAGACTTCTACGCCATTCGCGATCCGCATGTCGAGCCTCAGTTCGTCGTCTCGCCGGTCAACGTAATTGATCTGACCGGAAGAATGACCGCCGATGGAACGCTCGACTGGACGCCGCCGGATGGAAACTGGATGGTCCTCCGCATTGGTTACTCGCTCACCGGCCATGAGAACGGCCCGGCTCCGGCGGAGGCTACGGGCCTTGAAGTGGATAAGCTGAACCGCGAGTATGTGAAGAACTATGTCGACGGCTATCTCAAGATGTATGCTGACACAGTTGGGCCGGAGAACATAGGCAGGGACGGCATTTCGTACTTACTCACCGACAGCATCGAGGTGGGACCGCAAAACTGGACGGATAA
>JBEKAJ010000259.1:0-4972 GCA_050018295.1 Occallatibacter sp. | reverse complement strand
TGCGTGCTGACGCGGCAGAATCGGAAGCCGATTCAAATTGGGCAATTGCAACGGCACGCAATGGATGCGTTCTGGGCGTCGGGCGAGGCGGTGCCGGTGGCTGCCTCGGGAACGAGCAAGTTGCGCGTGGCGTGCATTGGCGGTGGGCCGGCGTCGCTGGCATGTGCGGCGGAGTTGTGCCGCCAGGGTGCGCGGGCGACGGTGATTGAGAGGCGCGAATTACCGGGCGGGTTGAATACCTACGGGGTGGCGGAGTACAAACTGCGGGCCGCCGACAGCGTGCACGAGGTGGAGATGATCCGGCGCCTGGGCGTGGAGTTTCGGTGCGGAGTGGAAGTGGACTCGGCGGCAGCACTGGAGGCGTTGGAAGCGGAATTCGATTCTATGTTTCTAGGGCTGGGTCTGGGCGCGATGCAGCGACTGAACATTCCGGGCGAAGATGCGGCGGGCGTAATGAACGCTCTGGAGCTGATTGCCGCATACAAGACGCGGCATCTGCGCGAGCTGCACGGGACTGTGGTCGTGGTGGGCGCAGGAAACACGGCGATCGACGCCGCGAACGCCGCGCGACGGCTGGGCGCGGACACGGTCTATATGTTGTACCGGCGCAGCGAGGGCGAGATGTCGGCCTTTGATTTTGAATATGAGCACGCCAAACAGGAAGGCGTGCAGTTTCTCTGGCGGAGGCAGCCGGTGGCGATCGGGCGCAGCGAGCACGGCCGTCTGCTGCTTGAAACGGTGCAGGTGCGCGAGGTGGGTGGAAAGCTTGAGGTGGTTCCCGATTCGCAATCGAGCATCGCATGCGATCTAGTGGTGCCGGCGATCGGGCAGTCGCCGTTGACGCAGATTTTGCAGGAGCTGCGCGGCGTAGAGGTCAGCGATGGGAAGATTGTGGCCGATCGCGTTACGGGGAAGACGGGGAATCCGAGGTACTTTGCCGGCGGAGATTGCGTGAACGGCGGGCGCGAGGTGGTGGATGCGGTGGCGGGAGGCAAACGCGCCGCACTTGCGATGTTGAAAGTTGCGGAGGTGGCCCATGCCTGACATTGGTGTGCGTAACTTTGCGGGCAGCATCAATTCGCCGAATCCGTTTTGGCTGGCGTCTGCGCCGCCGACGAATACGGGCGAGATGATTATGCGCGCATTCGACGAGGGCTGGGGCGGCGCGGTGTGGAAGACCATCGGCGAGCCGATCACGAACGTGAGCTCGCGCTACTCGGCGACGGACTGGAACGGGCAGCGGATCATGGGCTTCAACAATATCGAGCTGATCAGCGACCGGACCGTGGAACAGAATCTGCGCGAGATGGCGGAAGTGAAAAAGCGTTACCCGAAGAACGCTGTTATTGCGTCGCTGATGGTGGCATCGAACCGCGAGGCATGGCACGAAATTGTGACGCGGACCGAGGATGCGGGAGCGGATGGGCTGGAACTGAATTTCGGTTGCCCGCACGGCATGAGTGAGCGCGGGATGGGCTCAGCAGTGGGCCAGGTGCCGGAGTATGCCCAGATGATTACCGAATGGGTGAAGGAGAAGGCACGCACGCCGGTGCTGGTGAAGCTGACACCGAACATCAGCGATATTCGCACGGTGGCACGAGCGGCAAAGCGTGGCGGAGCGGATGGGCTTTCGGCCATCAACACGATCAATTCGATTACCGGAATCGATCTGGACACGTTTGTGCCGCGGCCGAATGTGGACGGGAAGAGCTCGCATGGCGGGTACTGCGGGCCGGCGGTGAAACCGATCGCGTTGAACATGGTGCAGCAGATTCTGGCCGATCCGGAGTCGGCGCTGCCGCTTTCGGGGATTGGCGGGATCGGGTCGTGGCGCGATGCGGCGGAGTTTCTGCTGCTGGGATGCGGGACGGTGCAGGTGTGCACGGCGGTGATGCACTACGGCTACCGAATTGTCGAGGATATGGCTGAGGGGCTGGACAACTGGATGCGCGAGAAGGGATTCAAGACGCTCGAGGATTTCCGCGGGCTTTCGCTCAATCGCGTGACGGAGTGGAAGCACCTGAACCTGAACTACAGAATCGTGGCGCACATCGACGAGCAGAAGTGCATTGGGTGCGATTTGTGCCACATTGCGTGCTGGGACGGCGCGCACCAGTGCATTCATCTGGACCGTGTGACCGGGCCGGTGGACGGGCACGTGGAACTGCATCGAACGCCGGCGGCGAAGGAAGCGGAGAGCAGGGCGACGATTGCTGAGACTCCCGTGACGCGCAAGGAGCGCGCGGCGGCGTTTGCACCTGGGCCATATGCGACGCCGCTCGAACGAATTCCGCGCGTGGACGAGACGGAATGCGTGGGCTGCAACCTGTGCTCGCTGGTTTGCCCAGTGGAAGGCTGCATCACGATGGTGCAGGTGGAGACGGGCCTCAAGCCAGAGACGTGGGACGAACGCACGCGGGGAGCGGCCTGCGCGACGCAGACGCAAACATCTTAGGTGTCGGAGCAACTGAGGATGGCTTTCTAGCCAGCTTGAAATGCATGGGAAGACGAAAAATCGGTGGCGTTTTGATCCTGACGATCTTTCGGCGCGCGCCGCAATCGTCATTGCATTGGGATTCCTCTTGTTATGCGGGCTCTTCTTTGCTTTCGGTCGTTATTCATCTGTTAGATGGGCCGGGTTGACCGTTAGCACCGTGGTTCTCTTCGGATACCTCATTCACGACAGCCGCGATTATTTGAGGAATCACCGATTCTGGATTCTGACCGCATCAATTCTGGTGATGCATTTGTCAGTATGGATCGGCGTTCTAATGCACGTCGAACGTTGGGGCCTCTTGTGGTTTAACATCATGGTCTTTGAGCTACCGGTGTTCTGGTATTTACGAGGGTGGCCCGGCCTCCTCGATTCATCGAACGGGAAGTGATCTATGGCGACTGTACTGATTCAGAACGGAACGATTGTGAATGCCGACGCCAGCGTGAAGGCGGATTTGCTGATCGATGGCGCGTTGATCAAGGAAGTTCGCACTGGGATTCCGGCGAGCGCGGGGGACAAAGTGGTCGACGCTACGGGGCTGCTGGTGCTGCCGGGCGGGATCGATGCGCATACGCACCTCGACATGCCGTTCGGCGGGACGAACTCGGCGGACGATTTCGAGACGGGCACGCGAGCCGCGGCGATCGGAGGAACGACGACGATTGTGGACTTCGCCATCCAGGCGAAGGGCACGAAGATGCGCACGGCGCTCGACACGTGGTGGAAGAAGGCCGAAGGGAAGGCATGCATCGACTATGGACTGCACATGATCATCACGGACCTTGGAGACGCGGGCCTGGAAGACATGGACGACATGGTGCGCGAGGGCGTGGCCAGCTTCAAGCTGTTCATGGCATATCCGAATGTGCTGATGGTGGACGACGCCACGATCTTCAAGGCGCTACGGCAGACGGCGAAGAACGGAGCGCTGATCTGCATGCACGCGGAAAACGGCTCTGTAATTGATGTCATCGTGCAGCAGGCGCTGGCCGAGGGTAAGACCGCGCCAATCCATCACATGCTGACGCGGCCAACGAAGGCCGAGGCCGAGGCGGTACATCGCGCAATCGCCATGGCTGAGATTGCCGGCGTGCCGATTTATATCGTGCACCTTTCGAGCGAGGACGCGCTGAACCAGGTGCGCGAGGCGCGGGACCGCGGATTGCCGGCGTTTGCCGAGACGTGCCCACAGTACTTGCTGCTCTCAATCGAGGACGTGGCCGACAAGGGCTGGGAGGGCGCGAAGTACGTGTTTACGCCACCGCTGCGCGAGCGGAAGAACCAGCCGAAGCTGTGGGAGGGATTGAGGCAAGACAATCTGCAGGTGGTGTCGACGGATCATTGCCCGTTCTGCTTCGCGGATCAGAAGGCGCTGGGCAAGGACGACTTCACGAAGATTCCCAATGGAGGGCCGGGAATCGAGAACCGTCTGCAACTGCTGCATCATCACGGCGTGGGACAAGGGAACTTCTCGATCAACCGGTTTGTGGAGCTCGTGTCGACGGCGCCTGCGCGAATTTTCGGGATGTTTCCGAAGAAGGGCGTACTTGCCGCGGGAAGCGACGCGGACCTGGTGCTGTGGGATCCGGCGGAGGACTATACGATCAGCGCCAAGACGCACCACATGCGCGTGGATTACTCGATGTTCGAGGGGTTCAAAGTGCGTGGCAATGCGCGCGATGTGTATTCGCGCGGAGAGCTGATTGTGAGCGGCGGGAAGTTCATTGGAAAGCCGGGGCGAGGGAAGTACCTGCGGCGCGAGGCGCGAGGTGGGGCGTGGAGATAAGGCAGGGACGAGGGACTTAGGGACTAGGGACTAGCTTTTTCGAGCGGGGGCGAGGTTTGTGCGGTCCCACCCTAGGCGCAAGAAACAGCGGCGCGCCTAGGATGGGGCACCCTCTTTCGTGCCTTGCATCCTTCGCGAAAAGCAGCCGCAGATCCTTCGGCTTCCTCCGCTGCGCGTCGGTCGCTCAGGATGACAGGCTCATCGTTATAAGAATCTTATCGGTCTGAAACTATTGTCGAGGTAGAGCACCGGTAGCACGGAGGAGGTCCCGTGAGCACCGTAGATCCATCCTTATCGAATCGCGACCTGACGCCGACCACGCCTGCGCAGCGCACGTGGGGTTTCTACAACTACACGGCGCTGTGGTTCTCGATGTGCATGGAGATCACGACGTACCGGCTCGCGTCGGGACTGATTGCCAAGGGGATGGATTGGAAGCAGGCGATCGGGACGGTGCTGCTGGGGAACCTGATTGTGCTCGTTCCCTTGCTGCTGAACGCGCACGCCGGCGCGAAGTACGGGATTCCGTTTCCAGTGTTTCTGCGCGCGTCGTTTGGAGTGCGCGGAGCGAACCTGGCGGCGCTGTTGCGCGCGGTGGTGGCATGCGGATGGTTCGGGATTCAGTCGTGGATCGGCGGAAGCGCCATTGACGCGATGCTGATCGTGATCTGGCCGAGCGCGGAGGGAAA
>JBEKAJ010000258.1:0-5015 GCA_050018295.1 Occallatibacter sp. | reverse complement strand
AGTGCAGGCGGCGAGTTAAGCGTCACCTGCCGCACGACGCCAGTTGCGCAGACCGAGCACCGCGAGAGGCACAAAGGCCGCATAGAGCAGCGCCGTCGGCCACAAATCCTTGTAGATATATTCGCCGACGTAGATTGCGTCCACGAGAATCCAAAGCCACCAGTTCGCAATGTGCTTGCGCGCTTGCCACCAGGTGGCGACCAAGCTGTAGCTCATCAGCATGGCGTCGAGATAGGGCAGCGCTGCGTGAAGACGCTTGGCCAGCGTTCCCAAGGCAAAACTCCCAACCACGCCAAGAACGAGAGCGATGACCAGGTTTGGCAGCAGCAGTGGGACCACGCGCACTTTGCCCTCTTCACGCACGCCGCGCCACCAGTGCCACCAGCCATAGAACGTGAAGACGACAAAAAAGACCTGGAGCAGTGCGTCGGAGAAAAGCCCCGCGCGAAAGAAGACCACCATGTAGAGAAAGATGGAGACGAGAGTGACGGGCCAGCAGATGAGCAAACGCCGCGTGGTAAGCCAGATTCCAAATGCCGCCGTGATGGCTCCTGTGAGTTCCAGGCCGTGAGCGGTGAAGTAGGCCGCGATCGCGCTCCAGATCATGGCCGAGGCGCTCCTTGTGCCGGGCGCGCGGCGGCGCGGCGACGCAGAGCGTCGAGCAGCTTGCGGCCCGCCTGGCTGTGGAACCAACGGGCGTGGCCGACGAGCCAGCCGTCATAAGCCATTGCGGCCTTGTCTTCCGAGTGCAGGACGGCGAGAAAATAGTCGGCCTCAGAAAGAGCAAACTCGGCGTGGCAGAGACCCGTCATGGGCGCGAGAGCGGAAGATTCCTCGCCGCTGAGAGGGCGGACAGATTCATAGCCATCCAGAAACGCTTCCAGATGGTCGAAATGGATGGGCACGTTGTCAGGGTGCGCCGGATCGTTGACGAGGGCGAGCCACTCGACGATGTTGCGCTCGATGGCGTGGGCGATGTCGTGCACCGCGTTGGTGCGGTCGGCGAGGCCGAAGTCGATGACGGCGGTGACGTAGGTGGTTAGGTCGGCGCTGGGCCCCGCATCGCTCCAGAAAAGGTTGGAAGCGTGGAGGTCGTTGTGTGTCCAAAGCGGGGCGAGAGCGGGCAAGAGCGGCGCGAGCTCGGCATGAAAGGGCGCGAGGACTTCGAGGGCGCGTTCGGCGCAGGCGTGGACGGCTTTGTGCGCAGAAAGCGACGGGCGTACGGTGAGATAGCTTTTCATTGCGGCGTCCGGATCGCCGGCAGCGAAGATGGTGAAGCTGGCGACGAGTGGGCGCGGTTGGCGGGGCGAAGCATTGAGATTCTGCGCGGCAAGATGGAGACGCGCCAGCGCTACGCCTGCAGAGTGCGCGTGAGCGACGCTGCGGAACGGTGTCCAGGAGATGGCATCTTCGTATAGATCAATGCCCAGCGGTATCTCGTGCACCTCGTAGGTCCATTCGCCGGATTCGATGGCCGTTTCGCCACCCGCGGAGACAAAGACACGCGGCACCGGCGCGCCATGCGTGAGCAGATGGGAAAGAAAGCGGTGCTCCTCGAGGAGCCCTTCGCGATCGCGCACGGCTCGGTGATGGCGTTTGATGAAGGCGCGGCCACTCCGCGTGGCGACGACGCCAGCCGCGGAAAATGGACGCGGGCTGACTGAGACGATGTGCGTGGGTTCGCCGAGAGCGGGAAACTCGGCAAGAAGCGGGCGTAACTCAGGGAGCGTGAGCGGAGGCCAGTCGGGATCGACCAGCGAGCCGTCCATGCCGTGGGCTTTGGGTGTTGCGCTCATTCGTTCGAACTGCTTCCCGATCTTACGCCCGCTCAAGCGGGCGGACGTTGAATACCGTGTCGCATCCCCAGGCTCGCGCCTGGGGCTACCTTCTATTGCCCGCTACGCGGGCTGCTAGAAAGTGTAGTGGGCGTCGAGACGCACGGTCGGCGGCGCGCCGAGCCACACAAATGTGTCTCCGTAGCTGGCGCCAGTGTCGGACCAGTAGCGTTTGTTGGCGATGTTGTCAGCGTAAATGTGGAACGTGACGCGACCCTGCTCGCCGCCGGGCGTGTAGCGCGCGCCGAGGTTGAAGAGATTATAGCTGGGCACGCTCACAGCATCGTCGCGCGTAGCCTCTTTGCGCGAGGTATAGCTCCAGCCGGGCATAAGGTGAAAGCCGCGGACGCGGGGCATGGTGAGATCGGCGAAGAGATTGGTGTGCAGGTGCGGCACATTGATCACCTGCTTGTTGTCGAAGGAGAGCGTGCCGGTGTTGGTAGAGACTGCGTTCATGGCCGCAGCCGAGCCATTCAAGCGAAGCCAGTTGACGGCTTTGCCTTCAGCGTTCAGCTCGATGCCGTCGTGGGTTTCGCGGCCCTGCGAGACGAAGATGAAGCCGCCCGCTCCGTCGCTTTCCGGATAGAAGAACGGCGCGTGCATGCGAAAGAGCGCGGTGGTGAGAAGAATGCGCTGGCCGGGCTGGTATTTGGCGCCGATCTCGGCCTGGCGAGTGAAGAACGGTGCGAGAAATTGGCTGCCGTTGTCGGTCCAGAAGGGGCTTTGTGGACCGAGAGACAGCATCACACCGTAGTTAGAGTAGAGCGTGAGGTTCTGGACGGGACTGTAAGTGACTACGAATTGCGGCAGCCAGACCGGCTTGTCGGTGATCGTGGGCAAAGTGGGAACGGAGTAAATCGGCTCGCCCGATGGGTCGTACGTTGTGGGGCAGGGATCGTTGGCAGGCCCGGGCGTATTGGACTGCGTGCAGGGGTTTGTGGCTTCGAGCGAGTAGTTGTGATCGCGCAACGAATCGTAGCGGGCACCGGCAATCAACTGGATCCGCACGGGAAGATGAATGCGGTCCTGAATCAACCCTGAGGATTGACGGCTGTCTTCCCAGAGGCGGCGTGGGCCGGCAGATTCGAGCGGATCTTCAAGGGAATTTGGGTTCCCCGGTGCCGGAAGGGATGCGATGGGCTGGTAGATGTTCTCGGAACCGACGTAGGTGTAGACGGCGCCGTCCGCGATCGTGGTGGTAAATGGTTCCTGGGGAGTGTAATAGCCGGGCTCATGCACACTGCGCAGGAAGAGTTCGCCGCCAGCGGTGATGTCCTGCGTGATCGCTCCCGTCTTGATGTGACCGGTCAGCATGGCCTCGGCCCCGGCGTCGATGCGCAGCTCGCCTAGATTGCGATAGTCGTAGATGTCGTAGGTTCCATCGGGGGCGAAGAAATAACTCGGAGACTGTCCGGGGCCAGGGACTTGCGCGCACTCGGTTTCGTAGTAGCAGCCGTATGCGTAGATCACGTTGTCCTGGATGAGCGAGTGGCTAAGGCCAGCGGCGGCGAAGGCGAGCCAAGAGGGCGAAAAGGTGTGGTCGAGGCGCGCATCGGTGTTGAATGTGTCGTAGGTGTCAGGAGGGCCCCAGGGCTGATCGCCAAGCATGGTTGAACGGTAGATGCGATTGATATCCGGCAGGGTTGTGCCGCCGAGAAGTTGATAGCCGCTGCCGTCGCGCTCGGTTTTGTGCTGGTACTCGAAGTCGCCCTTGAGGGTGGTGGCAGCGTTGAGCTTCCAGTCGGCCGCGCCGGCACCGACGGCGCGCCAGCCGTTGGTGTCGTTCATGTAGGGAACGATTCTTTCGCCGGCCAGATTGACGCGCGCGCCCACTTGCTTGCGACTGCCGAAAAGATGGCCGAGGTCGACGGCGCCGTACGCCGTCCCGCGATGATCGGTGGCGAAATCGGCTATCCCAATATCGGCCGGCCGCTTGGTTACGTAATCGATGAGGCCGCCTGCCGAGGCCACGCCGCTCTCGACGGCGGCAATGCCCTTGAGGAATTCGACAGCCTCCTTGTTTTCGAGCGGCACATCCTGCTCGCCGGCGATAGTCATCCCGTTGACTTCGAAGCCGGTAGCGAGATCGATGGGAAAGCCGCGAATCTGGTAGTCGCCGTAGTAGCCCACGGGCACGTAGTCGTCGCCGACGGAAGCGTCGTTCTGGATGACGTCAGAAAGCAGGCGCGATACCTGGTCGTTGAGCAGATCGCGCGTGACGACTGACGCCGAGAGGGGCGTGTTCTTGAGCTCGCCGCCGTCCAGCGTGCCCACAGTGATGGATTCGGGAAGGTAGTTGTCTTCCACTTCGCCATGGACGATGACGGTGGTCGTGACAGGAGCGGGTTTCTGCTCTGCCGAAGCAGGCGCTTGTGCGCCGGTTTGCGGGGTCTGGGCGGGGCTTGGCTGCGTAATAGGGGCAGTCTGCGCGCGGAGAGGCAAGGCAAGACTTGCGGCCAGCAGGAAATTCATCACGATGGTGCGGCGGACGCGGCTCGCGGGTGGCGGCAGAGTGCGGAATACGGCGACGGAGATGCCTTCGTGCATGGAGATCCTTCGTTTCAGTGCTCACATGAAACAAAGGAGCTTGCGCCGCGAAGGGAGGTGAAGAAGAACGCCGCTCGGTCGGAGAAAACTTCCCACGCCGGTATTATCCGGATCGGGTTCGAGGGTATTTCTCAGCCCCACAACACGTGGAGCACCCCTGTTTCAATAATCCGATTGAAACACCCCACAGGCGCGCTTGGCAAATTGGACGAACGGTTGGAAAATCGGAGGCGTGGCCCGGACGACGCTTATCGTCGAGCTGCTTTCGCGGGCATGTGGAGCGCATGTGCGGCGCCAACTTGATGGCCCGATCTTGCCGGCGACGCCTGGGCGGCCAAGGCGGCGATGGAAGCATTGGAAAGAACCTGCAACATCGCTTGCTGGGCCCTGATCCAGACCGGATGCGCGGGACAGCGCGCTTTTCTCGGGCAGGATCGGCCGTGCATGAGACAGATGTTGAGGCAAATCATGCCATCGATGGCTTCAATGACTTCGCGCATTGAGGCCCAGCGGCCGCGGGGTGTGATACGAAATCCGCCCGACTGCCCGCGCTGGGAAGAGATAAGTCCGGCGCGCGCCAGAGTCTGCAGCACCTTGGACAGAAAGCTTTCCGGAGCACCCGTAGCCCGGGCG
>JBEKAJ010000257.1:0-5021 GCA_050018295.1 Occallatibacter sp. | reverse complement strand
CGGATCGTTGGCGTTGGAATAGTGGGTTTCACCGTTGACCACGTACTTGTGAATTTGGGTGTGGAAGGCCTCGCGCAATTGGGCCACGCTGCCTGAGAACTCGAGGGTCCCTTTGCCGGGATTCACCTTGGAGACGGCGAAGCCGTGGCTGCCGAGCCAGGATTCAATGGAGGCGATGTCCTGGTCGGAGGAGCCGAACTGGGCGCCGAATTGGTCCGGCGTAAGCCATTGGTGGTAGTTCGGCGAACCCGGCGCGTGCATCTGCGCGATGAGCTGGCGGAGTGCGGTCTCCTGGTCAGGGCTGCGCTGGAGGACGAGTTGCATGCGGTCAAGCTGCATGCCGTCGGGCGCGGCGCCACGGTCGTTCGCAGTGTTGGCCAGCGGACTCACAGTGTGGGTAAGCGTGACCCGCTGGCTTTCATCGATTGGGTTGACGATGCGAACGGCGGGCGCAACATGCTGTGCCTGGGAGGCGACGGTACAGAGGAAGACACTGGCCAACACGCACAGGGGGAGCGAGCGTGAATTGATCATAGGGGTGGTCCTGGACCCTTTCTTGAGAGAGACCCTCGAAAACCCGAAGAGTTGCCGCGGCCGACAGAAATAGAGTTGCTGTTAAAAGCAAAAAACCCGGCGAAATGCCGGATCCGTTCGAACAGTCCGACCGAATTGGTCGACAACCTCATCATAATAGGACGGATGGCCCTGGGCTAATGCCGCAAAGAGGCACACGGTACATCGTGACCGTCTGACGCAGAATGAAGAATGAGAAAAAAGGCCGTCTGCGGCGGATAAGATCGGGAAACTCGGAGAGTTAGACGGGACTTAGAGCGGAAGGTTGAAGAACCATGGCCGGGAAAGACCGAAAACAGGCGCATCCGATGCAACGGGGGGACTGCCATGCGGGCGAATTCGGTGAGCTTGGCTCTGCCGGCTGGCTCGGAATGTTTTGCCGAGGCGAAATGGGTGGAAGCAGGCGTCAAAGCTCTGGAATTGCAATAGACAACTGGTTTCTCACGGTATATCATTCGGTTTCTTGGCTGAAACATAGGCATTTTGTTGAGTGGCTGAATGCGCGCTTCGCTTTTCATTACCTGTTATAACGACACGCTGTTTCCAGAGACCGGGCGAGCTGTAGTGCGTTTGCTGGAGCGTCTGGGAGTGGAGGTGGAGTTCCGGCCCGGCCAGACGTGTTGCGGGCAGATGCACGCCAACACGGGTTTCCGGGGCGAGGCTTTCAGTCAGGCGAAGCGCCTGGTGAGACTCTACGCCGACGCTGAAGCGGTCGTGATTCCTTCATCGTCGTGTGTGGCAATGATTCGGGATCAGTATTCCGGCCTGTTTAAGGAGCTTGGAGACGAGGCCCTCCGCAAGGATTTCGCCGCACTGCTGCCAAGAATCTACGAACTGAGCGAGTTTCTGGTCGACAAGCTGGGCGTAGAGGATGTGGGCGCGTACTTTCCCCATCGAGTGACCTACCATGCGAGCTGCCATGGGCTCCGGGCCTTGCAACTGGGCGAACGGCCATTCCGGCTGCTGGAGAAGGTGCGTGGGCTGGACCTCGTGCCGCTCGAGAATCTGGATCGCTGCTGCGGATTTGGAGGGACGTTCAGCGTGAAGAACGCAGAGGTTTCGTCGGCGATGCTGACAGTCAAGCTCGAGGACGTGCTGGCGACGGGCGCGGAGTTCTGTACGGCTCTCGACAATAGCTGCTTGATGCACTTGGGTGGAGCGCTGCACCGCCAGAGCGCGGGAATGAAGACGATCCACATGGCACAGATTCTCGCCAGCACCGAGGATCAACCCGTCGAGGTGCTGGGATGAGCGCCGTGACGGAGCAGGAGGTCATCGATCGTCCGATTCTCGATCCGGCGCTTGCGCCGCCGTTTCCAGTAGCGGCGCTTCCCGTGCTCCGCAATTTGCAGCTGCGCAGGAATGTGGCTCACGCCATCGACGTGATTCAGGCCAAGCGCGCGCGGCTGGTAGCGGAGAAGCCGGATTGGCAGGCGCTCCGCGCTTCCGCGTCTCGGATCAAGGACGAGGCGCTCGAAAACCTCGGCGCGTACCTCGAGCAGTTCGAGACACGGTGTACGGCTGCCGGCGGCACGGTGCACTGGGCGTCGGATGCGGCAGACGCGCGTCGCATCATTCTCGAATTACTGCGCGAAGAGGAGGCCGATGAGGTCATCAAGATCAAAACGATGACCTCGGCTGAGATTCAACTCAATCCATTTCTCGAGGCCAACGGCGTTCGCACCTACGAGACGGATCTGGCGGAAATCATTCTGCAACTCGGCGAGGGAGAGCCCTCGCATATTGTGGTTCCGGCGCTGCACGTGAATCGCAGCCAGGTGCGGGAGATCTTTGCGCGGCGCATGGGGATTGAGAATCTCTCCGACGAGCCGGAGGCGCTGACGGCGGCGGCGCGGAACTATCTGCGGCAGAAGTTTCTCTCGGTGCCGACGGCGATCAGTGGAACGAACTTCCTGATCGCCGAAACAGGCTCGGTGGCCGTAGTTGAGTCCGAGGGCAACGGGCGCATGTGCCTCACGCTGCCGCGGACCATGATCACACTGGCCGGAATCGAAAAAGTGCTGCCCCGATTCGCCGATCTCGAGGTGATGCTGCAACTGCTGGCGCGCTCGGCGACGGGCGAACGGATGAATCCCTACACGTCGCTCTGGACCGGCGTGACGCCGGGAGACGGGCCGCAGAAGTTTCACGTCGTTCTGCTCGACAATGGCCGCTCGTCGATCCTCGCCCGCAAGACGGAACGGCAGACGCTGCGCTGCATCCGCTGCGCGGCCTGCATGAACACCTGCCCGGTTTACCGGCAGACCGGCGGCCACGCGTACGGGTCGGTGTATCCGGGACCGATCGGCGCCATCCTGACGCCGCAACTCGAGCAGATGCGGCACGCGCAATCGCTGCCTTACGCGTCGTCTCTTTGCGGCGCTTGCTACGAGGTGTGTCCGGTCAAGATCAACATTCCGGAGGTGCTGCTGGAGCTTCGCGCGCGCGTAACCGATCAGGAGCGCAAACATATGTCGCGGTTCTTCGATCCGCTGTATCTCGGGTTGCGCGTGGCGAACGTGATCTTCTCGCGGGCCTGGCTCTTTCACGCGGCGCAGCGGATGGGCCGGATCGCGCTGCGCTTCTTCACGCACAGGGACGGTTGGATCCACTCGCTGCCGGGCATCGGAGCGAAGTGGACCCAGACACGCGACCTGCGCGGGCTGCCGGAGCAGACCTTTCACGATTGGTGTGCAGACCGCCAGCGGAGGACGAAATGAGCCCCATCACCAGCTCGCGTAAGCAGGTTCTCGGCCGCATTCGGGCCGCCACGCGGAATCCTGGAGCGACCTCGGAAGAAGCTGCGCAGGGCTTTGGGCGGCTGTCGCGCGACTATCGAACGCGAGGCGAGTTACCCGTCAGAGCCTGTCAGGAACTATTCATCGAGCGCCTTCGCGAATACGATGCCGAGGTGGTGGAGTGCGCACCCGACGAACTGCCGACCACGATTGCCATGCAAATAGAGGCAAGTGGCAAACGCCGTTTCATTGCGCCGTCTGGAGTTCCGAACGCGTGGCTGGTTACGGCTGCGTGGCAGATTGCCGGATTCGAATGCGATATCGACCACGGCTTGACGGCTACAGAGATCGAGCAGGCTGAGGGCGTTATGACTGGCGCCTTTTGCGGCATAGCCGACTCAGGCACGATTGTTTTGCATCACTCCGCGACGGAGGGTCGGCGTGTGATTACGCTGCTCCCCGACTGGCATCTGTGCGTTGTGCGGACCAGTCAGATTGTGGAGACGCTGCCCGAGTATTTCGATCGCTGCAAGCAGCCACCGGCACTCGTCACCTTGATCTCCGGGCCGAGCGCGACGGCAGACATTGAAATGACGCGCATTAAAGGCGTGCATGGGCCGAGATTCCTGAACGTGATTGTGGTGAACGACAGGGAACAAGGATCAGGGATTAGGGAATAGGGAGCGGGGAATAGGGAACAGGAAGAAACGAACGATCAATCAGCTGGCAAGAGGACGTCATGAAGATTTCGGATTCGAACGTTCAGGAAGTTGCGTTCCAGGCGCTGGATTCTTTTCGGATCGAGATCCCCTCGTGGGGATTTGCCAACACTGGCACGCGCTTCGGCAAGTTTGTGCAGGCTGCGGCTGCGAGCACCATTGAGGAGAAGTTTGCCGACGCGGCCGAAGTGAACCGGCTGACCGGCGTAACGCCCACTCTGGCGCTCCATGTGCTTTGGGATCTGCCCGGCGGACTGAAGGATGTTCCCGCGGTAAAGCAGTTAGAGCGGCGCTTCGGCATCCGCTCGGGATCGATCAATCCCAACCTCTTTCAGGACCAGGAATACAAATTCGGTTCGCTGTGCAATCCTTCGGCCTCCATCCGCGAGCGGGCGCTGGAGCACGTGCTGGACTCGATTGAGATCGGCAAGGCGCTGGGCTCGCGCGACATCTCGCTGTGGATGGCCGATGGATCGAACTATCCGGGCACGCAGAGCATGCGCAAGCGCATCGGCTGGCTGGAGGAAGCATTGCGGGTAGCTCACAGCCATCTCGCGCCCGATCAGCGTTTGCTGGTGGAGTACAAGCCCTTCGAGCCGGCGTTCTATCACACGGATATCGCCGACTGGGGCATGTCGAGCCACCTCGCGCGCCATGCGGGGCCGCAGGCGTGCGTGCTCGTCGATACCGGCCACCATTACAGCGCGCAGAACATCGAACAGATTGTTGCGTGGCTGCTCCACACGAGGATGCTTGGCGGATTCCACTTCAACGACCGGCGCTATGCTGACGACGATCTGACGCTGGGCTCGATCGACCCCTATCAGATCTTCCGCATCTTCCATGAGATTCATGCCGCATGCGACGACGGCCTCAAGATCGAAATCGCCTACATGATCGACCAGAGCCACAACCTGAAGGGCAAGATAGAGGCGATGGTGCAGACCGTGGTGACCGCGCAGGAGCTCTACCTGAAAGCCGCGCTTGTGGA
>JBEKAJ010000256.1:0-5028 GCA_050018295.1 Occallatibacter sp. | reverse complement strand
GAAACTACTCGCAGACATCCGCTCCGCAGTCGCCCGCCGCCGCGCCGAGGAAGAGAATCTTCAGCTCAAGCGCACCCTCAAGCAGCGCTACAACTTTGCCAACATTGTGGGCAAAAGCGAGTTGATGCTGCGCGTCTTCGATCTCGTCGCGCAAGTTGCTCCCAGCCGCTCCACGGTCCTCATTCAGGGCGAGAGCGGCACCGGCAAGGAGATTATCGCCAAGGCCATCCACGCCAACTCGCCCCGCCGCGACAAGCCATTCGTCCCGATCAACACCGGCGCCATGCCCTCTGAGCTGCTTGAGTCCACACTCTTCGGGCACGTCAAGGGAGCGTTCACTTCCGCTGTTGCCTCAAAGAAAGGCCTCTTCGAAGTCGCCAACGGCGGCACGCTCTTCCTCGACGAGATCGCCACGATGGGCCTCGACACGCAGTCCAAAATCCTGCGCGTGCTGCAGGACAAGCGCTTCATGCATCTCGGCGGCATTCAGGAGATTCAGGTGGACGTGCGCATCCTCGCCGCCACCAACGTCGATCTTCGCCAGGCGGTGCACGACGGCCGCTTCCGCGAGGATCTCTTCTACCGCCTCAACGTCATCACCGTCGACCTGCCGCCGCTGCGCTCCCGCCGCGAAGATATTCCGCTCCTGGCCCAACACTTCCTCGATTTTTACGCCGCTGAGAACAACTTCGCGCCGCGCAAACTCTCCACCGACGCCATGCGCGCCCTCATCGACTACGACTGGCCGGGCAATGTCCGCGAGCTTGAGAACGCCATCGAGCGCGGAGTAGTGCTCTCCTCCGGTCCGCTCATCGGCGCCGAGCTTCTGCCCGGACAGATCACAGGCCGCAGTTTCCAGGACGCGCTCCTCGAGCACAACCCGAACTCTTCGCTCTTCGACATCCTTGAAGTCATCGAGCGCCGCATCATCATCGAGAAGCTCGAGCGATGTAACTGGAATCAGACTGAAGCCGCCGAGCAGTTCCGTATTCCGCTCTCCACCCTGAACCAGAAGATCAAGCGCCTCAACATTGAGATCCGGAAGCGGGGCAGGGAATAGAGAGACAGGGAAAAGGGAGTAGGGAATAGAGAGACAGGGAAAAGGGAGTAGGGAATAGAAAACCTTGCTTGGCTACCAGTCGCCGATCTGCTGACAACTGACCACCGACCACCAAAAACTGACCTCTGACCACTGCGAACCACAAACTGCGAGCTGCGAACTGTTTATGCCCTACTTCCTCTTCAAATCCGAGCCCGGTGTCTACTCCTTCGACGATTTCCTGCGGGACGGCGAAACCGTGTGGGATGGCGTGACGAATCCCACGGCTGTCAAAAACCTGCGCGAGATGAAGCCGGGAACGAAGTGGATCTTCTACCACACCGGCGACGAACGCACCGCCGTGGGCACCGGAACGGTCCTCAGCGTCGACGCGGCTGACCCCAAAGTCCCCATCGTGCGCGTTAAAGCAGGCAAGCGCCTCAAGAATCCGAAAATCCTCGCCCAAATCAAAGCAGAAAGGCTTTTTGCGCGCTCGCCGCTGCTGCTCATCGGCCGGCTTTCGGTTGTTCCGCTCACGAAGGAGCAGTGGGATTGGTTTGCGGGATGAAGGTGTAGGGAGCAGGGAGCTGCTATTTCCCGTCTTCTCCCAGCCACGCCTTCGTATTTAGCAATTGCCGCTGATCCAAGGCCCACACCTTCCCGGTAAGCTCGTCCGGCGTACGGCCCTCGCGCGCCGACCTCTCAAACTCGCTGGCCATCGCCTGCATCTTCGCGTCCAGGTCGTCGAGGAAGTTGAGCACCAGCGCTTCGGGAATCATGGGCAGCTTGGGCGAGCCGAACTCGAGTTTGCCGTGATGCGACAGAATCATGTGCAGCACCAGCGTGCGCAGCCGGTCGGGGAATCCGGGCAGCCCGGCGATGGTCTTCTCCACTAGATCGACGCCCATTTGGATGTGCCCCAACAACACACCCTCGACGGTATAGTCGAATCCGGTGTCCCAACTGAGCTCGCGGATCTTTCCAATGTCGTGCAGGATCACGCCGGTAATCAGCAGATCGCGGTCGAGCATCAAGTAGTGCGCGGCTACGCGATCGGCGAGCCCCAGCAAACTCACAACGTGCTCCAGCAGGCCGCCAAGCCACGCATGATGCAGTTGCCGCGCCGCTGGCGCCTCGCGAAAAGCCTGCGCGATTGGTGCATCGGTGAGCAACGCCGTAAGCAACCGCTTCAGATCGGGATTGGTCACGCTCGCGACGCTTGCCTCGAGCAGACCCCACAGCTCGCCCACATCGCGGCTCGTTGCGGGCAGCATATCCATCTTGTCGGCCTCGCTGTCGAGCGCCTTGCGCAGCTGATCCACTTTCAACTGCGCGCGGTCGTCGTAGCGCGAGACGCTGCCGCGCACTTTCACCATGTTGCCGCGATCGAATTCTTTGGCGATCCGCGGGTCACCCAGTTCCCACACGCGCGCTTCGATCTGTCCGGTTTTGTCCCCGAGCGTCAGGCTTAGGTACGGTTTGTTCTGTTTCGTGGTCCGCTGCTGCTTGGCCAGCACGAGGAAGAAGCTGTCGAAGAGCTTGCCCTCGTCGAAGCCCATCAAATCCGCGATATAGATGTCTTTCATTCTGCCGAGAAGATTAACGCAATTCTCCCGCCCTGCCAAAGGTGATGCTCGAACCGAACAAAACTGTTGCCGGCCCCAAAACACCCCGGGCCTGGGATTCGGTTCCCAGGCCCGCTTTATCGGATCGACCGAATCTCGAGGTTACTGCGGCGTCGTCGGCTGTGGTTGAGGCAGGTCCGGGTGGTCCGAAGGCGCCGGCGCTCCCGGCACGGGAGGAATGGGCGTTGGCTGCTGCACCGGCTTCGGCTGCGTTTCTTCCTCGCTCTTCTTCTTGTTCGCGATGCGAGTCTTTCCCTCGCTCGCAGTCGATGCCTTTTTCTTCTTCTTCGATGTATCTCCCGGCAGACCCAAAGGGGCCGACTGCGTCTGCTGGTCGGCTACCTCGGACGCGTTCGGCGGCGCGGGGCCTGTTGAACCCGCCCGCCCGGCCTTGCCTGTTGTCTTAGCCGTCTTAGGCTGTCGCACGCGAGCGCTGAAGCGTGTCTTCTGCGTTGGTGCGGTCGGCTCAAGCGGATTCGCCGGCTGGTCGGTATTCGAGGCTGTCTCAGGCAGCGCGCCCGCATTCTCCGTGGCTGAGTTTGTCGTCGCTGAAGGCAGCGTCTCGCGCGGCGCCTGGCCGAAACGGATCTTTTCTTTCTTGCCGGGCTTCTCGGTGGCGGCTTCTTCCTTCTTGCTCCCCTTCTTCTTTTTCGTGGTTGCCTGGGTTGGCGTGGCTGCCGGTGACGCCGGCGCAGCGCCGGTCTGCGCCCCGTTTGCCGCCCCGGCCGGCGGCGCAGCCGCACCCGATTTCTCTCGGAAGGTGTGGGTGCTCTCGCGGAAGCGGGTCCTCTCCACCTTGGCTTTCTTCTTCGGCGCCGGTGGCACATATGCGCTGAAGCTGATGCTTGAATGCAACTCGGCGGGTGTCGCGCCGGCATCTACGTATCCCTGCTTGATCTGAATGAATGCCTGATCTCTCATCTGGCTCAGATAATCCCGAATGGCCGGATCCATCAGGCTCATGTAATACGCCTGTTCCACGTCCTCCTGCACTTCCTTGTACGGCCGTGGTCCGCCCGGCGTATGCTGCACAACCTTCAGGATGATGTAGCCCTGCCGCGTGAGAATCGGATCGGTGTATTGGCCCGATGCCAGATCGAATGTCTTGTCCTCAAGCACTTTGGGAAGCTGGCCTCGCTTGTACTGGCCCAGATCGCCGCCGGAGGCCGCCGTGGAGCCGTCGCTGAAGCTCCGCGCCAACTGCGCAAAGTCTCCGCCCGCGTGCAGCCGCGCCTCAATGTCGTCCGCCTTTGCTTTGGCTGCCGCAGCCTTCGCCGGATCGTCGGATCCCTCCGTCCCCGTCGAAATCAGAATCTCGCCCAACCGCACGCTCTCCAGCTGTACGTAATCCTGTTTGTGCTCCTCGTAGTACCGCTCCACCTCGCCGGGCGTCATCTGGATATGCTCGCCAACTTCCTGACGCATCACTTCCTGGGTGACGATCTGGTTGCGGATGTTGGCCTTGAAGTCCTCGAAGGACACGCCCTGCTCTTTGGCCGCCTTTTCCAGGTCTTCAATCGAATCCAGGTTGTACTGCTTGCGGATTTCGTCCAGGCGCTTCACCAGTTCCGTTTCGCCGGTGATATTCAGTTCCTTACCCTTCGAGAGCCACAGTTGCTGGTCGATCAGGTTGCGCAGAAGATCCTTGTGCTCCGCCGCAATCTCCTGCATTGATTGGCCGCGCTGCCGTCCCTCCTGGTCCAACTCGGTTTCCGCGCGGTCGTAGTCTGACTTGGTGATGATCTGGTCGTTGACGCGGGCGATGATGTCCTCGACGGTCGTCCCGCCATAGGGGCTCTCCGGTTCGTTCGCCTGGCCGAGTGCCAGGCTGGGACACACCAGCAGCGCCGCGCCAAACGCGAACGCCGCAAATCCGCGAAAATGTCTCAAATTCATAGAATCGACGTCCGGCCGTGGGCCCGGCGCCCGCTTTGCTGGTGCCTGGTGCATAGACGCAATTGTAAATGCCGGGAGAGCCAAAACGGAAAGCGGATGCTCGGCCCAAGCCTGCAGGCAACGCTCCGCAATGTGCCTTCCTGCGCCTCAAACCACGGTAACCCCGGCTACCGGCCCGCCTGAGCGCGCGTCAAATACAGCGGTGCTATACTTTAGCCGAAGACGGCCTCGCGGCCTCAGTGCGAGCGGTTCTTCCATCTCCCTGGCCTTGCCAATAACGGGCAAGGTCAATTTTTATCGAGCGCAAATCCGGCATTGGCCGGATTCGCTCCCAGGCGATGGAATGTCCGCCATCTGGCGCCTGGCGCACGCGCCGTCTGGAGGTTCGGTTTGCCCATGAATTTCCGTGCCCGCCGCGCGCTCTTCGCTGTGGTCGTCTTTTTCGCCGTCTGTGCCGTGGCCGGCACC
>JBEKAJ010000255.1:0-5038 GCA_050018295.1 Occallatibacter sp. | reverse complement strand
GGCAATCTTTTCGACGGCCTCGTCGGCATTGGCGGGTGCGACAAGAATATGCCGGGCATCATCATGGCGCTGTGCCGGCTCGATATTCCAGGCATGATGCTTTACGGCGGATCGATCGCGCCGGGCAAGCTGAACGGTCCCAACGGCACGAAAATCGACATCTCGATTCAGAATGTCTTCGAGGGCATCGGCTCTTATGCGGCAGGGCGCATTGACGACGCGGGCCTTGAAGCTCTCGAAGCCAACGCCTGTCCTGGCGCAGGCGCATGCGGCGGGCAGTTCACAGCCAACACCATGGCCATGAGCGCCGAGATTCTTGGCATTGCGCCGATTGAGCTTTCGGGCGTTCCCGCCACCGCGCCCAACAAACTCGAGGCAACGCGCGCGGCAGGCCGCATGTTGATGGACGCTGTGCGCGCGAATCGCCGCCCCTCCCAGATCATCACCCGCAAATCCATCGAAAACACCATCGCCAGCGTGGCTGCAAGCGGAGGGTCGACGAACGCGGTGCTGCATTTCCTCGCCATCGCGCGCGAGATGGGCATCCCACTCAGCATCGACGATTTTGACGCCATCTCGAAGCGCACTCCCTACATTTGCGATCTGACGCCGGCAGGCAAATACATGGCCGCGCACTATCAGGCCGCGGGCGGCTCGCGGCTGCTGGCCAAACGGATGATCGACGCGGGGTTTGCCGACGGATCGGCGCTGACCGTCAGCGGCAAAACTTTGGCCGAAGAGGCCGCGCTCGCCAAAGAGACTCCGGGGCAAGACGTGATTCACACTTTCGAGAAGCCCATCAAGCCCAATGGCGGACTCGTGATCCTGAAGGGCAACCTCGCGCCGGAGGGATGCGTGATGAAGATTGCGGCGGCGGGCAAGTACGAGCATCGCGGGCCGGCGCGCGTCTTCGACAGCGAAGAGGATTGTTTCAAAGTTGTCCAGGCAGGTGGCATCAAGCCCGGCGACGTGGTGGTGATTCGCTACGAAGGGCCGAAGGGCGGGCCGGGCATGCGCGAGATGCTGCAAGTGACGGCTGCTATCAGCTCGAATGCGGAGTTGAGCGCGCAGGTGGCGCTGCTCACCGATGGTCGCTTCAGTGGCGCGACGCGCGGATTCACCGCGGGCCATGTGGCGCCCGAGGCGTTTGTCGGCGGGCCGATTGCGGCGGTGCGCGAGGGAGACATCATTCATTTTGACGTTGCGAAACGGACGCTCGATGTCGAGATCAGCAAAGAAGAGATGGCGGCTCGGCTGAAAAATTTCAAGCCGCCGGCGCTGCGCTGGCCGGGCGGCGTGTTTCGGAAGTACGTAGATCGCGTGAATTCGGCGTCTGAAGGGGCGACGACGTAAGAAGCAGGGACTAGGGACTGGGGACATAGGGACTAAGGACAATCGACAACGAGAAAGCCCAAGGAGCCGTTATGGGACACAAAGGGAACGCGAAGACGAAAGCGCACGGAGCGAACGGAAGCGCGACTACGCCGGCCGCAAGTGCGCCGGATACGCACCTAACCACGCCGACGCGGCTGACAGGCTCGGAGATTCTGTGGGCCACGCTAGTCGGCGAGGGCGTGACGGATGTTTTCGGCTATCCGGGCGGCGCCATTCTGCCCGCCTACGATGCGCTGCGCAAGTTTCCCATCCGGCACGTTCTCGTTCGCCACGAGCAAGGCGCGGCGCACATGGCCGACGGCTATGCGCGTGCTTCGGGCAAGGTGGGCGTAGCTGTTGCCACGAGCGGACCGGGCGCGACCAATCTGGTTACGGGAATTGCGACTGCGATGCTCGATTCGATTCCGATTGTCTGTATCACCGGCAACGTCTCGAGCAAGGTGCTGGGCACCGATGCGTTTCAGGAAGTGGACATTACCGGCATCACGCTGCCGGTAACGAAGCACAACTTTCTCGTGAACAAGGCAGAGGATTTGGCGCACGCGTTGCGCCAAGCGTTTCAGATCGCGCGGTCGGGACGACCGGGGCCGGTGCTGGTCGACATTACAAAGGACGCGCAACAGGCGACTGCGGAGTTCGACTTTGAAGCTGCCAAGCCGCGCCCTTACCGCCCGCATCCCATGCTGCACGTCGACGAATCAGGATTGACGCAAGCTGCCGAGTTGATTCGCAACTCCAAGCGGCCGGTGATTCTGGCCGGCCACGGCGTGATGGAATCGGGAGCGATGGAGCAGATTCGCACGCTGGCCGAGCGGGCAGAGATTCCCGTGGGGCTCACGCTGCTGGGGCTTGGCGGATTTCCCGCGTCGCACCCGCTGAGCCTGGGCATGATGGGCATGCACGGCGAGGCGTGGGTGAATCACGCCATCCAGGAAGCCGATCTGCTGATCGCGTGCGGCATGCGATTCGACGATCGCGTGACGGGAACGCTCTCCACCTACGCCACCAAGGCGAAGAAGATTCACATCGAGGTGGATCCAGCGGAGATCAACAAAAATGTGAAGGTGGATGTGGCGTTGGTGGGCGATCTGCGCGAGGTGCTGGAGCAACTGCTGCCGCGCATATCGGGCCGCGATGGTTCGGCGTGGTTGAAGACGATCGAGGCCAGCAAGGGCGCTGTTGCGGTGCATGACATCAAGAACCTGCCTGACTCCGGTCATTTGTACGCGGCGCACGTGATGCACGACCTGTGGCGCATGACCGGCGGCAACGCTGTGATTGTGACCGACGTAGGCCAGCACCAGATGTGGGAGGCGCAGTACTTCCGCCACGAACAGCCGCGCACGCTCATCACCTCAGGCGGGCTGGGCACGATGGGATTCGCGCTGCCCGCGGCCATTGGCGCCAAGTTTGCCTGCCCGGAAAAAGAAGTGTGGGTTGTAGCCGGCGATGGCGGCTTCCAGATGACGGCGGCGGAACTGGCCACCATTGTGCAGGAAAGAATCAAGATCAACATCGCCATCATCAACAACGGCTACCTGGGAATGGTGCGGCAGTGGCAGGAGTTTTTCTACGAGCGCAACTACGAGGCCACGCCGCTGGTGAGCCCGGACTTTGTGAAGCTGGCCGATGCGCACGGGATCCCGGGACGCGCGGTGCGCAAACGAAGCGAGGTAGAGGAAGCAGTGAAGGCGGCGCGCTCGGCGCCGGGTGCGTATCTGCTCAACTTCATGGTGGAGAAGGAAGACTCGGTGTACCCGATGATTCCCGCGGGCAGTGCGCTGCACGAGATGATCCGCCGGCCCGATCACGATCCGCTGGAAGAGAAAGCGGACGACTAGCTGAAAGCGAATGTCGAAGTCATGACGCAATGGGAAGAGAATCTGACGATGAAACACAGAATTCTTCAGTCTAGCCGCTTGGCGGCAGGTGTGCTGTTCGCGATGCTATTCGTATTTCTCAGCGCAGCGTACGGAAAGTCACCAGCCTCCGACGAAATTCAGATTCGCTCGGTCCTTGCTAAGTATCGCCAGTCTGTCGATACCCTCGATCCCGCCCTGATCTCAGAGGTTTGGTCAAGCGATTTGCCGGTCTCGTTTATTCATCCGCTGGGAACGGACGAGAATCTCGATCAGATCAAGGCTGACATCTACGGCAAAGTCATGGGGATGTTCTCTAAGCGCGATTTGAATTTCGATACCACCGTCATTCACGTGAATGGCGATTCTGCTTGGGTCGAAATCACGTGGACTTTTCATGCAGTCTGGAAGGATAAAGGCGAACCGCTCACGACACAAGGCCGCGAAACCCAGGTGATGGTGCGCGAAAAGGGTGCTTGGCGGCTGGTGCATGTTCATTATTCCGGGCTGCCCACGACGATTGTTCGCAAAGGAGTCTGACTTGGATTTACGTCGCAAGGTCCGGTGAATGCGCGATCACTGCGAGCCCCGGAATCCAGCGACGCGGAAGCCGCACAGAAAGGAACCAGTTACCGCGATGTTGCACACATTCGTCGCATACGTTGAAGATCTGCCGGGCGTGCTGACGCGCGTGGCGTCGCTATTCCGGCGCCTGAACATCAACATCAATTCGCTTACCGTGGGGCGTAGCGAGCGGCCGGGCCTGTCCCGGCTCACGCTCACCTGCGAGGCCTCGGCCGAGGCCGGACATCGCATCCGCGCCAGCCTGTTTAAACTGGAAAACGTCGTCGATGTGGACGACATCGCCCAGGCGCCGTCGGTCACGCGCGAGCTGGCGCTCATCAAAGTTGCAGCCTCGCCGCGCAACCGGGCGCAGATCTTCGACCTGGTCGAGGTCTTTCGCGCCCGCATCGTCGATCTCACCTCGGAGTCGCTTATGATCGAGATGACCGGCGTGGAGAGCAAGATTGAAGGGCTCATCGAAGTGCTGCGCGAGGACGATGGGCGGATTCTGGAGATCTGCCGCAGCGGCAAGATGACCATGCGGCGCGGCCACCATGTGAGCAGCGTGGTCAAGGCCATGGGCGTCGTTGAGGGCGAATCCGCGGAGGAGGAAGAGGAGCCTGCGGAGGAAAGCGCGGCAGACGAAGCGCAATAAGGGACGGCGGTTTGGGGCTGGTGCTGATCGCATAACCATCCCACCCTAGCCGCAAATACAAGAACGCGGCTAGGATGGGGCACCCGCAAAGCCGGCCATCCGGAACATTGAATCCCAATCACACAAAGGAAGAATCGGACAAAACATGGCGAAGACTTATTACGATCACGATGCCGACCTCTCATTGATCCAGGCCAAAAAGGTGGCCATCATCGGTTACGGCTCGCAGGGGCATGCGCATGCTCTCAACCTCAAAGATTCGGGCGTGCAGGTGAAGGTGGGCCTGGCGGCGAATTCAAAATCGATTGCCAAGGCGCAAAAGGCGGGACTTGAAGTGACCACCGTCGCCGAGGCCACGACTTGGGCAGACGTCGTGATGGTGCTCGTTCCCGATCAAACCGCGGCCAAATTGTATGCCGAGGAGATCGGGCCGAACCTCAGCGCCGGCAAGCTGCTGATGTTCGCGCACGGCTTCAACATTCACTTCAAGACGATTGTGCCCGCCGCGGGCATCGACGTGGGCATGGCCGCGCCCAAGGCGCCCGGCCATCGCGTGCGCGAAGTC
>JBEKAJ010000254.1:0-5074 GCA_050018295.1 Occallatibacter sp. | reverse complement strand
TTTCAGTTTGACCATACCTGAGGCCGCCGATCCGTCTGCTACAGTGAGGATGGCAAGAAAGCCGGGGCACCATTCAGAGGGAATTCCAGTGACAGAAATGGCGCCGTTTCGCATCGAGCCCATCTTCACGGCGCGGGTTTGGGGATTCCGCGATCTGCGGCCATGGTATGACCGCGTGGCCGAGGGCGAGCCCATCGGCGAAGTCTGGCTGACGGGCGACGATTGCCTGGTTGCGACCGGGCCCCATGCGGGCAAGAAGTTGGGCGCGCTTTTCAGCCTAGATCATGCGGCGCTGCTTGGCGCCGATGCGCCTGTGACGGATTCGCCGCTGCTGATCAAAACGATTTTTGCCAAAGAGAAACTGAGCGTGCAGGTGCATCCCGACGACAAGCTGGCGCAGAAGTATGGGCAGCCGCGCGGCAAGACGGAATGCTGGTACGCGCTCGCAGCCGAACCGGGAGCTGAAGTTGCAGTCGGAGTCAAGCCCGGGACGACATTAAGTGAGATCGAGGAAGGCATTCACGCCGGAACGCTCGAGGCGAAGCTGAATATGTTGCCGGTCGTTGCCGGAGACATGATCTTTGTCGATGCCGGGACAGTGCACTCGATCTGGCCGGGGTCGATTTTGCTGGAGACGCAGCAGAACTGCGACCTGACCTACCGCATGTACGACTACGGACGGCCGCGCGAGCTGCACATTGAGAAGTCGCTCGAAGCCACGCGGCTCGTGACACGCGCGGGCAAAGTGGCCCCACGGCAGCTCGCCGACCGCACAGTGCTGATCGATGTGGAGTACTTTCGTATGGAGCGGATTCCCGTGAACGGTAGCCGCACGAACGAAAGCCTGCGCGGCGCAGGCGGAAAGCGTGGGCTGGCCTATTTGTTTGCGGCGTCGGGCCAGGCGCGGCTGACCGGCGCTGATATCGACCTGCCGCCGCGCGGGATTGTGGCTGTGCCTGCAGCTTCACCCGAGTTCGTGCTCGAAGACACAAGCGGGGCAGGCGAGCGGCTCGAACTGATCCGCATTACGCCGAATTGGCCCGCGACAACTGCGTAACGGGGAGAAAGAGTCGGCGCGCCGAGAGCCATGACGTTCCGAACTTTTGCACAATCTTTAGCTTTGCAACCGTGCCTTTCAGGCAGAATCTAAGGTGATATGAGCTTTCGACTGGCAGTTTCCTCCGATCTTCGCGGGGCCGTTGACGCGGCCGCCGCAGACTGGCAAGCCAACAAGAAGGTGGAGCTCTTTTGGCAAAAGGACCCGGCCCTATGGACTCGCGACGGCGAGGAGCAGTGGATGGGCTGGATCGACATTGTGGAGCGGCAGCAGAAGGACCTCGGTTCCTTTGCGGAGCTGGGCGGCGATGTGAAGAGCGCCGACTTCCAATCGGTTCTGCTGCTCGGCATGGGCGGTTCTAGCCTATGCCCCGAGGTGCTGGCCAAGACGTTTGGTCCGCAGCCGGGATTCCCAGAGTTGCACATCGTCGACTCCACTGACCCGGCGCAGGTGAAGGCTGCCTGCGACGCGGTGAACCTGGCCGAGACGTTGGTGATGGTGGCGAGCAAGTCAGGTTCCACGCTGGAGCCGAATATCCTGAAGCAGTTTTTCTTCGACGAGATGCGGCGCGCGGTAGGCTCCGAGGAGGCGGGCAGCCGCTTCATGGCCATCACCGACCCCGGCTCGAAGATGGAGCAAGTGGCGAAGGCCGACGGCTTCAGGGGCATCTTCTATGGCGATCCACAGGTTGGCGGACGCTACTCCGCGCTTTCTAACTTTGGTGTGGTGGCAGCGACCGTGGCGGGGCTGAACGTAGAAACGCTGTTGGGTGAAGCAGCGAAGGCAGTGACCGCGGCGAAGCTGCCCGTGGCGGACAATCCCGGCGTTCAGCTTGGCCTGTTGCTGGGCACGGCAGCGAATGCCGGGCGCGACAAGATCACCATTTTCACTTCGCCGGAGATCCACGACCTGGGCGCTTGGCTCGAGCAACTGATCGCCGAGTCGACCGGCAAGCAAGGGAAGGGGATTACGCCGGTGGACCGCGAGGCGATCGGCCCGCCGAGCGTGTACGGTAAGGACCGCGTGTTTGCCTATGTGCGGCTGAAAGGTACAACTGATTCGAGTCAGGACGCCAAGGTTGCAGCTCTCGAAGCCGCGGGCCATCCGGTAGTCTATTTCGAGATTACAGATCTTTACGAGATTTTCGGGCAGTTTTTCACGTGGGAGATTGCAACTGCTGTCGCTGGCTCAGTGATCGGCATCAATCCCTTCAACCAGCCGGACGTTGAGGCAGCGAAGATAGAGACGCGCGCGCTGACGAGCCAATACGAGAAAACCGGCAAACTGCCCGAGCGCACGCCGTTCGTGATCGATGGCGGAATCGCGCTCTACGCGACCGATACGTATGCCGCAAACCTGAAGGGTGCGGCACCGAGCGCAACGCTTGCCGGAATTCTGCGCGCGCATCTCGACGAGCTTTGCGCCGGAGACTATTTTGCGACCGTTGCTTTCCTGCCTATGTTTGAGGAGCACGAGGCAGCGATCCAGAGTTTCCGGCACAAGGTGCGCGATCAAAAACATGTGGCCACATGCCTCGGCTTTGGCCCGCGCTTTCTGCACTCGACCGGGCAGGACTACAAGGGCGGACCGAATACGGGCGTTTTCCTTCAGATCACCGCGGACCACGCCGACGACCTGGACATTCCCGGCCAGAAGTACAGCTTTGGCGTGGTGATCGATGCACAGGCGGCGGGCGATCTCGCTGTGCTGGAATCGCGCGGACGCCGGGCACTGCGGGCGCACCTTGGAGCCGACGTGGCAGCGGGGCTAAAGGCTTTGGGCGCAGCCGTCAGCGCAGCCCTGGCCTAGGAAACTTTTTCCAAGAGGTGGGGTTTAACCGGTTAACAGGCTCGGGCGAGTTTCGTCTAACGGAATGAGCCGATGAAGCGAGTTCGAGCAAAACCGTTCGTCCGGCGTGAGTTTGGTCCGCCGGTAACGGGGGAGACACAGGAGAAATGACAATGAATCGTACCTTGATAAGGAAGGCGAGCACACAGCTCATGGCATTGGTGGCGTTGGCCGTGCTGTGCGCCGTGGTCGCGCTGGCGCAGGACGCGGGCGCGGCGGCGCAACCTCAAGGTCAGCCGGCGGCTCAACAGGGGCAGCGCACGGATGGACAGATTGAGATGGACGTGGTGCACGCTCTGGATGCTTCGGCAGCGCTGAAGAACGACTTGATTACCGCAGCCACTATTCAGGGCGAGGTCACGCTTTCGGGAACAGTTTCGACCAATGCGTCAAAGCAGCTGGCCGAGTCGATTGCGGCGCACGTGGCGGGCGTAACCAAGGTGCACAACAATCTGCAGATCGGCAATCCGGGCGCGGCTGCGCAGCCGTTGCAGCCGGCTCCCGACACTGGGGAGATGCCTGATGCCGACCAGACGGAGGCGCAAAAGAATATGGCGGGCTTGCCGCCGCCGGGCCCTGCTCCGGACGCAAATCCGCAGGATCAAGGGCCACCTCCCGGTGCGGCGAACAACCCGCAACAGCCGGCATACCCGCAGCAAGGGGGCTACCCGCAGCAGCCCAACTATCCGCAGCAACCGGCGTATCCGCAGCAAGGCGGGTATCCGCCGCCACCGCCGGCGCGGCCGCAGTACCAGAGTCCGCAGGCTTCGCAGTATCCGCCGTACCCGCAGTACCAGCCCGCACCTCAGGCGCCTGCGTATCAGCCTGCCAGAGGACCTGTGACCATTCCAGCGGGAACGCTGTTGCAGGTACGGACCAGCGAACCGGTGGATAGCAAGCGGGCCAAGAACGGCGAGCTGGTGCAGTTCACGGTGATTCAGGATGTGATTGCGGGCGGCGTTTTGGCGATTCCGCGGGGCGCCACCGTGCACGGCGTAGTGACGGACGTGAAGAATGAAGGTTCGGGCAATTTGGCTGGCAGCTCCGTGCTGGGGCTCGCGCTCACCTCGCTCGATCTGGGCGGACAAAGCTACCCGCTGAATACGGATCAGTTCAGGGTGAAGGGTCCGAATAAGGCTGGTCAGACGGTAAGCAATGCGGTGGGCGCCGGCATTATTGGCACCATCATTGGCTGCGCGGTGGGACGCGGCGCCGGCTGCGCGATAGGAGCCGGGGCCGGTGTGGCCGCGGGCACTGCCGCTTCTGCTGCTTCGCCCGGGCCGCGCGTCTGGATTCCTGCAGAGGCTCTTGTTACGTTCCACATCAATGCGCCGCTCACAGTCAACCCGGTGAGCCCGCAAGAAGCGGCGCGGCTGGCCCAAGGACTATATCCCGGCGGGCCGAGCCTTTACCGTCGCGGACCCTACGGGCCGGGCTACTACGCCGGCTACGGCTATGCCCCCTACCCTTACGGATATCCACCGGTTTACTACCGGCCGTACTACATAGTCGGCGGAGCATACTACTGGCGGTAAGAGACAGGGAACAGGGTTCAGGGATCAGGATCGGGCATCCGCAAAAACGGATGCCCGTTGTGCGTTGGGATCGAGCGACGATTCGCGCGCGGCGGGCGATCCACTATAATGGCAGAGTCGCATCGAGCGAGAATTGCGCATCCGCAGGCGCGCCGCGCACGGAACAGATTCTGTGCTGCCGCCCGCCGGTTCAGCCTGCCCGCGCTCAGAGAGTTGAAGGTTGAAGTCCATCCATGATTCGTTTCCTGCAAACAGATAATCGCATGGTCAAGGCGCTGATCGTGGTCGTCATCGGCGCAGCTTCGGTCACCATGGTGTTGTACCTGATTCCCGGCTTGGGCGGAGTAGGGTCTTCGTCGCCCGACACGTACGCGGTTGTTTATCCGCACTGGTATAGCCGCATTCTCTCGTCCGGCGACAGCATCAGCCAGGCGCGCGTGGAGGCGATCACCGAGAACCAACTGCGGCAGCGCGATCCGCAATACGCCGGCAATCCAATGATCGTGCAGCTTTTCGAGCAGCAGGTGGGCCAGCAACTGGTGCAGGAGCAGGTGATGCTCGAAGAGGCTCACAAGCTGGGGATCTACGCGACCGACGACGACGTGCGCAAGTATCTGCGCACCGGTCCCCCGGG
>JBEKAJ010000253.1:0-5099 GCA_050018295.1 Occallatibacter sp. | reverse complement strand
TTCTCTGACTGCTACGTCGAAGGCAATGTCGACTTCATCTTTGGCGACTCAAAGGCCGCGTTCGAAAATTGCGAGATTCACTCCACACCTCACAACGGCGGCTATCTCACGGCGCAATCGAAGCACTATCCAGACGAGGACTCCGGGTTCGTCATCGATCACTGCAAGCTAACCGCTGATCCCGGCGTCGTCGGCAACGTCTTTCTCGGTCGCCCTTGGCGCGCCTATTCGACCGTCATTTACATGCATACATGGATGGGCGACAAGATCGCTCCCATTGGCTGGAGCGAATGGCACGCCGAACAAACGCACATGCTCGATACCACCTACTACGCAGAGTTCGACTCCTCCGGTCCCGGCGCGCATCACGACGAGCGTGACCCGCACACTCACTTCCTCACGCAGGAAGACGCCAGGCAATATGAGCCCTCAGTCTTTCTCCGCGGCAGCGATAACTGGAATCCGCTTCAATTTCTACGGCAGTAGAATGGTGTTGGCATTGCGACGCTTTCACAAACTTTCGGAATGGGGATTGAGGCCTCGCTGCGAAGCTCCGAAGATCACATTCCCCCCGCAGTTCGCGAGCAAACTGATAGTTGAGAGCTGAAGGCTGTCAGCTGCTTTTAGGAGAATCATGAAGACCGTACTGATGGCCGACCCTGTGCGCTACCCGCGCATGACGACCGATGAGATCCGCGACACATTTTTGCTCAGCGCGCTTTACGAGCCCGGCAAACTCCATCTGAATTACGTCGATCTCGATCGTGCCGTTGTCGGTTTCGCGTCTCCCGTCGACTTGTCCCTGGCGCTGCCCACCGATCCCGGCCTCCGCGCAACCTATTTTACTGAGCGCCGCGAGTTAGCCGTACTGAACATAGGCGACGCCGGCATCGTCACCGTCGAGGGCAAGAACTACGGGCTCAACAATCTTGACGTCCTCTACATCGGCCGCGGCAACAAGCAGGTAACTTTCGCGTCAAAGGACAAGTCCGCCCCGGCGGTCCTCTATCTGTTGAGCTATCCCGCACATACCGAGTACCCCACAACGCTCGTCCGCAAAGAAGACGCCATTCCCACGGAGCTCGGCAGCCTCGAGACCTGTAACAAACGCACCATCTGCAAGTACATTCATCTCCAGGGCGCACGCAGTTGTCAGCTTGTCATGGGTGTCACGCATCTCGCCCCCGGCAGCAACTGGAATACCATGCCCCCGCACACCCACATGCGCCGCAGCGAAATCTACATGTACTTCAATGTCGCGAATGACGCGCGTGTCATGCACTTCATGGGGCCGCCCACTGAATCCCGTCACATCGTCATGGCCGACAAAAGCGTGGTCATCTCGCCCGGCTGGTCGATCCACTGCGGCGTGGGCACCCGCGCTTACAGCTTCTGCTGGGGCATGGGCGGCGAAAACCAGGACTACGCCGACATGGACCCCGCCCCCGTCGAATCACTGAGGTGAAGTCTGCCGTTCGATCCACATCAAACTCCAGCGCAAATCAAAAGCGGCGATCCCCATCAAGGAAATCGCCGCTCCGTTTTTCAATGCGCTGAATTGGTCCAAGCGCGGATGCCATCCACCGCTTTTGAGACTTGGGATCCTACAACTCCTAACTAGCCAATCTGATCCCTGACCCCTGACCCCTAATCTCTGATCTCTGTCCTCTATGCGTTGTACGTCCCCGACGAAACCCTTCCACCGTGCCCCGTCCAATTGGTGTGGAAGAACTGTCCTCTTGGCTGGTCAACGCGCTCATACGTGTGCGCTCCAAAGAAGTCGCGCTGCGCCTGCAGCAGGTTCGCCGGCAGCCGCCCCGCGCGATAGCCGTCGAAGAACGCGAGCGCCGTCGAAAACGCCGGCGTAGGCACGCCCAGCTTCACCGCGTGCGTCACCGCCTTGCGCCACGACGCCTGGTACTTGTTCACCAGCCTCGAAAAGAACTTGTCGAGTAGCAAATTGTCGAGCTTCTTGTTCTTCCTGAACGCGTCCTTGATCTTGCCCAGGAACTGGCTGCGGATAATGCAACCGCCGCGCCACATCAGCGCGATGCCGCCCATGTTCAGGTTCCAGCCGAACTCCTTGGCCGCGGCCCGCAGCAGCATGTACCCCTGCGCGTAGCTGATGATCTTCGAGCAGAACAGAGCCCTGCGCACGTCCTCGATGAACTTCGCGCGGTCGCCGACCTTCGGCAAAGACTTCGGCCCGCGCAGAACTTTCTCCGCCTCCACGCGCTCCTCTTTCAGCGCCGAAAGGCAGCGCGAAAATACGCTCTCTCCAATCAGCGTCACCGGCTGGCCCGTATCGAGCGCGCTGATCACCGTCCACTTGCCTGTCCCCTTCTGTCCCGCCGTGTCCAGAATCTTGTCCACCAGCGGCGATCCGTCCTCATCTTTCTTGGCGAAAATCTGGCTCGAGATATCGATCAGGTAGCTGTCTAGCTCGCCCTTGTTCCATTCCGCGAACACGTCGTGCAACTCGTCTGCCGTCAATCCCAGCCCACGCTTCAGCAGGTCGTAGGCCTCGCAGATCAACTGCATGTCGCCGTACTCGATTCCGTTGTGCACCATCTTTACGTAGTGCCCCGCGCCTTCTTCGCCCACCCAGTCGCAGCACGGCGTGCCGTCTTCCACCTTGGCCGCGATCGCCTGGAAGATGGGCTTCACGTGCGGCCACGCCGCTGGATTCCCGCCCGGCATGATCGACGGTCCGTTCCGCGCGCCTTCTTCGCCACCCGAAACGCCCATCCCGATAAACAGAATTCCCTTGTCCGCCAGCGCCTTCGTGCGCCGCGTCGAATCGCTGAATAGCGAGTTGCCGCCATCAATAATGATGTCGCCAGCCTCCAGGTGCGGCGAAATTTGGTCGATCATCTGGTCCACGGTGTCGCCGGCCTTCACCATCAGCATCACCCGGCGCGGCCGCTTCAGCAGGCTCGTCAGCTCCTCAATCGAGTGCGCGCCCACCACCTGCGTCCCCTTGGCTTCGTTTGCGACGAAATCGTCCACCTTTGAAACGGTTCGATTGAACACGGCCACTTTGAAGCCGTGGTCGTTCATGTTCAGGACCAGATTCTGTCCCATCACTGCGAGGCCGATCAGGCCGATGTCACACGATGCTTCCGCCATACCTTCTCCCAAAAAAGAAATCCTATCGCTGCGAATTTTGAGCTTAATTCAATTCTAACGCAGTGGTCAGACCTCCCAATATCAAGATTCGTCAAACAGCGACACCCGCGGAGCGGTAGATTTCCGCGATCCAGCGCATGTCCTTCAACCCTTCTTCGCCCGGCGTGTTCGGTTCGAGATTGTTCTGGACGCAGTGTGAGAAGTGGTCGGCCTGAGCTGCGAACTGGTACGGGTCGCGCGAGGGATTGAGCTCGTCAATCACTTGGCCGTCCACGAAGCCGTGCATGTGAACCTCGTCGTAGTTGAAGCCCGGATCGAGCGCGAGCCAGCCTTTGGAGCCGTACACCTTGAAGTAGCCGCCCGTGTTCGCTCCGTAGCTTGTGGAGCAGCTGGCCACAATTCCAGACGGGAAGATCGTAGTCCAAGCAACGTTCTCTTCCACTTCGTTGAAGCGGCCGTCATGGTCGATCGTCGACGCCACGGCGGTCAGTTTCGCCGGCTCCTCGCCTGTAAGGTATCGGGTCGCATTCAGCGAGTAGATGCCCACGTCGTAGAGTGGGCCGCCACCGGCCAGTTTCTTGTTCAGCCGCCACTCGCCGGGCGCGATGTTGAAGCCGAAGCAGCTGGAGATTTCCTGCACCTGGCCAACCTTGCCGTCGCGGATCATCTGAATCGCACGCAGGTGGAATGGCTCGTAGTGGCAGCGGTAAGCAATCATCAGCTTCACGTTGGCCGCCTTGCAGGCCGCGATCATGGCTTCGGCATCGGCGACCGAGGTGCACATCGGTTTTTCGCACAACACGTGCTTGCCCGCCTTGGCCGCGCGAATCGTGTACTCCGCGTGCATGGAGTTGGGCAGCGCCACATAGACGGCGTCGATATTCGGGTTGTGCGCAATCTCGTCGAAGTTGTCGTAGCTATAAATGGAGTCGGCGGGAACGCTGTACTGCGCCGCGATCCGCTCCGCCTTGTCGCGATGGCCGCTCACTAGGCCGGTGATGCTGGAGTTCGTGGTGTTCAGCGCGCCAGCCATGAAGTGACCGGCGATGCGGCCCAGGCCGATCACCGCATATCCTGTCTTGCGCGTCGGGTTCTGGGCGTTGAGCGCGGGCGCGAAGCGGGCGGCGAGGCCCAGTGCGCCGAGTCGGGTGAAATCTCTTCGGGTCAGCTGCATGGCTTTGGGGTTCCTTTGGAGTGGGCTAAGCGGGGTTGCCCGCCGATTGCGAATCCGATCGCATTCTCAGAGATGATATATCCCGAAGCCAGGATGCTGAGTTGGCGCGACCATCAGGGAGCCGGCGACCAAGCAAGGACCTTCAAAAGGCACAGCTACTCTGGAACCGCCGTTACACACGCGGCGCAGTGCGCGTCCGAGCTTCCCACCCCTCGCCCCTCACTCCACGCTGATGTCGCCGTCCGCCTCCACCACCAGCTTGTCCCCCACAATCTCGATCGAAAGGATCTTCAGCCTCCCAAGGCTCATCTTGTACCCCGACGAAGCCGTCGACCCAGCCAGCGCTGCTCGCAAAAGATCCGCCGCATTCACCGTCATGCTCTTCGGCACCTTGCCCCGCAAAAACGGCGCCAGCACAAAGTTGATCTCCTTCCGGTCCGACACCTTGTCCAGCTTCGCGTCGCGGAACCCGATTGTCTCCCCCTCGGCATCCGGCTCCATCGACACTTCCGCCGGCAGCGTCACCGTCACTCCCAGGCACGCGCCGCCTACTCCCAGCCGCGCCCTCGTCTTCACGCGCACCACGATCCGGGCCTGCTCGAATCTCAGTTGCGGGTCCTCGGTCGAAATAAAGCACGCCGAGTGCGCATTCCCCTTCAGGTAGTACCGGCCGGCCGGTCCGCTGAAGAGCTGCTGCTTTAGCGTCCGCTCCAGGGCGTCGCGGCTCACCGTCAATTCCACTCCGCGGCTCATCGACACCCCTCCAAAAAGCACCAAACCCGCTGCAATCGCCGGC
>JBEKAJ010000252.1:0-5150 GCA_050018295.1 Occallatibacter sp. | reverse complement strand
CCCCGCGAATTTGTGCAGCAGATTCTGATTGCGGCGCTCGGCGTCCGCAGAATGCACGAGGGGCAAAACTTCCGCTTTGGACACGGCGCCACTGCCGGCGTGCGGGAGCTGGCTGCGATGGGCAAGGAGTTTGGTTTTGCCGTGCACGTCCACGACGCAGTGCGTGTGCATGGGCTGGAGGTTTCGAGCTCGGCTGTTCGCACACTTGTCACCGCCGGAGACGTGCGCAGAGCGCAATGGATGCTCGGGCGGCCCTTCGCTGTGCTCTCCACGCCGGCAACGGGTCGCGGCATCGGCACGCGACTGCTGGTGCCCACGGTGAATCTCGCCCGCTACGATGGGCTGCTTCCGGGCTTCGGCGTTTACGTGACGCGGCTCAAAGTCAATGGGCGCGCGTTTCAGGCGGTGACCAATGTGGGTAACCGGCCCACGTTCGGCGAGGCATCTTTCGCCGTCGAGTCGCACATCCTCGACTTCGAGCCGATCGATCTCAGCGAAAACACTCCCATCGAGCTTGAATTTTTGCTGCGGCTTCGCGGCGAGCGCGAGTGGCCGTCGCCGGAGACGCTGAAAGCGCAGATCTTTAAGGATGTGGCGAGGGCGAATCGGTACTTTGAGCGCGTGAAGTAGATTCAGTCCAGTTTTTCCGGATAAACTCTCAAGCGGTGTCCGAAGTTAGCTGAGAAGAAGCAACCGCAGATCCTTCGACTCGCGTGCTGCGATGCGTCAGGGGTTTGACGTCAATGCAGGCTTGACTTCGGCTTTTTTCGCCAGCTTCGTCGCTGGCTTTTGTGGGGAAGCTACCGCGGGCTTGACGACAAGGGTGCGTTGCCGGGCTGGCGAGGCTGCCTTCGCTGCGGACGCTTGCGCAGGGAGCTTTGCGGGCGGCGCGATGTCAGCTCTATTTAGCGGACCATTTTCATCGCCGGGGAATTGCTCGTCGTCCTTGCCTGCGATAGCGGCGCGCATGAAGTTGATCCAGATGGGCAGCGCGGTCACCGCGCCCGTTTCCTTGTCGCCCAGTGATTCGCGGCTGTCGTTGCCCACCCAGACGCCGCAGGTGACGGAGGGCGAAAAACCCAGGAACCAGGCATCGGTGAAGTCGCTGGTGGTTCCGGTCTTGCCGCCGAGGGGATGGTTCAACTGAGCGGCGGCGGCGCCTGTGCCGTGTGCGGTCACGCCTCGCAGCAGCGTCATCATGGTGCGGGCGGTTTGCTGGTCAAGCACCTCGTCGACCGCGGGCGTTTCCTGCCAGAGAGTGATTCCGTCGGCGTTCGAGACCTTGCGAATCAGATGCGGAGCGACGCGAACGCCGTCGTTGGGGAAGACGGCGTAGGAGGCCACCTGTTCCTGAAGCGTGATCTCCACCGCGCCAAGCGCCACCGGAAGGTAGGGCGGAATGTTCGAAGTGACGCCGAAGCGGTGGGCCACGTCGATGACCTTGCGAATGCCCACGCGCGCGGCCAGCTTGAGCGCGGGAATATTGCGCGACTCGGCAAAGGCGTTGGCGACGGTCATCGCGCCCTTGTAGTCGTTCTCATAGTTGTGCGGCACGTAGTCGCCGAAGCGCACGGGCCCGTCGACGATGATGTCGGTGGGCTTGGCACCGTCTTCTATGGCCGCGGTGTAGACGTAGGGCTTGAAGCTGGAACCGGTCTGGCGCTCGGCTTGCGTGGCGCGGTTGAAAACACTGAGCGCGTAGTCGCGCCCGCCCACCATGGCCAGCACGTCGCCGCTGGTGTTGTCGATGGCCAGCAGCGCGCCCTGCGTGCCGGAGTCCTGCTCAAGCGAAGCGCGGCGCTCGCCGCTCTCCGTAGCCGCAGTCATGCGAACGTAGATAATGTCGCCGGGTTTGGCCAGCGCGTCGCCGTAGCGCACGCCGGTCCACTGCCAGTCGGCGGGCAGCAGGACAAATTCGGAGCTCGGCTGACCGGGCGGCCCGATACGCGCGTGAATTTCGAGCGGAAGCGCGCGCGTCACGAGCGCATGAACGTAGTCGCCGGGGCCGGCCTGCACCGCCCAATCCGGGTGACGATAGTTGTCGAGCGTTACATCACCGGCAAGAACATTTTCCAGCTTGCCGCGCCAGCCGTGACGGCGCTCATATGCAGCCACGCCGTCGACCACGGCACGATTTGCCACGTTCTGCATGTCCAGATCGAGAGTGGTATCGACGCGCAGACCGTCCTCATGCACCTCTTCGGTGCCGAAGCGCTTATCCAATTCTTCACGGACGGCATCCTGGAACCATGGCGCCGCCAGGCCCACGGGCCGCGCCATGTGCAGGCCAAGCGGGGTGTTGCGCGCCGCTTCAGCCTGCTCGTGGGTGATTGCGCCGTCCGACTCCATCTCGCTGAGCACCAGGTTGCGGCGGCGCAGCGCGCGGTCGGGATTGAGCACGGGCGAAAACGCCACCGGTCCCTTGGGCAGCCCGGCCAGCAGCGCCGCTTCTGTCAGCGTAAGGTCGCGGGCGTGCTTGGAAAAGAAGTACTCCGAGGCGGCTTCGAAGCCATAGTTTCCGCTGCCGAGGTAAATCTGGTTGCCGTAGAGCGTGAAGATCTGCTCCTTGGTGAAGGCGCGCTCGATCTGGATGGCGAGATACGCTTCCTGCACCTTGCGCATGGCAGTGCGGTCGGAAGATAGAAAGAGATTGCGCGCCAACTGCATGGTGAGCGTGGAGGCGCCCTGCGCGCGCCCGTGACTGCGAATGTCGTGCCAGGCGGCGCCGGCGACGCGAAAAACGTTGATGCCCCAGTGCGACTCGAAGTTCTTGTCTTCAATGGAAATCACGGCCTGGCGCAGGATGGGCGCGAAGCCGTCGTAGCCGACCACCTCGCGGCGCTCCATCGCGAAGGAGCCGATGATGCGCCCCTCGCGGTCGTAAAGGTCTGTGATGGTGGAGGGCTGGTAATGCTCCAGGTCCTGAATCTGCGGAAGATTGACAGAGTAAACCAGCGTTAGCCCGGCCAGCGAACCGGTGATGGCCGCAAGCAGCACCAATGCCGCGATGGCGGAACGTCCGGCCAGCTTGCGGCGACTGCGCGCCGGAAGCGGCACCCTGATATGACGGCGCGACCGGGGGTACTGGCGCGGATCAAGGCGCTCGCCCGGGGGCCTTTCTACCGGGGGCTGACTGGATGTAGTAGCCAAGGCTGGGGCCTCACGGGCAGACCTCCGGCTTGCGAGGTAGGAGGAATGCCTCAGTCTAAGGCTAGCACTGGATCGATAAGGCGCAAGTTACGCAGGTTTTGCGCGCACCACGCCGGGCACGAGCGGGAAACCGCGCCTAAAACCGGAAGAACCTGGTCGCGAAAGGGCCCCCGATCAACCGTTTTTCGCCTTTAGGAGCGACAATGCCTGATTCAGCGGCGCGTCGCCGTTCGAAGGCGGCATCGGCTCGCCATCATCCTGAGGCGAGGCGACAACGACGTTGGGCGTGACGGCGTCATCCTCAATCTTCTTCCCGTTGGGATCCTCGTACTTGGCCACCGTCAGCATAAGACCGGCGCCGTCGGGCAGGTCGATGGTCTTTTGCACAGTACCTTCGCCGAAGGTGCGTTCTCCCACCACATCGCCGCGCTCAAGGTCTTCAATGGCGGCAGCGGTGAGCTCGGGCGCGCCATAAGTACCGCGGTTCACCAAAACGGCTACCGGCGCATCGGTCAGGAAGAGTGAAGGATCGGCGCTGAAGATCCGCAACGGAACCTTCTGACCCTCGAGCGATGCCAGAGTCCCCTGCTTGATGAAGAAATTGGCCAGGCGCACACCCTGTTGCGGGTCGTCGCCGGTGGTGTCGCGGAGGTCGAGAAGGATCTTGCGGCTTTTTCCTGCCCCTTTGATCCTGGTGGCGATGTCGTCCACCCGTGCCGCGGTCAAGACGCCGGGCTTGAGATAAAGGATGGTTGCGTTCTCGTAGAACTGCTCGCCGAGCGGCGGCGCAGTGAGCATGGTGCGCGTGAGCGTTATCTTATCTGGATCGGGCTTGAAGGGCCTGACCACCGCAAGCGTGACCGTGGTGCCGGGCTTGCCGGTAAGCATGAAGCGGATGATGGCCAGCGGCAGATCGTGGGTCGACTGGCCGTCAATCAGATCGATGACATCGCCGTCGCGCAGGTGCTCCTGGTCAGCGGGCGAGCCGGGCAGCACATTGACCACCGTGGCGTAGCCAAAGCGCTTGGAGATCGTAAGACCCTCTTGCGCATTGTCCGTCGCGGGGCGGTCCTTATAGGTTTTGTACTCGGCCGGCGTCAGATAGCTCGAATCCGGATCGAGCGAGTCGAGAAGGCCGTGCAGCGCGCCGGTGGTCACGGCGGGAATATCGGGCGCGGTTACGTAGTAGCTCTGAACCTTGCGCAGAACCTCGGCGTAGACGCGCATCTGCTTGTAAGCCGCGTCCTGTTCGTCGCCGGCATGAACGCCGATCCATCCGAATTCGCCCAGTACATAACTGAGACCGAGCCCGGCAAAGATCACCACCGAAACTGCAAACACAAGACGCTGAAAGAGTCGGGACACACGCACCACCGGAGCAGCCTTAAGGGGAAACCAGCCGCTCACATTCCATAGACGCAATGATACCGCAAGTAGCACTCGATCAACGGTCTGGAGTCTCAGGAGCATGGAAACGAAAGTGTTAGCAGACCCTAAGGCAGGACGAAGCCGATGGTCAGGCGATTTCCGCCGGCGAGGCGCTCATAGGCGAGGGTACCGGCGAACTTGCGCAGAAGAAGAATGCCTCGGCCTCCGGGGCGAAGATAATCGGCCGGCGAGGCCGCGGGTTCATCCTCGATCAATGATGCGGAGAGGGGATCGAACGGCGGAGCCTCATCCTCAATGGTGAACACGACATGATTTGCTTCCGGCGAGGTGCAATCGACAGTCAATGTGTGGTTCGGCTGGCCGCAGTATCCGTGCCGGATGACGTTTGAAATCGCTTCCTCGAGGCAAAGGTGAATGTCGAACGCCGTGTTAGCCGGGATTGCGTATTTGGCGACGAGGGCCTCGACCCATGGCCAGAGCAAAGCCATATCGTCGAGCTGACTTCTCAAGGTCAGCCGGGGCGCGGGCTTAGCTGTGTCTTCTGCGGGCATAGTTGCCGCCGGACAAACGGATGCACTCATTGCAACGCAGCCATCGCCGCGGCCAGATCG
>JBEKAJ010000251.1:0-5154 GCA_050018295.1 Occallatibacter sp. | reverse complement strand
CGGCCTGCAGCCGAGCACAGTTTCAGTCATCATTGGCCAACTCATGGAAGAGGGATGGGTAGTGCCAGGAAGTCTGGGGCGGCTGCCGCGGGGCCGCAGGCCCACCTTCGTGACGTTGAACGACCGGCATGTCACGCTGGCCATCGATCTGCGGCCTGGGAAGGCCAATCTGGCGGTGGTCGACATCAATGGGAAGATTCTGGGCCGGGAGACAGTCGCCTTCGATATCAAGGCCGGTTCCACACCTGAAGAAGCCAAAACGGCCATCGCGCACATCGCCAGAGCGGCACGATCTCTGCGAGCGACCTACGGCGACCGCGTGTTTCAGGGTCTCGGCGTGAGCGTCTCAGGGCGCGTTGACCAGAGGACGCACCGCCTGTTGTTTTCGCCGAACGCGCCCTGGGGCCAGATTGATCTCTACGCGGAGCTGCAGAGGGTTCTGGACACTCCCATCGAAATGGAGAACGCCGCCAACGCTTGTTTGGTCGCGGAGCGCTGGTTCGGCAACTTCGGCGACTCGTCGAACATGATTGCGATTTCGGTTTCGGAGGGCATCGGCGCTGGAATGCTGGTGGATGGACGAGTCGTGCGGGGCAGAGATGATATGGCGGGCGAGTTCGGCCATATGCCGATTGAGGAATCCGGTCCTATATGTGGCTGCGGCAACGTGGGCTGTTGGGAGACCTTTGCGTCGAACCGCGCCGGGCTGCGGTACTACCGTGAGCTGGCGCCGGAAAGCACGCTGACTTCGTTTCAGGAAATGCTCGATTTGGCGCAGAAGGGCGACATTCGCGCGCTGCGCTCGATCGACAAGATGATGACCTACCTGGCCCGAGGGTTAGCGATGCTGACGGCCGGGCTGGCGCCAGAGGTGATCATCATCGTGGGCGACTGCACGGCGCTGTGGCCGCGCATCTGCCCATTGCTAGAGAGCCACTTGATCGCCAAATCGTTTACGCCGCACACGCCACGTGTGGTGGCGGCCATGGATGGCGACGCGGCGAGGCTGCGCGGCGCCGCTGCGCTAGTCCTGCACAAGGTGCTTTTCCGGCAAGTGGACTTTGCGCCCCGCCACGTGCGCGGCGGCGAGCGCACCGGTCCCAAACTTGTCCCTGTACACACATAGAATTCTCAGCAGCCCATCGGATGACGGGCGGAAGCGATGCGGGAGACTGACCATCCATGAAAGTGGGATTCATTGGCGCTGGCGGCATCGCGTGGAAGCACGCACAGGCATACAAGAACATCGGCTGCAGAATCACGGCGGCTACGGATCGGACAGAAGAGCGCGGGCGCAAGTTCACCGATGCATGGGGCGCGGAGTTGTTCGCGACGCCGGAGCAGCTTTGCCAAAATGCTGACGTGGATTGTCTCGATGTTTGCACCTTTCCCGGCTACCGGCTGGCAGCGGTAGAGCTGGGCGCGAAAGCTGGCAAGCATGTGCTCGTGGAGAAGCCGATAGCGGTGGACCTGGAGACTGCGGCGCGGATGATCGAGGTGGCGCGCGCAGCTGGGATTCACCTCGGCGTGGTGAGCCAGCATCGCTTCGACGACTCAACGCTGTTCCTGAAACGCGCGATCGAAGCGAGGCGGCTGGGCAATATCCTCGAGGCCGATGCCTACGTGAAGTGGCACCGTACTGACGATTACTATGCACGGCCGGTAAAGGGAAGTTGGGCTGGTGAAGGCGGCGGCGCGTTGATTGGCCAGGCCATCCACCAGGTGGACGTGCTATTACATCTGATCGGCGCAGTGAATGAGGTCTTTGGATACTGGCATCTGGGCGCCACGCACAAGATCGAATCGGAGGACCTGGTGTGCGCGGTGCTTCGTTATGCGTCGGGGGCAACAGGCGTGATCCAGGCCGCGACAGCGCTGTGGCCGGGCTATCCGGAGCGGATTGAGATCCATGGGACAAAGGGGAGCGCGATTGTGACCGGCGACCAATTGACGACGTGGGACGTGCGCGACGATGAGGGCGAACCGGCGCCGATTTCGCAGCAGACCAAGTCAGGCGCATCGGACCCGATGGCAATTTCTCTCGCACCGTTTGAGCGGCAACTCGCCGACTTCGCGGAATCATGCAAGACGGGCCGGCCACCAGCGTCTTCCGGAGTGGATGGGTACCGCGCACTGCAACTGGTGCGGAGCATCTACACATCCTGCGCGGAAGGGCGAAATGTGCAGATCGTGCCGGTTCGGTAATAGCGAGGGACTGCGCGCGGCGAGGATGAGCACGGCGACGACGCTCAAACTATTGATTCACGCCGCTTGCAAGGAATCCGCCGTCGACGGCAATCACTTCGCCGGTGACGAACGAAGCGGCCTCGGACGCAAGGAAGATGGCTGCCCCTGCCAGTTCATGCGCCTGTCCGAAGCGATGCATAGGCGTGCGCATCAGCAGTTCCTGCCCGCGCGGCGTTCCCTGAACCAGCGAGCGGTTCAACTCCGTGGAGAAGATGCCCGGCGCAATGGCGTTCACATTCACTCCGTTGGGCGCCAGCTCGATAGCGAGAGTCCTGGTTAATGAAACCACCCCGGCCTTGCTGGCCGAGTAGGGCGCGACTCCGCGAAATGCGACAAACGAGCCGAGAGAGGCGACATTGATGATGCGTCCGTAGCCGGCGCGCGCCATGGTGGCGGCGAAGATCTGGCAAGCGCGGAGGGTGCCGGTGAGATTGGTCTCGATGATGCGCGACCAGTCGGACTCGGTGGTCTCGAGCGCGGGGGATTTCAAAGTGATGCCGGCGGCGTTCACAAGGATGTCGATCTTGCCGAAGGCCGCGAGAACGGCATCGTGCAGAGCCTGAATCGAGGCTCGATCGAGAACGTCGCTGACCACGCGCAGGGAGCGGCGGCCCAACGCTTCGATCTCGGCGGCAGCCTTCGCGACCTCCTGCGGTCGTCGCGCACTGGAGACCACATCGGCGCCCGCGGCGGCAAGGCCCAGGGCCATGGCGCGGCCCAGCCCTGTGGTTCCGCCTGCCACCACGGCCACTCTACCCGACAAATCGAATAAGGTTTTGCGCATCGAGGAGATATTCTCACGGATCAGGCCGCAAGACGAAAAGATTGAGGCTGCAATCGATTTTCGCCGCCCAATCCGCAAAGAAATGAGGCAAATCTCGGCGAATTTATTCGCGACTCGAATTATAGCATAAACGGCACATAGCGTGATGGTTATGGGCGCAGAATGGCGGGCCGCGAAGTGCGTTGCAGCGTCGCGGCTCAAGCTTTGACTTTGCTTTGATACTCCGCCGGCGCGGACCGGTTAATCATGTTCGAACGGGGTGACAAGTGTCGCGTACATTCTGTGATGGATGAGCGTCGGCCAGCCGGTATCCTGTTCGTGAGATGCGCTGGGGCAAGCCGATTGACGTCTTCAGGTGGCTCTTCGACGGGCATCGCGGCCCGCGGGGACAGATGGTTCCGCGGTGGATCTTTCTGCGCGCGCTGGCCCTGATCTATTTCTCCGCGTTTTATTCGCTGCTGTTTCAGATCAAGGGTTTGATTGGTCCAAACGGCATTCTTCCCGCGCAGGAGTATCTGGCGGATCTGGCGCAGCAGTTTGGCCTGGAGCGCTACTGGTACGCGCCTTCGCTTTACTGGTTCTCAGCTAGCTCGGCGATGATGATGGCGGTGACGTGGATCGGGCTGATCGCGGCAGTGATTGCTTTTCTGAACGTCTGGCCCCGCCTGAGCTTTTTCGTCTGCTTTGTTTGTTTTCTGTCGTTCGTCGGCACGAGCAGCGTGTTCTCGAGCTATCAGTCGGACGGCATGCTGCTGGAAGCAGGATTTCTGGCGTTGTTCTTCGCGCCGCGCGGGCTCTGGCCGGGTTGGGGCGCCCACGATCCGCCCCCTCGCATGAGCTGGTTCCTGCTGCAATGGGAGTGGTTCCGGATTTACTTCGAATCGGGCATGGTGAAATTGGTGAGCGGCGACCCGCAATGGCACACCTTTGCGGCCATGGACGAGTACTACCAGAATGGCCCGCTGCCCACGTGGATTGGCTGGTACGTCGAGCATCTGCCGCATTGGTTCCATGCGGCCACTGTGGGAGGAACTCTGGCTCTCGAGCTGGGCCTGGTCTTCATGATGTTCTTTCCGCGCAAGGTGCGGCTGATTCTTTTCTTCATCGTCACGCCTTGGGAGATTGGCGTCATCCTCACAGCCAACTATGCGTTCCTGAATTACCTGGTGCTCTCGCTCGGCTTTTTGCTGCTCGATGACAAGTTTCTGCTCCGATTTGTCCCCGCGCGTTTCCGCCTTCGCGAACCGGAACGCACTGCGGAGCCGGCGCCGGAACCGCAAGAGTTGGAGCGGCTATCGATTCTGGGCGTGGGCGAGGCCAGCGTGACGACAGCGGACATCGAAGAGAGCGATCACGTCCCAAAGCGTCACACATTTCTCGACCGGCTCGGATTTTCGTGGTGGGTTGCGCGCCTGGTCGCAGCCGCATTCTTGCTGACATGGATCGCTTACAACACGACCGCGGAGATGATCGGAATTCCGCTGCACAACATTCCGCTGCCGGTCAAGCCGCTGATCGCGCTCGAACCTTTTCGTATCGCCAATCAGTACGGGCTCTTCGCGGTGATGACACGCGGACGCTATGAGATCGAATTCCAGGGATCCAACGATGGCACAAATTGGACCGCGTATCCATTTCGGAACAAGCCGCAGGCATTGAATGAAGCGCCGGGAATCTATGCGCCGTATCAGCCACGCTTCGACTGGAACCTGTGGTTTGCATCGCTCGGCGGCTGGCGCGACAACGAGATCGTTCCCCTCACGGAAGAGCGCCTGCTCGTGGGCGACGGCGCTGTGCTGGCGCTGTTTCGCGACAATCCCTTCCCGCAGATTCCGCCACGCTATGTGCGTGCGGTGATTTGGCAATACTGGTTTACGACGATGGATGAGAAGCGGCAGACTGGCAACTGGTGGCGCCGCGAGTCGCTGGGCCTGTACGCGCCGGAACTGACGATGGCTGCGGATGGCCACTTTGCTGTGCTGGAATGGCCAGAGGAGCTAGCGCCCCACGACTAAGGGACGATCTGTCCGGAGGAAGATGAGACGATGAGCCGCGCATGCGTGATTGGATCGGGTCCGAACGGGCTTGCCGCGGCCATTGTGCTGGCGCAAGCGGGGATGCGC
>JBEKAJ010000250.1:0-5179 GCA_050018295.1 Occallatibacter sp. | reverse complement strand
TTCGTCTGCCCGAACTCGGCGCCCACATAGCCGGCAAACCAGTCACGGGAGAACTTGCGCACAATGACAGGTTTGCGTGCAGAGGCCATCGCTCTGGATTGTCGCACGAGCCGTGGCGAAGCGCCGCCAGCCTCTATTGCACTTTCTGGCTACCCCACTTCGCGCATCATCGAGAAACGGCCGCGATTCCCACATCATGAAAGTTGCGAAATGGGTGCAATTCGGCTGGTCTTCCACCGCGACTTGTGTTAGTGTTTTGCTTTGCAAGGTTTCATGAATCGCACCATAACGGCAACATCATCAGGCACTTGGGCTGCGGTCCAGATGGCGGAATCAGGATAGAGCATGCCCGACTACATCTACCTGCTGGAAAACCGGCTCTCGGCCGACCAGCGCAATGCGATCGCGCAGTTGCGGGCAGCAGCTCGCGATGCCGGGAACATTCTCTTCCTCACCGGTGACGCCGTACGCGACCTCACCAGCGGTCACGCCGTCCGCGAGCTCGAGGTTGCGGTTCACGGGAACGCTCTTAAGCTCAAGAAACCATTGGAGAAACTGGGCGGAAAGCTGTGGGGCGAAGACGAGCCTTCGCGCAGCCTCTACCTGTGTTTTCCGGGCACTGTGCGCGTCAACGTCGTCAGCACGCACCGCGTTGAGTACCCCAAGCCGGGCAAGCCGGTCTTTCATCCCTCCTCCATCCAGGAGGACCTCCGCCGCCGCGACTTCACTGTCAACTCAATGGCCATCTCCCTCAACGAGGGGTCGTACGGGCTCCTGATGGACCCGCTCAACGGCGCCGCCGACATTGAATTGCGTGCCTTGCGTCTCGTCTCGAATTACGGCTTTATTGAGGACCCCGCGCTGCTCATCCGAGCCGTACGCTACCGTGCCCGCCTCGGTTGGGAGATGGACCCCAGAACCCAGGCTCGCTACGACAACGCCAAAGGCGAGGGCGTCATCGAGTTTCTCTCCGCTCACGACCGCAAGCAGGAGCTGGAGCAAATCGGTCACGAAGAGGACGGCCTGAAGGTCCTGCGCGCCCTCGAGGCCGAGGGCTGGATGAAGGTTCTCTTTCCAGCGTGGACGTCTGCCAAGGCCGATGAGGCCAAGCTGAACGCCCTTCATGATTTGGCTGTCCAGTTGCTCCTGCAGGGCCTTCATCCCGACATGTCCGCCGCTCAAATGCACCTGCTCACAGCTAAGCTGCCGTCGCGCGACCTCTCGGCGTTGAAGAAGTCTCTCTTGCGCCCGGGCTTCGTTGAGGAGTGGAACAAGCTGGACTCGCAGGCCTCAGCCTTTGCCAAAGGGCTCCTCGCGAAGCAGAATGCCAAGCCCTCAGCGTGTTTTAAGCTTTTCATGAGCTATGATCCGGAAGCGGTTCTTTGGCTTGGTTTTATAAGCAAGGACAAGGCAGTTCAAGAGCGTTATAACCTCTTCCTGAAGGTCTGGCCCGAAGCCCGTCAACGCATCCCGCATTTGCTCATGCAGGAGATGCGAATCACCCCTGAATTGCCCGTGTATGGTGAGCTTGTCCTGAAGATCTTCCTGGAGCTGATCGACGGCCATCTGACCACCCCGGAAGAGATGCGAGCCTTTCTCGAGCCGTACTCCCCGCCCGCGCCACCTCCTCAGGTCACCATCAAGCGCTCTCGTGCACGCCGCGCGGGAGCCAGGATCAAGGAGCAGGCGCTGGAAGAGGAGGAGGCCGAGGACGTCCTGGTGGATGAGGATCTTGAGCCCGTAGTCGCCGATGACGAGGAACTCGATCTGGCCATTCTGCCCAAGGGCTCCCTCGTAGTCGATTTGGATGCGGATGGCGAGGAAGAGGATGAGTTAGAGGCTGAAGAAGCCGAGCCGGTGCCAGCAAGCAAGAAGCTAGCAGCGAAGAAGGGACAAAAACCGGTACCCGCCGGCAAACCCGCTGTGGCCAAGCCGTTAGTGCCTGCCGCTCCGGCAAAGCCAACCGCTGCAAAGGCCCAGCCCGCAGCCGCGTTGAAAAAACCAGCGCCTGCCCCAGCGCGCCCCAAGTCCGCAAAGCCAGCCAAGCCTGAAGTCAAGGCGCCAGCCCCGGCCAAGGCCAAAGCCGCTGCCGCCAAGCCTGTGAAGGCCGCAGCAAACGCTCCGGCAAAGAAACCCGCGCTGGCTAAGGCCGCTAAGCCCAAAGCCAAGCCAAAGCCGCCCGCAAAGCCCCTCAAAAAGGCCCCGGCGAAGCCCTCTAAAAAGGCCGCGAAGAAGCCGGCTGCCAAGGCGCGGAAAAAGCGCTAAACTGCGTTCTCATCTCTGAGTGACCAGCATTAGCAGGTCGGGCGCCACGCGGCAGCTCTTGCCTTGCGGCGGCGTCCACGTCGATTCGTCGGAATACTTCACCGACAGCAGCTCGACCGATACGACTGCCGTTAGCCCCGGCACCCAAACGTCTGCCGAGACTGTGTGGTCAGCGCTGGGTGTGAAGGGAACCATAAGCGTCCTCACCCCAAGAGCCGCGTCCTCGCTTGCGCCCACCTGCGCTGTCCGGCCCTTCGCCGTCCAGCCGCGCAAATTCACGGTCGCGCTGGTAATCGTCCGCTGATGGGGATTGTTCAGCTTGAGATGCAGCCGCTGTCCGACCCCTTTGGGATGATCGGCGTCGGTTTTGACGATATTGCCATCGGAGAGATGCGAAGCCTCGATGGAAACCGGGCACAGATTCGGCAGCGCGGCGGTGTGCGTGGTCGTGATCGCCCGACCGTCGGGCCCAATGAGATTTGTTTCCATGCGCCCAACACCATAACCGCCGTTCTGCGCCGCAAGCCCAAGGGGCGCAACCAGCAGCAAGCATCCAAGAAAACAAGCCAGCCTCACGGCAGACCTCCCTCCAAAAACGCCGTTTCCATTGTTCACCCGTCCCAGCCCCTTGTCCACCAGCAGCCGGCCACCAACCCTGGCCACCGGCCAAATTCATCAAACGTTTGCATTCCCTTTGCCTGATTGTTTTAATCTGTTCTTGGTTCCCAGCGGTCAACTGATCCCGAGCAACTCAACTGGCCGCGGGACGAGGACTGATGGTTTTGAGCCAATCCGTATTTGTTCTGGAAGACGACACCGATATAGCCAGGCTGGTGCAACATCATCTTGAAGCGGCTGGCTTTGAAGCACGCCTCTTTCACACCCCCACCAATCTCATTCCTGACGCCGAGCGCAGGCCACCCGCGCTGTTTCTCCTCGACATCATGGTTCCCGGCGGCGACGGCCTCGATGTTTGCCGCCGCCTGCGCAATCACGCCGGTCTCTCCACCATCCCCATCATCTTCCTAACCGCCCGCGCCGGAGAAAACGACCGCGTCCTCGGCCTCGATCTGGGAGCTGACGACTACATCACCAAGCCGTTTTCCACGCGCGAGCTGGTGGCCCGCGTCAAGGCCGTGCTGCGTCGCTTCGAGCGGCCTACATCGCCCTCCATCATCAGCTTTGAAGAAATCATCATCGACGCCGGCGCCATGCAGTTGAAAGTCCGCGGCGAGCTCACCACCACCACCGCAACCGAGTTCCGCCTGCTCGACTATTTGGCCCGCCATCCTGGCCGCGTCTTCAGCCGCGATCACCTTCTCGACGCCGTCTGGGGTGACGCACGCTTCGTCACGCCGCGATCAGTCGATGTCTACGTGCGCCGCATCCGTGAGAAAATCGAAATCGACCCGGAGAATCCGCGCTACCTGAAGACCGTGCGCGGCGCTGGCTATCGCTTTGAATTGCCCAAAGGCGTGTGAGAACGAGCATTTAGTTTTTAGCCGTTAGCTCTTAGCCGCTGCCTTCTTGGAAAAAACTCACGGCAGCGGCGAAGCGGGTGCGGCCACGAATGGGTAAACCTGAAAGACGATTGCTAAGAGCTAACAGCTAATAGCTGTTTTTCCATGACCTCAAACGTCTTCACCAAGCTGCTCGCGCTTTTCGTCCTCCTCCTGGTGCTTCAGGCGCTGGTGATCGAGTTCCTCTTTCACCGCTTCGTGGAACACTCGACCGAGGGGTCGCTTCAAATGCTTGGCCGCGAAGCTCTGTGGTCGGGCTTGATCGCCGTCGCTGTTGCCATTCCCTTGGCCGCCTTCGTTGCTGGCCGCATCTCCGCCCGTTTGCGGCGCGTTATCGGTTTCGCCCACCGCATCGCCGCCGGCGATCTCGCTGCCCGCATCGATTCAACCGGCCCCGCCGCCGGCTCCCTCACCGCAATCAATGAGCTCAGCGCCATGGAAGCCGCCCTCAACGAATCCGCAGTGCGCCTGGGCAAGGACATTGCCGAGCTCGAAAGCGGGCGCGCCGAATTGGCCGTGATGCTTGACTCGATGCAGGAGGCGGTCGTCGCCATCACCTCGGCGGGTTTCGTCCGCTGGTCCAACGCCGTCATGCAAGGCATCCTTGGATCCCAACTCGCGCCTGGCCGCCCGCTCGTCCACTCCGTGCGCGATCCTGAGCTGCTGGCCTGCGTGCGCGGCGCACTCGAGCGCCGCGAACTCTGCGTGGGCCGCGCCAGCCTGCTTGCGCCGGGCCGCGTCTTTGAAGTCAACGCTGCGCCATTGCCCGCCGGTGGCGCGCTCGTTGTTCTCCACGACGTCACCAGCATCGAGGCCGCGCAAAAATCCCGCCGTGAGTTCGTCGCCAACGTCAGCCACGAGCTGCGCACCCCGCTCACTTCCATTCAGGGCTACGTTGAAACGCTGATCGAAGATCCCAATCCCAGCCCCGAAACCACCCTCGAATTCCTCGGCGTCATTCTGAAAAACGCCAGTCGCATGAATCGCCTCACCGAGGATCTGCTCGCTCTCGCCAGCGTTGAGAGCCCCGACTACAAGCTTTCGCTGCAGCCGGTCCGCGCCGACGTGCTCCTCCAGGACGCCATCGACTCCATCGGCGGCATGGTCGTCGACTCCGGCGTCAAGCTTCAGTCCGCCGGCGCGCCCGACTCCATCGTGATGGCCGATCCCGACGCCATGCATCAGGTCTTCGGCAATCTCATGGAGAACGCCCTCAAATACGCCCAGTCAGGCAAGCGCATCCGCGCCGATGCGCGCCTGCTCGCCTCCGAGGTGGAGTTCACCATTCAGGACTTCGGCCCCGGCATCGCCTCCGAGCATCTGGAACGCATCTTCGAGCGCTTCTATCGCGTCGACAAGGCCCGCTCACGCGAGTCCGGCGGCACAGGTCTCGG
>JBEKAJ010000249.1:0-5241 GCA_050018295.1 Occallatibacter sp. | reverse complement strand
CCGGAACTCGAGCAATATGCGGTGGCGTACACTTCATTTGCCCGCGGCGGTCCCGGAGTTTCCCTGGCGCTCACCAAAGACTTCAAGAGCTTTGAGCGGTACGGCGTCATCATGTCTCCTGAAGATAAGGACGCCGCACTGCTGCCGCGAAGAATCAACGGCTACTGGGCCTTGATCCACCGGCCGATGACCACCACCGGCGCTCATATGTGGATCTCCTACTCACCCGACCTGCGGCATTGGGGCAGCCACAAAGTCATTCTGGTAGCACGGCGCGGGGGATGGTGGGATGCGAACAAGATTGGCCTATGCTCTCCGCCCATCGAAACGCCGAAAGGTTGGCTGGTGATCTACCACGGCGTGCGGGTTACTGCCTCGGGAAGCATCTATCGGCTCGGCCTCGCGCTTTTTGATCTCGACCAGCCAGAGATCTGCCTGCAACGCGGGGACTCATGGATCTTCGGTCCCGAAGCCCCCTACGAGCGCGTCGGAGATGTGCATGACGTCGTGTTTCCTTGCGGCCAAACCATCGGCGCGGATGGCGACACCATCAACCTGTATTACGGAGCAGCCGATTCGAGCATCGCTTTAGCCACGGGAAGCGTACGTTGTCTTCTCACATGGCTGGATGCAAATTCCAGCGCGGGAGACGGAACTGAGCAGTGATCGATGCCATCCTTACCCTGAAAGGAACTTCCCCATGAGTGTCGCAACGCTGACCTGGCCGGATTGGCTGCCGAAAGTGCTTTTCTTTCGGCGAAGGTGCCCTCGCTGCAAATCCGTTCAATTCAAGCCAGGCGAGACGCGCCCTTACGACGGCCTGCTTAGCTTATTTTTTCTCCGCCCGGTTCGCTGCAAGTTTTGCTGGCGCCGGTTCTACTGGGTTACCCTGAAGGGCGCGGAGTGAGCATCCACCAACACGACTCCGGTCCCACGTCGAACGATCTTCTGGGACGCCTTATCGCGAAACACACCGCGGCGCGACGGAACGATCCGATCGTTGCCGAAAGCGCCGTGGACGTCGAGAACACCGAGAATGCGCCGGCCGCTGGAGGCAGCAGGGGCCCTCAGGCTCCTGAATAGCCGCCTTGGCCGGAGGTAACGGGGGCGTTCAGGCGCCGAATAGCTAAGCGGGAATCATCCGGCTTTCAACCCCGGAGGTGCGGCGAAAGATTCAGGTGGCCACGATGGATCCGCTACGCGACAGCACCAATTGCGCGTGGGCCATTCATGTTTCGCGCATCCCGGGGCTTTGACACGACCGAAAAGAAGTTCCTTCCGGCTGCAGCCGAGGCCCCGATGACTCCGCCATAGAGCGCGCCCACCACGCCTAGACTGGCCGCATCCTGCCCCGTGAGGTAGAGGCCGAGAATTGGTGTTCTGGCTCCTAATTCACGCGTCATGAAACGGTCAGGAGTGGAGGCGATGCCGTAGATCTCTCCGTGCCGGTAGTTCATGAAGTGCCGCGTTGTGACAGGCGTGGACAACTCGGTGTAGGCGATGTTTCCGGCCACGGAGGGCGCTTGCCGCATCAATTCGGCTAGCAGCCGTGCTCCAAGCCGCTCCTTCAGCGCATCGTACTCGTCTCCGCGCTGCTTCCAGCGCGTGTCTCCCCAGCGGTCAAATGCCGCGTAAGGAAGCATCGCGATGGCTTCGACCGTGCTCTTTCCGGGATGGCGGCGTGGAAAATCCGGGTCCTTAGCGGAAGGGAAGGAAAGGTAGACACCTGGCAACGGCGAATTGATGTCCCGCGTGAAACGTTCCATATTCCCATCGTGATCGAAGGACGGATACACCCATAGGTTCGTGCCTTGTAGCCCAAGCGCGGCATCGCTCTTTGACAGACCAACATAAAGGCTCACATGCGCCGTTGAGGGCTGAAGCCTGCGCAAGCGGAGGCGCAACGAATCCAAAGCCGGCAAATCCGGCGGCAGCAGGCGCTCAAATGTATTGGCCGCACCTGCATCGCTCAATACCGCCCCAGCCCGAAACTCGCGTCCGTCGCTCATCCGCACGCCCACCGCTGTCGCGCCGTCGAACAGGATGCCTGAAACCTCGGCGCTCGTCACAACCGCGCCGCCGGTAAACTCGATCTGCGGGACCATGGCCGCGGCGATAGCGCCCGCGCCACTCACCGGGTAGCTCGCCCCGTCAAAATAATGCGCAGCGATCGTGGCGTGAACAGCAAAGCTGCTTTTCCCAGGCGACAATCCGTAGTCGCCCCATTGAGCGGTCAGCACACCCACCAGCTCCCGATTGCCGGTAAGACTCTCGAGCACTTCGCGCGTCGTTTGTCTTGCCCAGCGTAGGTACGGCACGCGCATCAGGCTGCCGGCCAGCGCCGCCACAGGCGCCGGAACCGCCTTTTCCGCATAGTAGAGGCCGCTCGCGCGGTTGCAGGCCTTCACCGCCGCGATATATCGGTCGATGGCCCTGCGTTCGTCCGGAAACGACTGCAGGAGGCCCTCCCTGAAGCGTTCCAGCCCGGCGGCAAAGTTGAATGTTCGGCCTTCGATGAGGATGCGGTCGTAAACATCCGGCATAGGCTGCCATTGCACGTTTCCCGCCGTCACATGGTCGAATGCGCGCCGCACCGCGGAGCACTCATTCTGCATCTGCCCGATGTAATGCAGGCCCACATCCCATTCGTATCCCGGCCGATGAAACGTATGCGTGAATCCGCCAGCTTCGTAGTGCCTCTCGAGGACCAGGACGCGTTTGCCGGCGTGCGCTCCCAGCAGGACCGCCGCCGTAAGCCCGCCGATGCCGGAGCCGATCACAATTGCATCCCATGTTTCTGTCAGCTTTGCCTGCTTGTAAGCAATTCCGCTTGCCATCACTCCATCCTCCGCGAATCGTCGGCCTGTCACTTTGAATGTTGACAGCGACAACATAAGATTAGAGCCAAATGTTGCCACTGTCAACATCAATCTGTTAAGAATAGATCATGACTCGATCCGAGCCGTACCATCACGCCAATCTTCGCCAGACCCTGCTCGATGCCGCGGTCGCGCTGACCGGTGAGGTCGGCCCCCGCGCCTTCACGCTGCGCGAGGTCGCGCGACGCGCCGGGGTATCGCACAATGCCCCGTATCGCCACTTTGCCGGCAAAGATGACCTGCTGGCCGCGGTCGCTGCCGAGGGGTTTGACCGGCTTACCGCCTCGATGCGGAAGAGCATGGCCCGGGCTTCCTCGCCACGGGAGCGGTTGCGGGAGTGCGGTTGTGGCTACGTGGCATTTGCCCTGCGCTGGCCGCAGCATTTCCTCGTCATGTTCGACCTGCCTCACGCCCTCGGTGGGCAGGACCAGCACTCGGCCGGGCAAAATGCCTTTGCCGTTCTGCTTGAGTGCATCACTGCGGCACAGCAGTCCGGGGATCTCCCGGCTGGGGATCCATTGCCTCTGGCGTGGATTGCCTGGTCATTTGTTCACGGCATCGCCAAGTTGGCGATTAGCGGAAACCTTCCCCTCAGCGCCCGCTCCACCATCGAATTCACGCGCCGCGCCACCCTGACCATTTTCGGCGGGATGAACATCGCACTATCGGGCGCTGGCGCCTGCAAAAGGGGGTCGCTCTTGCCCCGATAACTTTGGCAAGTGATCGCCGCCAAAGGACGGGCAAAGCGGAAACTGGAGAAATCACCACTGTTGACCTCAGGCCGACCCGCTCATCCTGCGGAGGTTATGAGCTCCAAAGCCAGCTTTCAGGACATGAGTCCCCGGAAACGCCGTTGCGTGCGCCAGCCCTCCGCCTCATCCCACCCGGAAGCATCGCCCACGGAGCCGTCCTGAGCGAAGCCGTCGTGCGTAGCCCTTCATATTCAGCATCAACCTGCCCGAGACAACTCGCCTTGTTTCTGATCATTGAAGCTCCATGAATACGATTGTTCTTCGAAACCTCAAATGAGCTTTCATTCTTCTCTGTTTGGGCGTACTGTAGGTCGCACAGACAATTGAACAGACGATTGAGTGGATCGGATCGCAGGTTTTCGCCTGCCCGCGCGACCTTCTCACCGGTTTCCGCAGTACTGAGCCGCCATGTCTTATGTAGGCATCAACATCGGCGCACTGACGGTCAAGGTGGTTACGGTCCGGCGCGACCAAAAAAATGCAAAGGTGATCGCCCATCAGGGACGACCCCTGGAGGTTCTTGAGCAGTTGCTGGCTGCGCCGGAGTTCGCGGACGCCGAGTATTTCGGCGTGTCCGGTCATCTGGGCCATATCTCTGAGTTTGCCGCAATCCAGCGCGCTCTGGGGGAGGTGCGCAAACGCGCGGAGGGCGAGTTTGACGCCGTGGCATCCCTGGGCGGCGAATCTTTTCTGGTCTATACGCTCGCCGGTGGAAGAGTCACCAATGTTCTGTCGCACAACAAATGCGCGGCGGGCAGCGGCGAATTCTTCGTGCAATTGATCGGCAGGATGGGACTGGACATCGATAACGCGATCGGCCTTTCCTCTTCAGGAAGCGTCGTCCCGCTGGCCTCGCGCTGCACCGTGCATTGCAAGTCCGATGTGACGCATAAGCTGAATCGTCACGAGGCCACGCCCGCCGACATCCTGAAGACGCTGCACGAAAGCATGGCCGGGAAGGTTGTGTCACTCCTCGAGAAGGGACAATCCTCGCTGAGGCGCGTGTTGTTGATCGGGGGCGTGACGCGCAATGCGGCCTTCATTGAAGCGCTGGGCGAGAAACTTCCTACGACCGAGCTTGTGGTGCTGCCGGAGAGCGAGTGGTTTGAAGCGTGGGGCAGCGCATTGCTCACTCGCGAGAATCCTCTCTACAAATCGCCGCACCTCTCGCATCCGCCGGTCCTCGATACGCTTCCGCCGCTCGGTCAATTTGAGGACCAGGTGCGCGTGATGGCCGCCCCGCCCCTGCAAATGGCCCCCGACGGTCCCATGGTGTTGGGTGTGGATGCAGGCTCGACGACGACCAAGGCGGTCCTGCTCGATCCTGCGACGCGAGCCATCGTGGCTTCGCATTACACGCGCACGCACGACGATCCCGTGGCCGCGGTTCGTGAGTGCATCAGGGCTCTCGTTGCTTTGGTTGGCAATCGCCCAGTGGGCCTAGCCGGCGCAACGGGCTCAGCGCGGGAACTGGTTGGCGCGTTCCTGGGAACCGAGCGAGTGTACAACGAGATTTCAGCACACGCCGCCGGGGCAACGCACTTTGCCGCGGACGTGGACACCATCTTTGAGATCGGCGGCCAGGACGCCAAGTACATTTACCTGCGCAA
>JBEKAJ010000248.1:0-5281 GCA_050018295.1 Occallatibacter sp. | reverse complement strand
GTTGGTCTGACACGCTCTCGGACTCCTTGGGGAAGCCGATGCACAGTCAACGGCGCCGTGGAGACTCGTCTTCAAGGCGCATTCGCTGGGAGGATTCTCAGCTTATCACAAAACCAATCTCCACGTGCCTACGCAAGCGGGCCGCGAACCGTCACCGCCCGTTGGCCGAGTGCAGCGCCTGCAGCGCGTAGACGCTAACCGAATGCTTCTGCATCGAGGCGATCCCGTCCGCCGCAGCCTGCGCGGCTGCCAGCGTGGTGATGGTGGGAACGCGCGCGAGAACTGCGGCGCGGCGGATAGCCTTCTCGTCGAAGAGCGCATCCTGGCCGCGCGGCGTATTCACGACAAGCTGAATGCGCTTCTCCTTGATGAGGTCCACGGCGTTTGGCCGGCCCTCATCGACTTTGAAAACACGCTCGACGATCATTCCCGCGCCTTCGAGGACGTTGGCCGTGCCTTCCGTGGCGACGATTTTGAATCCGAGATTGACGTAGCGGCGCGCCAACGGGATGACCGCTTGCTTGTCGTGATCGTTCACGGTGAAAAAGACCGTGCCAACAGTGGGCAGCAATTGGCCGGCGGAGAGCTGCGCCTTGGCGAAAGCCTCGCCGAAGGTGGACGCCACGCCCATCACTTCGCCTGTCGACTTCATCTCCGGGCCGAGAACGGTGTCGACGCCGGCAAACTTTGACCATGGAAAAACTGGCGATTTGACGTAGAAATGCGCGCCGGTTCCCAAGTCTTTTCCGGATCTGACTTCGTCGGGCAGAAGCTCGCACAGCTTGCGGCCGGTCATGAGACGCGCGGCGATCTTGGCCAGGGGCACGCCGGTGGCCTTCGAGACGTAAGGAACGGTGCGTGAGGCGCGGGGGTTCACCTCGATGACGTAGACGCTGTCGTTGCCTTGATCGTCGCGCTGGATGGCGAACTGCAAATTGACGAGGCCGACGACCTTGAGTGCGAGGGCCAACTTGCGCGTGTGGGCGCGGAGGGTTTCAAGAGTGGATTCACTGATGCCGACGGCGGGCAGAACGCAGGAGGAGTCGCCGGAGTGAATGCCGGCTTCCTCAATATGCTGCATGATGCCGGCGATCAGAACATCTTTCGAGTCGCAGAGCGCGTCAACGTCGACTTCGAGGGCGTTCTCGAGGAAGTGATCGATGAGGACGGGGCGCTCCTGCGAGTACTCGACGGCCTGGCGCATGTAGCGGGTGACGGCCTCGGCGTCGTAGGCGATGACCATCGCTCGGCCGCCGAGCACGTAGCTGGGGCGCACCAGGACGGGATAGCCGATCTCGTCGGCGACGGCCAGCGCCTGGTCTACATTGATCGCCGTGCCTCCGCGCGGCTGCGGAATCTTCAAATCCTCAAGCAGTTTGCCAAACTGCTTGCGGTCTTCGGCGAGGTCGATCGATTCGGGCGAGGTGCCGATGATGGGCACGCCGGCTGCAAGGAGGCGCTGCGCCAGGTTCAACGGCGTTTGTCCGCCGAACTGCACAATCATGCCGATCTTCGCGCCGGACTGCGCTTCGTGGTTGTAGATGGCCAGCACATCTTCCAGCACCAGCGGCTCAAAGTAGAGGCGGTCGCTGGTGTCGTAGTCGGTGGAGACGGTCTCAGGGTTGCAGTTGACCATAATCGTCTCGTAGCCGTCATCTTTGAGCGCGAAGGCCGCGTGGCAGCAGCAGTAGTCGAACTCGATGCCCTGGCCTATGCGGTTGGGGCCCGAGCCGAGGATGATGATCTTGGGCGTTTTCGTCGGCGGCGCCTCGTCCTCTTCCTCGTAGGTGGAGTAGAGGTAAGGCGTCATGGACTCGAACTCGGCGGCGCAGGTGTCGACGAGCTTGAAGACGGGGCGGATTCCTTGCCCTTCGCGCAGTTCCCTCACCTGCTGCACGCCCGCATGGCCTTCGAGCTTCCACTCCGTGGCGATTCGCTCATCGCTGAGGCCGAGGCGCTTGAGCTGGCGCATGTCCTCCGCGTCAATTTCCTTTGGGGTTGTGCCGGCAATGGCCGCCTGCGCCAGCGTCACCTCGCGCAACTGGTGCAGGAACCAGGGATCGATTTTTGTGAGGCGCGCGACATCGCGCACGCTCAGGCCGCGCTCAAAGGCGTAGCGAATGTAGCCGAGGCGCTCCGGCCGTGGCGTCACCAGCATCTGCGTCAGGCGGCGCGGCTCCAGGATTTCGGCGCCGGTCTTCTTGCCGGTTTCAAGCGAGCGCCAGGCTTTCATCAGCGACTCTTTGAAGGTGCGGCCGATGGCCATTACTTCGCCGACCGATTTCATCTGCGGGCCCAGGGTCTCGTCGGCGCCGGGAAACTTTTCGAATTGCCACTTGGGGATTTTGACCACGACGTAATCGATCGTGGGCTCAAAGCAAGCCGGCGTTTTGCGCGTGATGTCGTTGGGAATCTCGTCAAGCGTGTAGCCCACGGCGAGCTTGGCTGCAATTTTGGCGATCGGAAAGCCGGTGGCCTTGGACGCGAGCGCCGAGGAGCGCGAGACGCGCGGGTTCATCTCGATGATCGTCATGCGGCCGTCCTGCGGATTGACGGCGAATTGAACGTTTGACCCGCCGGTTTCGACGCCGATCTCCCTCATGACGGCGATGGCCGCGTCGCGCATCTTCTGGTACTCGCGGTCGGTGAGCGTTTGCGCGGGCGCCACTGTGATGGAGTCCCCCGTGTGCACGCCCATGGGGTCGAAATTTTCAATTGAACAAATAATGATGACGTTGTCAGCGAGGTCGCGCATCACCTCGAGCTCGAACTCCTTCCAGCCGAGTACGCTCTCTTCCACGAGGCACTCGTGGACGGGCGAGAGGTCGAGACCGCGGGCGAGAATCTCCATCATCTCTTCGCGGTTGAAGGCGATGCCGCCGCCGGTGCCGCCGAGCGTGAAGCTGGGGCGGATGAGAATCGGGAAGCCGAGCTTGTTGGAGAAATCGAGACCGTCGCGCAGGTTGTTGACGAGCGCGGAGCGCGGAACTTCAAGGCCGATGCGGATCATCGCATCTTTGAAAAGCAGGCGGTCTTCCGCTTTCTTGATGGCTTCGAGCTTGGCGCCGATTAGCTCTACGTTGTAGCGGTCGAGAACGCCGGTGTCGGCGAGATCGACAGCGAGATTGAGGGCCGTCTGGCCGCCGACCGTGGGCAGTAGCGCAAATTTGCCCGACTTCGGATCCGCTGCGAGCATCTCCGCTTCAATGCGGATGATCTCTTCCACGTACTCGTGGGTGAGCGGCTCGATGTAGGTGCGGTCGGCCAGCTCGGGGTCGGTCATGATGGTGGCCGGGTTCGAGTTAACCAGCACCACCTCGTAGCCCTCCTGTTTGAGGGCCTTGCAGGCCTGGGTGCCGGAATAGTCAAACTCGGCCGACTGGCCGATCACGATGGGTCCGGAGCCGATCACCAGGATCTTCTGAATGTCATTTCTGCGTGGCATTTTTCTGTTCTGTTTCCTAATCTCAGTGCAACAATGCAGGTGGCAGCTTCAATTCGCTCAGAGGTCCGAGGCTCGGTGTCCAGCTGACGTACCTCTCGCCGTCGGCATCCAGTTTTGGCTTTGGGATGGGTCGCTCAATTTCGTCCACAAACTCAGCCTCGGTCCTTTGCATACGACCGTCTTCGCCGCGTTCCCATCGCCGGGAATAACCCCAAGGGACAACGTGTGCCGATTGGACCATGGGAACATCCCACTCAATGACCTCCGCTTGCTTCAACTCTTGTGAGACGAAGCATTCATAGTAGCGAACCTCCGAATCGACATCGTCGCTGTTCGCCCAAATTTCGACAACAACGTGACTCTCCGAAGTCCAAACCTCTGCTGTCGAGTAGAAGTCCGTATCAAGAGTCCTGAGTCCCTTCGCGAGGTCATTGGCTGGAGTAAACGAGCTTCCCGGGCCGACGGCGTACCGGGGCAGAATCTTCGAAACGTCCACATTGCATCCAGTTGCGAACTCTTGCAGTGCGGGCTCCGGCGTCCCAGCTTTGACGCTGGCCATGTATCGCGCGAAGGGATCCTTCGTCGGCGAAGCAGTCTGAGACATGGAAAAACAACTCCCCAGTCCCAACAGAAGGCAAAGGACTGGGAGAGCTTGCTTCATCCCTTCCACTCCTCCATCATCTGCCGGAAGTCACGGAACAGATAATGCGAATCGTGCGGGCCGGGAGCGGCTTCGGGGTGGTACTGCACGCTGAAGAGCGGCAGCGTCTTGTGGCGCAGGCCTTCGAGTGTCTGGTCGTTCAGGTCGACGTGCGTCAGCTCCACCTCGTTGGCGTTGATGGAGTCGGGGTCAACAGCGAAGTTGTGGTTATGGGCGGTGATCTCGACTTTGCCGGTGGCATTGTTGCGCACTGGATGATTTCCGCCGTGGTGACCAAACTTGAGCTTGTAGGTGCGTCCGCCGAGAGCCAGCCCGCAAAGCTGGTGGCCCAGGCAGATGCCAAAGACCGGTACACGGCCCATCAAGCCGCGAATGGCGCGGACGGCATAGTCAACCGGCTCAGGGTCGCCGGGGCCGTTCGAGAGGAAGACGCCGTCTGGCTTGAGCGCGAGCACGTCTTCCGCGGAAGTCTCTGCGGGGACCACAGTCACGCGGCATCCATCGCGCGTTAACATACGCAGAATGTTCTGCTTAATGCCAAAATCATAAGCCACTACATTAAGGGTGGGCTTGCTGGGCTGAGGCTTTTGAATGAAACCCTCGGTCAACAGCGGCTCCCCCATCTGGCTGCGTGGATCGGAGGCGTCGAACTCATAGCTGGCTTTGGTCGAGACCACACGCGCCAGATCGGTCCCCTCCATTTTGCGGATGCTCTTAGCTCTCGCGACCAGCACGTCGGGGCTCGATTCGGTGGTCGAAATCACCCCGCGCATCACGCCGCGATCGCGCAGATGGCGAACGAGGGCGCGCGTATCGATCTCGGCCAGAACCGGGACGGTGTAGCGCTCCATGTATTCATCGGTCACCTGCTCGGAGCGCCAGTTGGAGCTGATGGCGGAGAATTCGCGGACGATGAGGCCCTCGATGTAGGGCCGGGCCGCCTCATTGTCGGCGCGATTGGTGCCGTAATTGCCAATTTGTGGGTTGGTGAGGACGACAATCTGGCCGGCATAGGAGGGATCGGTGGCGATTTCCTGGTAGCCGGTGAGAGAGGTATTAAAAACGACCTCGCCCTGGCATTCGCCCAGGTGTCCATGGCCGTGGCCGCGGAAGATGCGCCCGTCTTCGAGCGCGAGAATGGCCTGCATCGCCTCTCCGAGGAGTGGATTCAATCG
>JBEKAJ010000247.1:0-5372 GCA_050018295.1 Occallatibacter sp. | reverse complement strand
GAGTGCGGGGCAGTAGGCGCAAGCCGAAAGTTCCGTGCCGGCGCAGCCAGAGGAGGGAGCGGCAGCGAAAGCTGCAGGTTCGCCGCTGGGGGAGCCGGAGGACGCGACAGCCGGTTGTACTATGAGATCATCAAGATTGAAACGCCAGAGGCTTCGGTCTCTGGCGTTTTCAATTTGTGCGCAGTTTTTCCTAGCCGCTGCTGCCCATCGGGGCCGGATTACACTAGTTATAGAGAATCCACCATGTCATCCGGTTTCATGCGAGGAACAAAGGCTTTGGTTGCCGCTCTAGGGCTGTTTTGTCTGGTGCAGCAGCGGGTCCAAGCCGCGGCCCAATGGGCGGCGCCGCAGCCAGCTAGCGCGTTCACAAATCCGACGGTACAGCTCATCCAGCCCGCCGAACTCAATCGCCTGTTGCATACGCACGGCGCTGAAAAGCCGCTGATCCTGCAGGTGGGCTCGCGCATGATGTTTGCCCAGGCGCACATTCCAGGCGCGGAGTTCGCCGGACCCGGCTCACAGGCCGAAGGCATCGCTCAGTTGCGCAGCCGCGTAGCGTCACTGCCACCCGCGACCTTCATCGTTATCTATTGCGGCTGCTGCCCATGGAATCGCTGCCCCAACGTCGGCCCCGCTTACAACCTGCTTCACGAGATGGGATTTACCCGCGTGAAGGTACTCTATCTTGCCGACAACTTTGGCGACGATTGGGTGAACAAGGGGTTTCCCATTGAAGCCGGCCATTAATGTGGCGTCCTGGCCACGTTCTGTTCATCGCGCCCTGCGCCGCGCGTTTTTCCTTTGCCTCATCGCCGCATCTCTGGCCGCTTCAGCCGAGCCCGCCGGCTTGCCGGCGGACAATCCGCTCAACAAACAGGCGCCCGAATTCACGCTCACCGGCTTCGATGGCCAAACGATTCGCCTCGCTGCCTTTCGCGGCAAAGTTGTTCTGCTCAACTTCTGGGCCACGTGGTGTGCGCCGTGCCAGGTGGAGATGCCCGTCTTTGCAGCATGGCAGCGCCAGTATGGGCGTCAGGGTTTCACTGTCATCGGTATCTGCATGGATGACGACGCCGCTCCAGCGCGCCGTCTCGTCGACCGGCTCAAGCTAAACTACCCGACTGCCATGGGTGATGAGAATCTCGCCGTGCGGTTCGGAGGCGTGCTGGGGTTGCCGCTAACGTTCCTCATCGACAGAAATGGCGTAGTGCGCACGCGCTTTCAGGGTGAGGCGGACGCGAAAGAGCTTGAAAGCCAGTTGAGACAGCTTCTCACTGAGTCGCGCGCACACTAAGAGTGCCGTCTGCGGTTGCGTCAGACGCACCCCTTTCTTGCGAATTCCAAAATGATGCCTGGTGCTGCGTGGACTGTTCTTCAGCCCCTCACCAGGGGCAGCCCTGCGCGCTCTGCGATCAACCGCGCCACCCTCTTTGGCCGGTAGAAGGCGTGCGAAGTGAAGGTCACCATGCTGGTGTCCGTACCCAGAACGGTGAACTTTTGCGCATCCGGCATCCGCTTATAGTGGACGGCGGCGATTCCATTCCACGGCATAAACACCTCTTTTGCGCCGTTGGTGTTGCCGAGTTTGAAGTGCGCTCCATAGCTGTCGAGCAGAACTGAACAATGCGCCATCAACTTCCCCTGCCGCCACAGGAAGACCTGCGACATGGCCATCAGCCACGCTCCCAGCACCCACAACGCGCCGGCCGCGAACTTATCGGGATTCATCGCGCTCAACGGGAAAATGGTCGTGAGGGCGACAAACAACATGCTAAGGGAGATGATCAGCGAGGCGATGCTGCCGAAATAGGTGAGAAAAATCAGGACCCGATTGTTGCGCAGCAGCGTTGGGCGCGCGCCAAGCAAATGAACGTGTTGGCTGACCCCCGTACCCGGCACCAGAATTTGTTCTTGCGTTTCGTACACAACCCCCTCCTCCACGATGGCATCGTTCAGCCTGCAGAGGAGGCAGGCTTGCTGATAAACCGTCGTGCATCTCTTCACGTCGTTGTGGCCGCTGCCAAGCACTTCGCGCTTTTGGCGCGTAGCCCGAAAATCCATCCGGATCGCAAACAGGGAAGTCCCAAGTGGAAGCACCGGCGAGGGGGAAACGACGGCAGGTATCAGAGATTACATCAACAATTGACCTCTGGCAAGTATTCAAAGCATCAAATTTGCCGTTCTTTTTTGGCCCGATTCTCCCGTCTTTTCGCCGGTCTTTCGCCGCAGGCTTCGCGACCTCGTCTACACTGGCTCAGGGCGAATATGAAGCTCGGTCTGGGTCTCTACCGGCACATGCTCAACGACGAATATTACGCATTCGCCGTGCAGGCTGGCTGCACCCATGTCATCGTCCATCTCGTCGACTACTTCCGTCAGGGCCAGGCCAATCCATCCAACAACCAGCCCACCGGCGGCAAAGACAAGCCCTGGGGCCTGGCTGGTGATCCCAACCGCCTTTGGACAGCCGCCGAGCTCATTCAGCTCCGCAAGCAGGTGGAGGCCGCTGGCCTCAAGCTCGAGGGCATTGAAAACTTCGACCCCGCCCACTGGTACGACATTCTCCTCGACGGCCCCAAACGCGCCCAGCACATGCAGAATGTGTTCACCATTCTGCGCGCCGTCGGCGAAGCCGGCATTCCTACCTTTGGCTACAACTTTTCCATCGCCGGTGTTGCCGGCCGGACCAGCGGGCCATTTGCGCGCGGCGGCGCGGAATCAGTTGGCATGGACGGCTCCGTCGACACGCCCATTCCCAACGGCGTTGTATGGAACATGATTGTCGACCCCAACGCACCACCGGGCACACTGCCCACCATTACCCACGACGAGCTTTGGCGCCGCCTCCAGCGGTTCCTTGAAGAAGCTCTGCCCGTCGCTGAAAAAGCCGGCGTGCGCCTCGCCGCGCACCCTGACGATCCGCCCACCCCCACCATGCGCCGCCAGCCGCGCCTCGTCTATCAGCAGGCCATGTACCAGCGCCTCATTGACATCTCTCCCAGCCCCAGCAACATGCTCGAATTCTGCCTAGGCACGCTCGCCGAAATGACCGAAGGCGACATTTATCAGACCGTCGACCGTTACAGCAGCCAGCATCGTATCGCCTACGTCCACTTCCGCAACATCGTCGGCAAGGCCCCGCGCTATCACGAGACCTTCATCGATGACGGCGAAGTCGACATGCTCCGCATCCTCTATCTCCTCGACAAGAACGGTTTCGACGGCGTCGTCATTCCCGACCATGCTCCACAAATGACCTGCTCCGCGCCGTGGCATGCGGGCATGGCGCACACGCTGGGCTTTTTGCGTGCGGGCCTCATGGCCATAGCCCGAGGATTCAAGCCGGAGCCAATTCCGCGCGGCGCTTGACCGCCCGGCGATGAACCACTTTGAATCTGATTTGAAGGTGAGGCTTCTCGAGACTGCGGGAAGAATAGATCTACGGCGCACTCAAATGAACAGAGGCAGTGGGGCAATGAGTGTTGAGCTTTTGCTGCAGCATCGGCAGGTCGGTGATATGGCCGTCAGGAATCGCGATCCGCTGGGTGATTTGCGTTGACGAGCTTCCGTTGAACGATTCAAAAATCAACATCAGGCGAGCCGGTTGATCCATCGCGGCGGTGGCTTTCAGCAGGTACCTTCCGGAAAGAATCCAGGGCATGTATGCCCCGTTCGAGAACATGCCCTCGTCGCCAAACCATGTTTCTGGTGCCGCCGCGAGCAGCCGCCGATAGCGCCGGTCAAAGTTGGTGCCTTTGAACCAGTACGCCACCGCCACGAGCAGGATGATAAAACCAGTCAAACCGCTCACAATCGTCACATTCTCCTGCAGGCTTTCGCCGGTAAACAGAGCGCCTAACACGAAAAGCCCCACGCACAACAAAACAAACAGCGAAACGCCCTTCCAACTCCATGGGCCCTCCTGGGCCATCTCCCACTCGCGTTGATTCGCCGCCCATTGCGCCCATTTCTCCGGCGTGTATTGCCAGTGCGCCCATGGATTGGCGATGACCGCCGACATGCCGCGGTCGTTTCGCCGCGCCATCATGTAGGCGATCGAAAACATGGGGCCGCACAAAAACAGCACAAACCCGCCCAGGGCCGCTGGCAGCCATTTCCAGGTTGATGATGGAAGCACCAGGGAAACCGCTGTGTTGATGAGCAAGAAGACTACGAGACGCCAAATCCACTGGTAGACCTTGTGTCGATTGAAGCTGACCAGCCTTGCCGACGGAGGCAGCGCGGCAATCTGTGCGTCGGTGATACGGACGATAAAGATACTGGATCCGCACGCCACGGCCATCGCCGCCACGAGGCCCGCAATTCCCTCTGCAACCGGCGATCGGCTCAAGGAACCGTTCACGATCACATAGGTTGTGCCCGCAACAACCGCGACGATCAGCAGAAACCCGCCCACCAGTTTCAATGTGGTCTTGATGGAATAGAGAGGGCTTCTCCGCCAGCCGGCATAAGCGCCGGCGATGGTGAGAAAGCAGAAAATCAGCAGAGCAATTTGCATAGTGTTGGCCTGACGTTGATCTCCAGAATCGGTTGCATCATTTTTCCCCAGCGGGCGGCGCAACATGAATTGCCGCCATGCACTGGCCTCCAACGGTCTTCTCAAACAGGCTCCCGGTTGAGGGTTCGTTGAAGTATAGTGCAGCGAGGAGGACTTATATGCCCGAAACATTTCTGCCCGGCGACTTGGTTCAGTTGAATTCAGGCGGTCCCAAGATGAGTGTCCGCGGCCCCGGCGACGACAACCCTCAGTTCATCGCCTGCCTGTTTTTCGATGGCTCAAAGATGGTCGTTGCTGAAATTCCGCCCCAGGCCCTGGTCAAAGCTCAATCGGCACCCGGCAATTAATCGCTCGCGGCAAGACATCAACCGATCATCAGGCCTCTTGTATCGCAAGACCAGTGCGCTCAGCAATCATGCGAGCAACTTTCTTGGGACGGAAAAACGTGTACGATGAGAATCTCGCTTCGCTTCCGTCTTTTCCTTGCACGTAGTACTGCTGCGCGTTGCCCACGCGTTTGTGCTTGATCGCGGCGACCTGATCCCATGCGAGAAACAGATCTGAAGGTTTCTTCTTTGTGCCCAGGTTGAAGTTCACACCTCTGCTATCCAGCATGACTTTATAAGCTGCCATGGCGCGGGACAGTTTCCACAGCCGCGGGCAACCATAACCGAAAGCCAATGCGCCGAATCCCCACCAGAAGGCGTTATACAAATTCCCGCCGCTAGAGCCGCCGCCCGAAGAAAGAACGGAAAACACCATCAGCGCCATGCAGACCGCAAAGAAAGCGGCGATGATGCTGCAGATCAGAGTCACTCCAATAAGGAAACGGCTATTGTGCAACACCATCGGA
>JBEKAJ010000246.1:0-5421 GCA_050018295.1 Occallatibacter sp. | reverse complement strand
GCTGCTGTAAAAATCGCCATTCACCTCATTCTCAACGGTACCAGACCGCGTTCTCCCGCCCAAGTGACCGTTTGGGTGCACCCGTTTGCCTGGACCCCTCATCGCGCGGTTGCGGGCGCCCCCACCCGGCGTGGATCGCTTTCTCGCGCCCGGCGTTGCCTGCGGCACTCCGCGCAAGCCTCGTTCATGCTATGCTGCGCTCGGATTCTCATGGATTACGGAACGGGTGCCCCACCCTAACCGGCGCGCGCATTTTGCGCTTCGGTTAAGGTGGGAGCCCATCTTGGCTCACTCGACCAGGCTCCGTGGTAAAACGGATCAACCATGCTCGTCGAACTCCGCGCTGAAAACTACGCCGTCATCGATCACGCCATCGCCTCCTTTGGGCCCGGCCTCAATCTCCTCACCGGCGAAACCGGCGCCGGCAAATCCATCCTCGTCGACGCTCTGGCGCTCCTATTAGGAGGGAAAGGCTCGGGAGAGCTGGTCCGCCACGGCGCCGACAAGGCTGCTCTCTCCTGCGTCTTTGAGTCCACGCCCGGCGCAGAATCGATCCTCGAAGCGAACGGCATTGACGCCGAGGGCGCCGACATCATCCTCCGCCGCGAAATCCTCTCCACCGGCAAAGGCCGCGTCTTCGTCAACAACCAGCCTGCCACCGTCCAGGTCCTCAAGCAGCTCGCGCCCGAGCTTGCGCTCGTTCACGCGCAGACTGAAAGCCTCTCCAGCTTCGACCAGGCGCAGCAGCGCCTCCTCCTCGACCGCTTCGCCGGCATTTCTTTAGACGCCGTCGCGGAGGCCTACGCTCGCTGGCACGCCGCCGCCGCCAAGCTCAACGACCTCCTCCACGGCGAACAGGACCGCCTCCGCATGGTCGATCTCTGGACCTATCAGAGCAAGGAAATTGAATCCGCCCATCTCCAGCCCGGCGAAGACGAAGCCCTTGAAACCGAAAAACGCGTCCTCGCCAACGCCGAAAAACTCTACGCCGCTGCCATGAGCGCCTTCGATCAGCTCTATGAAGGGAGCGCCAGCGCCGAAGCCGCTCTCCGCGACGCCATTCGCAACGTGGAAGAGCTCGCCCGCTACGATGCGCGCTTCTCCGAGCCAGCACAGCAGCTCGCCTCCGCCCGCGCCACCATGTCCGACATTGCCGCCTCGCTCCGCGACTACGCCGAGAGCATCAACGCATCGCCCGAGCGCCTCTCTGAAATCGAAGACCGCCTCGCTCTCATCGATCGGCTCAAGCGCAAATACGGCAAGACCGTCGCCGAAGTCATCGCCTTCGGAGAAGACGCCGCCCGCAAGCTCTCCGAGGTCGAAGACCGCGACGAGATCCTCAAGACCCTCCGCGCCGATCTCGACAAAGCCGCAGCAGCCTACCGCAAAGCCGCCGCCGCCCTCACCGCCGAGCGCCAGGCCGCCGCTGCCAAACTCGCCAAGCTCGCCGAAGCGCAGATCAATTCGCTGGCCATGAAGGTCAAGTTCGAGGTCGCCGTCACCTCCGCCGATGGTGTCCATTCCGCAACTGGAACCGGCGCGAAGGGTACGGGCGTGAAGGGTACGGGCTTTAGCCCGTACGTTGACTCAGTCAAATCGGAAGGGGCTTTAGCCACTGAGGGAAGCGCATCCGAAAACCCACACTGGTCCTCCGCCGGCTGGGACTCGGTCGAGTACCGCATCGCCACCAACCCCGGCGAGCCGCTCAAGCCGCTTGTAGAAATCGCCTCCGGCGGCGAGCTCTCCCGCGTGCTCCTCACTTTGAAAGTCGCCGTCGAGGAAGGCTCCTCGTCCAAAACGAAAAAGAAAACCACCCCGCGCACGCTCGTATTCGACGAAATCGACATCGGCATCGGTGGCCGCGCCGCTGAAGCCGTCGGCCAGAAGCTCAAGGCCCTGGGCCGCGCCCAGCAAGTTCTCTGCGTCACCCACCTCCCGCAGATCGCCGCCTTCGCCGATCAGCATCTCGCCGTCGAAAAGCGCGAGAAGGACGGCCGCACGCAAACCCGCATCCGTGTCCTCGACGATCGCGCCCGCACCCACGAAGTTGCCCGCATGTTGTCAGGCGCAAAGGTCACCGACACCAGCCTCCAGCACGCCGCCCAGATGATCGCTGCCAGCCGGTAGGTTGCCTCGGTCTGCCGATTTGTAGTCCGGAATCCTGCCGACTAGAATGTGTGCAAACCTCTACGTGTAGACGAACCCGCCGCGCAGTCGGTTTTCGCACTCGATCCTGGTCCGTTCCGGCGCTGAACAATGGAGGAAAGCCAAATGAAGATTTGGAATTCGCTTCGTATAGGTTGTGCGCTACTGGTCTTGTCGAATGGCAATCTCGCACTCGGCGTAAAGACACTCAAGCTCGACATCCCGAAGGATCAGGCAATTGTGGTCGAGGCTCCGCCGGATCAATGGGTCGTAAAGGAAACATCTTGGACGGAGGGCATTCCTATTTCAGTCCTTCGAGCGGACGGCGATTTTATCAAGAGCAAACGGTGGGAAGACGGGAGCCTTCCGCTTCTGGCTGATTTTCACATAGAAAGGGCCCAAGATTGCGGGAGCGGTGTTATGAGTGGTCGAATAGTCGGCTGTCCCCCTAACTGGAAACAGATTGAGCTGCGAAGCGCGAGGGCTTGGCTGAAGATACAGTTTCCGCCTGAGGTGCTGGATGTTGAGGAAGCATTAAAAGAGATCGCATTTATCGGGTCAGTCGCTCAATTTGAGGAGACTAGCTATTTACACGACAAGGTGTTCCTTCCTAATCAGGCCAAGCTATTTGATGCATTACCCAAGCTCAACGAAGAAGGAAGATACACCTTCTTCAAGCTCGGTGTTGCCAAGGGCTTCGATGTTTCATCCGAAAGCTTTAAGGGCATCGGATACCTGGAGGTGAGAATACCGGCGACTACAACATTCAACACCGCTCGTGTCTCACAGGACGAACGCGTCTCTGAAGTCATACGCGAGACCATCCTCCCGGAGGCGAAGGAATTCTTGGCTGAGGCGGACGGTAAACAAGTGGACGGTATAGCCTTTCACCTTTCCATCCCCGCCTACAATTTCGTAACCGGGGGAGAGGCGAAATTCGATGACCTTTTGGTCTATTTCGCAAACGAGGAACTCAAGAAGTTTTCCGAAGACGACATCACCTCACAGAACCTTCTAGACAACTCCATCGTGCTGCTAAACCACGACCGGATTGAGGTGAAACTCTGAGTAGGAGCATCCAGCCAATTCTAGGAACCAGAATCCGTACCAGTGAGAATCGCCCCCAAATCGGGGATTCTGCGTCTCTCAACCGGAATGAGCGCTAGCTCGAATATGAAGTGGAAGTGTAGGAAGGTGCGAACAACAAACCCGAAGGCAGATTCTCGTCCTCCGTCCCACTCGATTTGGATTTCCTCCCCTGCGCCGACAATTTTCATTGTGGGGGGAACTAGCGTACCAGGAACAAAACTATTCGATGCGCTAACACGGATTTTAGGAATCGGTTTGCCGGAGCGAGCCTTTGTCGTTCGCGGTTTAGAGTCGCCGTGCTTTTCCGTATTTGCGATTTGGTTGCAAATCTGCCAATCCAGGCTCTCAGACACCACAAACCTTGCGAGGTGGTCGCGCTGCTCTCGGGATAGGTTTCGATCACGCTCGATCCACGGGCGGAGCGAATTTGCCGTTTGAATGAAATCGTCTAGGTCGTCGCGATTAAAGTTGCGCATGAGCCGCCTAAAGACCCTTTTGAGCTTCTCATAGCGTTCGTTTGCCGTTCGGTATAACACTCAGCCCTCCTCGAGATCGTTCCCAGAGAGATCTTCCATCAGGGCCTTGACCGTCCGGAACCGCTTTCCCTTTCCGGACTCTAACTCCAAGATTGCTTTCTTCGTCTTCGCATTGGGGACCCGCACCTCGAACGGCAGTCTTTGCTCGTCGGCCACGCGCAGCATCAGCAGCCGGATCGCGTCCGAGATGGACAAACCCATCGCCTCCAACGCGTCCGCCGCTCGCTCCTTCGTTCCCGTATCGATGCGCGCACGAACGTACGTATCCGCCGTTGCCATATGAACCCTCCAACCCAATTGTAGTCACAATTGGACCACATCACAAGAGTACAGCGCCAGCACACTGCCCTCAATCCTCAACGCTCAAGGAGATCGCAAAGTCGAACTCCGCCAACTCCGCCAACCCCGCTAGCCCCGCCGCTTTTCAGTTACCTCGGTAATTCTTCACCGCATTTTGGTTTGCATTTGATTGGTGACTTCGATAACCTCTGATTCGAATCAACTGAAACGCTCTTCCCCTGCACCCTTTTCTTTGTCGGCATTTGCCTGCCTTGGAGTTCCCTGCCGATAGCGATTCCAGAGTTACTGCGTCACGAGGTTGAAAATTTCAAGTCGCCGCGACCATCAGGGAGCCGGCGACCTGGCAACAATCTTGGCGGAGCACGCGGACTCGGGAATCGCCGATAGGAGCATCTATGCCAGTGGCGTGTCTCCGCGCTTCCGTGCCTCCACGCACTCCTCTGCCAACGCCCGGGCTTCTTTGGACGTCACTCCTCTTCGTCATTTCGCTGCCTCTCGTCGTCCCCCTGATCTCCGGCTGCGGCGACGCGTCGCTCGCCGTCGATCTCAACACCATCGCTGCCATCGGGTCACCGGCCACCAGCGTCCGCGTGAATCAGACCGTTCAGCTCACCTCAAGCTACCTTGCTTCCGGGCTTCCGATGACCTTCTACGTCAACGAAATCGCGGGCGGCAATGCAACCGTTGGCACCATCTCGAGCGCAGGCGTCTACACGGCCCCCGCCGTCGTTCCCAATCCCTACACGGTCCAGATCACCAGCTCCATCGCCAAATATCCAACCGCCGCTCCCGGCTCCGTATCCATCCAGGTGTGGAATCCGATTCCCGTTCTCGGAACAGTTACCCCCAACGGATTCTCCGAGGGGTCGACAACCGTAATCGTGAACGGTTCGCAGTTCGTCTACGGCGCTCAAATCAGCTGGAACGGTGCCTTCGTGACCACCACCTATGTCTCCAGCACCGAGCTGGTCGCGCAAATCGGCGCGCCCAACCCCGGCACCTACCCGCTCACGGTCACCAATCCTAATCCCGGCTCGGCCAGCGCCCTTCCGCTTTCCTTGAAGGTCGGCCCGGGCCAGGTCGTGCTCACGCTCCAGCCGAACTCCGGCACCGACGTCCGCGTCTCAAACTCGCTCAACCTTGGATTGATGGTCAACGGAACCGATAATCCCGCTGTTACGCTGCAGGTGAATGGCATCGCCGGCGGCAACGGCGTAGTCGGCACAGCGGTTTCGAATGCGAATGGCTCCATCACCTACACCGCGCCGCCCGTTGTTCCCACGCCGAGCAACATTGTCCAGCTCACCATCACCAGCGTCGACAATCCCGCGGTCTCCATCACGCAGAACAT
>JBEKAJ010000245.1:0-5450 GCA_050018295.1 Occallatibacter sp. | reverse complement strand
GCAAGGAGAAGTGCTTTGAGTCTTACCGTTCGCCCCATCGTGGGCCGGCGCGCCAAAATTACGGCGCTCGGAACCTACGTTCCTCCCGATGTGATCACCAACAAAGACCTCGAAAAAATGGTAGACACCAGCGACCAGTGGATCATGGAACGCACCGGGATCCGCGAGCGCCACGTGCTGGCCAAGGGCCTTGGCCTGAGCGACATGTGCACCGAGGCCGCAAAGAAATGTCTCGCGGCCCGCGGCATCAAGCCGAGCGAGGTGGAAGTCATCCTCGTCGGTACGGTGACGCCCGACATGATGTATCCCTCAACAGCATGCCTGGTTCAAAACAAAATCGGCGCTCAGGGCGCGTGGGGCTTTGACGTCTCCGGCGGCTGCTCGGGATTTACGTACGCGCTGCAGGCGGGTGTCAAGATGGTCGAGAGCGGCGCGCACAGCAAGGTTCTGGTTTGCGGAGCGGACGCCAACACGCGCATGACCGACTACACGGACCGCACCACCTGCGTTCTCTTTGGCGATGGCGGCGGAGCCGTGCTCGTCGAGCCCTGTGAAGAAGGCGAGATTGGATTCATCGACTACCTGAACGAGATCGACGGATCGGGCGGTGTCAGCCTGAACATGCCGGGCGGTGGAAGCCTGAATCCATCCACTCACGAGACCGTGGACAAGAAAATGCACTACATCCATCAGGACGGCCCGGCGGTCTATAAATTCGCGGTGCGAAAAATGGCCGAGGCAACGCTAAAGTTGCTCGGGCGCAACGGCGTCACCGGTGCTGATCTGGGCTGCTTCATTCCCCACCAGGCCAATAAGCGAATCATTACGGCCACTGCGGATCGGCTGGGCATGGATCCGGAACGCGTGATCATCAATATCGAAAAGTACGGCAACACTTCGTCCGGGACAATTCCGCTCGCCATGGAGACGGCCATTGAGGAAGGCAAGCTGAAAAAGGGCGACTTGGTTCTGCTGGCCGCCGTGGGCGCGGGCTTTACGGTGGGCACTGTCCTCCTGCGCTGGGAGATCTGAAAAGCAGCTACTAGCTTCTAGCGCCTGGCTCGCGCCGTCGGACGATCCTGCGTATGCTGAATTGGGTATTGCTTCCATGAAATTGCCCAAAAGACACCGCTGCAGGTACGGAAATCGAAAACCTGGGAGCTAGAGGCTAGTAGCCAGGAGCTAGTCCGTCATATACTGTGCTCCACAAACGCCGGATCTGTTCGGCGGGTGGACGATTCCAAGCGGAGGGCGACCATGGATGTAGCAATGACCGCCAGAAAAGGGAGAATCCCCAAGGCGTTGCGTGAGCAGGCCGAGGAGGGACTGGAGCGCATGGCCCGCATTCTCGGCCGCACAGCGCACGCCAGCGTCACCTTTAGCACCCAGCGCCACGTCCACATCGTGGAGCTGGCCGTTCAGGCGCGTCACCAGAGAATTGCCGCCACGGGCAAGGCCGATACGCCGCTCGCCGCGCTTCGCGAAGCCATCGAGCACGCCGAGCTTCAGGCCAGCCGCCACCGCGACCGCCGCCTCGTGAGTAAACGCCTGCCTAAAGGCGATAAGGTGCTGACCGCGCCGCCGGTTACGCGGCCCAAGGCACGTGTTGAGCTGGATACCGATGCCGGGGAAACAGGATCGTCTCGCCTCGCAGGCAAGGCGCGGGCGTCCATCGCCATCCACTCTTTTCCCGCCAATGCCACGGTCGTCGAGCCGCACATCGTCAATAGCGCCGAAGCCATCGCGCTCAGGCCCATGACCATTGAGGAGGCCGTCAAGGACGCAGAGTTCCGCGACCGCGATCTGCTCATCTTCCGCACCGTTTCGGGAGACACATTCGTCCTGCATCGCCGCCGCGACGGTCAGATGGAGTTGGTGGAGATCCCCTAATTCGCGTGGAGATGGTCGAGATTCCCTGGTTCGCGCTCGCTCGCGGAAACCATTTCGCTGGACGCAGTGCCGCTGGTCTGTGATCCCTGATCTCTGTTCCCTGACCCCTGGCAGGACTTTGGTTGCACTCGCTGACCGATTTTGGGTATGGTTCACGCGCTTTGCGACGCATACGATTTGAACCATGGCGACCTCTGCAGCAAGTGCCAGGTCGAGGCCGGAAATGGAGCAATCAGATATTCCGGCAGACTCCGGGGAGGCATCGGGTTGAATCTCTACCAGAACGCGAACCCCGATGCCCAGCGCGATGTCCTCGACAGCCTGCCGGTCCTCGTGTTTCTCGAGCGCGCTGGAGAAATCGTTTTTGCCAATGCCGAAGCGCGCCAACTGTTGGGCCTGACTGAAGGCGCTTGGGACGCTCATCCAGTCGAAGATATCCTGTGGGGCCTCTCCGCTGGCACCGCCGAGCCACAAACCCTGCTCACAGGCACGCAGCGTGGCTACCCGTTTCACGCGACGCTACCCGGCAAGAGCGGCCACCTGATCCCCGTTGAAGGCACCTACAGCATTCTTCACCCGGAGCAGCGCGAGGCCGTCATTGTGGCCCATCCCAGCGAGCGCGAGCGCGCTCCCAGATCGCGGCTGATGGAGGACGTGCTGGCCAGTCTCCCTGAAGCCATCGCCATCGAGTACCAGAATCATGTGCTCTACGCGAATCCGGCCTTCACCCGAATGTTTGGCTACACCGCTGAAGAGGCCGAAGGTGGCAGCCTGCGCGAGCTCATTGTGCCGGAGACCCGCCTCAACGAGCATGCTGCGCTGCTCAAAGCCGTCGACGACCATGGCTTCTCGACTGCGGAAACGGTGCGCAGCAACAAAGCCGGCGAACTCGTGGACGTGAGCCTGCAGGTCGCCCCGCTGCTCGTTGATGGCGCCAGGGTCGGCTACGTCTTCACATTCCGCGATATCGGTGAGCACAGGCAGACTGAAGAGAAGTTACAGCACGACGCCATGCACGACGTGCTCACGGGTTTGCCTAACCGGGCGCTGTTTCTTGACCGCGTGAACCTCACGCTTAACCGGAGGCTGCGCGATCCCGGCCAGAACTGCGGCGTCCTTTATCTTGACCTCGATGAGTTCAAGGAAGTCAATGACAGTCTCGGCCACGCCGCGGGCGACGCTCTGCTCGTCGCCGTTGCCGGCCGCCTTCGCGCCACGTTGCGTCCCCAGGATTCGGCTGCGCGGCTAGGCGGCGACGAGTTTGCGGTTTTGGTGGAGAACATTGTCTCCCCATACGATCTCGAGATTGTGGCGGGCCGCATCCTGCTTGAGTTCGCGCGCCCATTTGAAATCTTTGGGCGCGACGTCCACGCCGGCGCCAGCATCGGCGCTGCCATGGCCGGCCCGGACCATACCTCGTCCGATCTTCTCGTTCGCGATGCGGACTTGGCCATGTACCGTGCCAAGCAGGCCGGCGGCGGGCGCTACGAAATCTTCGACAAGCACCTCGAGGTCTCCGTGACCAGCCGTCAGGAGCGAGAGCGCGAAATCCGCACCGCCGTCAACAAGCGGCAATTCGTATTCCAGTATCAGCCGATCTACCGTCTCGTGGGCGGCTTGTTGGAAGGATTCGAGTCCTCTCTCAGCCTGCGCCGCGCTGACGGGACCGTGGACAGCCTTTTCGATCTGATGGCCGTAGCTGAAGACGCCAGTCTTTCCATTCTGCTGGGGCGCGAGGCCCTCGACGCCGCCTGTGCGCAATTGTGTCTCTTAAGCGAGCGCTTGCCGGAGCAGGAGTTGATCTTGACCGTCAACCTGACGCGCCGCCAACTCTACCATCCCGACCTCATCGCACACCTAATGAAGGCTCTCGCAGCCAGTGGCGCAAACCCGTCGCGCCTCCTGTTTGAGGCGCCGGAGAGCGCGTTCAATGAGAATCCTGATGCAGCGGTCGCCATTCTCCAGCGCCTGGCGGATTGGCAGGTGCGCGTTGCCATCGACGACTTCGGCAGCAGTCTCGCGCCGCTGAATCATCTCGTTCACCTCCCTGTCGGCATGGTCAAACTCGCCCCCCGGCTCACCGCAGCCGCCCTCTCGTCGGGCCGCCAGCTTGCTGTCCTCGAGTCGCTCATTCGCCTCGGCAACACGCTGGGCTTGCAAATGGTTGCCCAGGGAATCGAAACTCCGCAACAGCTCGCGGCGCTCTCTCGCATGGGATGCGCGTTGGGTCAGGGCCCACTACTGTCTCCGCCTCTCGACGCAGAGCGGGCACTCGCGCTGGCCGAGACTGGCTACGGGGCTTTCGCACCGGGAACCTGATTCCCCTCCGGTCGCCCGGCGTCCTCGCCATTTTGAGCCGGCCTCGAATTCCGGTGTAGCATTTAACCAATGACGCCCCAGAAGCCCTCGCGCCGATCGCCAAAATCGCGGCCAACAACTCGCAAGCCGAAGGCGGCAGGCCGAAAGCCGACGGTGGCAGGCAAACCAGCCAAGCAGCTCATCATCCTCACTGGAATCTCCGGTGCAGGCAAAGCTTCGGCCCTCAAGGCCTTTGAGGATCTGGGATACCACTGCGTCGACAATCTGCCCCTCGAATTGCTCCCTCAATTCGCCGCAATCGTCGGCAAATCCATTGAGGTGGAACGCGCCGCCATCGTCATGGACGTTCGCGAGGGGGGCACTCTCGACCGCTTGCCCGAGATTCTCAAGAGCATCAAGAAGCTTCTGCAAACCCGCGTTGTCTATCTCGACGCTCAGGATGCCGTGCTCGTTCGCCGCTACTCTGAAACACGCCGCCCGCACCCGCTCGGCCAATCGGAAACCGTTTGGCGCTCCATCGTCGAAGAACGTCAGCTCCTCGATCCCATTCGCAACGTCGCCGACACGCTCATTGACACCTCCAACTTCAACGTCCACGAGCTGCGCGCCGACATCCACGCCCGCTTCGGCCACGAAAAGCAAACCAAGCGCCTCCTCGTCTCCTGCTTGAGTTTTGGTTTCAAGAACGGCGTGCCCCTCGACGCCGATATGGTCTTCGATGTGCGCTTCCTACCCAATCCGCACTTCGTTCCCGAATTCCGCAGGAAGACCGGCCTCGATCCCAAAGTCGCTGCCTACGTTCGCGGATTTCCGCAGACGAGGGAGTTCCTCAATCGCGTAACCAAGCTGATGCTTTACCTCCTTCCCCATTACGTCGAAGAAGGGAAGAGCTACCTCACCATCGCCTTCGGCTGCACCGGCGGCCAGCACCGCAGCGTGATGATGGCCGAGGAGCTCGGCAAGCGCCTCCGCAAAGCCGGCTACCAGGTCAAGGCCCTGCATCGCGACATCGTGCGCTGAAAAAATCTACTCGAAAACCCGCGCGAAACTCAACGCGCAGGCAGCCCGTCAAGCCAGCGGCTCATGGCGTCCGCCGCATCCTTGTTCATGTCCCCTGAAGGATTCAGCCAGACAAGCATCTTGTGCGCCGCGACCTTCTTGTAAGCCTGTGGCTCTTGCGTCGCGCCCGTCGAATCCGCACGCTCAAACCACAACAACGGAACGCGCAACGTCCTGGCCGC
>JBEKAJ010000244.1:0-6104 GCA_050018295.1 Occallatibacter sp. | reverse complement strand
AATATATCTACAAGGATTTGTGGCCGACGGCGCTGCTCTATGCGGCCTTTGTGCCTCTCGCGGTGCTCGGTCTGCGCAACTGGCGTCGTGCGGCAGGTGACGCTTAACTCGCCGCCTGCACTGCGTTCTGCAGCGGCTCGCCCTTCATATACCGCCGCAACTCATCGGCCACGGTCCGCAGAGCGCGCGGAGCAAACTGCGGAGTCGATCCGCCGATATGCGGCGTCAAAAGCAAGTTCGGGCATTTCCACAGCGGATGCCCTTCAGGCAATGGCTCAGGATCGGACACGTCGAGCGCAGCGCGAATTCGCCCCGAATTGAGCGCCTCTACCAGCGCATCCGTATCCACAATTGGCCCGCGCGCGGAATTCACCAGCAGCGCGCCGTGCCGCAGCAGCCCGAGTTGTCGCCGGCCGATGAGCCTTCGCGATTCCGCGGTTGACGGCAGAATCAGCACTACCACTTCGGCGAGCGGCAGCAAGTTTTCCAATTCGCTTACGGAGTGCACCTCGGGCTCGGTTCGCGCGCTCCGCGCCACGCGGAGCATTCTCACGTCGAACGGGACTAGCATGCGCTCGATCTCCTTGCCGATCGCCCCGTACCCGACCAGCAGCACAGTCTTGCCGGTCTCCTGCAGCACCGGCGGATAGACTGCGCGCGCGTCGCCGGTGATTTTGGCGTAGTGTGCGCTGGCCTCAATCCGCCGCCTCCACACGCCCGACCGCTGAATGTCGAGATACAACGGAAAGTACTTCAGCATGGTCAGAGTGGCCGCCACCGTCCACTCAGCAGTCGCAATGTTGTGCGCGCCGCGCGCATTGCAAATTGTCACGTGCGGTCCTACCGTTTCGGGAATCCATTCCGTCCCCGCCATCACTGCAAGCACAATCTTCACACCGCGCAACCGCGGCCATGTGCGTATCGCCTTGGTCGAATAGGGATCGGGAATCCAGACATCGATTTCAACGTCGTGGTCCATCTTGTCCGACACCGGGATCAGCTCGATCCCCTCGGGGAAATCGCGAAATAACTCGGCAGATAAAGTAGCTGGGTATCCGATTCGCAGCATGGGGTTCGCGGCGCGGTGGGCCTCGGTCTCCTTGAATGTATATGCTATCCCACCTATGCTTGGGATCTTCTTAGCGACCGCGTTCATTGACGGTGGCCGATCGGAGACGCGAAACTGTTCAAGGCAGCGCACGCCGCAGACCGCCCTGAATACGCAAGAAGTTTCACTCTCTAATCGAATCATGCGCTTGAAAGCCAAAAAAACGTGGTCGCAGCACCAACTCGCCGCGAAGCTGCGCGTGGAAGGCGGCGAGCAGGGACTCCTGACCTTCGAGCGCCGCCGGCTGCTGATCGACGCGGCCAAGACCGCGCTGGCCGCGGCTCTCTGCTGGTGGCTGGCGTTGCGTTTCGGCCTTCACGACGGCTACTGGGGCTCCATCAGCGCCATCATCGTTTTGCAATCGAATGTCGGCGCCACAGTCACGGCCTCGCGCGACCGCCTGTTGGGAACTTTCATGGGCGCGGCTTTCGGCTTCGCATGTTCTGTCTTCGGCGCGCCGCCATGGAATTACATACTCGCCGTAGTCCTGGCGATTGTTGTCTGCGGGCTGCTCAGTCTTCGCAACAGCTCGCGCCTCGCTGCCGTCACCATCACCATCATCATGCTCGTCCCCAAAGCCGGCCCGCGCTGGGAACTGGCGCTGGACCGCGTAGGAGAAGTGCTGCTTGGAATCGTCGTCGCGCTCGCGGTCACCACGCTTGTATTCCCCGACCGCGCACGCCTGTGGCTTCGCGACGGCCTGGCCCAGGAGTTCCTGCTGCTCGGCAGCTTCTTCGAAGCCATTCTCGAGGGCTTTCGAGGAGCGCCGTCGGAGAATCTGCCCACCTTGCGCGAGGATGTGCTGGCTCTGCTCCGCGGCAACAGTCAGCTGCTCGAAGCCGCGCGCAACGAGCCGAGCGGTCCCGGCTGGCGCGAGGGCCTCAGCATGCTCTCGCAGTTTGGCCGCTCTGTTTACGACGCGCTGGTTGCGCTCGAGCTTGCGGTAAAAGACAGCCACGAAGACCGCTTCGCGCAGCAATTGGAGCCCGCGCTCTCGCATCTTGCCGCGGACATTCGCACCGCCTTCAATTATGTGGCCAGCTGCACCCACAAGTGGCGCTTCCAGGTGGCGGCAAAGGGAACCAACCTGGAGCAGGACATTGCCGATCTGGAAGCTCGCATGGCCGAGGTTCGCCACACCGGCATTGGATTTTCTCAGGCTGAACTTCTGCGCGCCTATGCGATTCAGCTCCATCTCAAGCAGATTGCACGCTTGCTCCGCGCTACGCGGGTTGAAACCAGCAGCGCCATTGGCGATGCGGGGAAAGCGGTCGATTCCGCGTAGGCCGAGCCGGCCGTGTGCTTGCTGCTATCACCGCATTTTTGGGCGGGAAAGCGGGGAAGGCGGCAGCGATCAAACGGCTAACAGCTCCGTGTAGACCGCCATCCCGACGACCGCATCGGCGCCGATCGCATCGAGCGCATCCACTTCCTGCTGGCTGCGAATGCCGCCAGCGACGATGAGTTGCCGCTCGGTAAGTTTGCGCAAACGCTTCGCGGTTTCGATGGGAAAACCTTGCAACGTTCCTTCTGTGTCCACGTGCGTCGAAAGAAACGCGGACGCGTAGGGCTCAAGCTGCGGGATCGCTGCGGCCGGCGTCAGCTCCACCTGCGCCTTCCACCCCTTCACTGCAATGCGACCATTCTTCGTGTCAATCCCGGCCACGACATGCTCTGCGCCCACGCTCTCGGCCAATTCTGAAGCGAACGCTGTATTGACCGCGCCTTCTGCCGAGAAAAGTGCCGACCCGATGATCACACGCTTCGCGCCGGCATCCAGCATCTGGCGTGCGCGCTCAATGGAATGAATGCCGCCGCCCGCCTGGCACGGCAACCGCTTTGCAATTCTCTCGACGAGCGCGGAGTTGTCGCCCTGCCGCATCGCCGCGTCCAGATCGATCAACTGGACTAATGGAAATTTGGAAAACTTTTCGATCCAATATTCAAAATCGTCGAAGGCCAGGCGCAACTTTTCGCCCTGCACAAGCTGCACAATGCGGCCGCCCATCAGATCGATCGAAGGAATCAGCACGGCAGCCTCACCGGAACCCCTGCATGCGCAAGTTCCTCCTTGAGCGAGCGAGCGCTTGAAACACCGAAATGAAAGATGCTGGCCGCAAGCGCAGCATCGGCCTTGCCGCGCCCGAATACATCGGCAAAGTGCGCAACGGTTCCCGCGCCGCCCGAGGCGATCACAGGAATCCCGACGGTCTCGCTCACCGCCGCAGTTAGCTCGCAATCGAATCCAGCGCGCGTCCCGTCCGCATCCATCGAAGTCAACAGAATCTCGCCTGCGCCGCGCTGTTCCGCCTCGCGCGCCCACTCGACGACTGTTCGACCAACGGGGCACCGGCCCCCCTGCACAAACACTTGTGCATCGCGCACCGGGTCGACGGCCTCAGGGTCGCGCCGCGCGTCGATGGCGACAACGACCGCCTGAGCACCGAAGCTGCTGCCGATGCCGCTGATGAGTTTAGGGTCGGCCAGCGCTGCGGAGTTAATGCTTACCTTATCCGCGCCCGCCTCGAATACCTGCTCCGCATCGCGCGCCGAGCGAATCCCTCCACCCACGCAAAACGGCACAAACAGCTCGCGCGCTGTGCGCCGCACAGTATCGAGCAGTGTCTGCCGTCCCTCGTGCGTCGCCGTAATATCCAGGAGCACGATCTCGTCCGCCCCTTCGCGCGCGTGCCGCGCGGCCTGCGTCGCCGGATCGCCCGCATCCACCAGATCGACAAACTGCACGCCCTTCACCACACGGCCCGCGTGCACGTCGAGGCAAGCAATAATGCGCTTCGTCAGCATGCGGCTCCCTTCGCCTGCTACGCAAGAAAATTGCGTAGAATCTTCAGCCCCGTCTCGCCCGACTTCTCTGGATGGAACTGCACGCCCATCACGTTCGCGCGCTCCACGGCTGCTGCAAACGGCTCAATATACTGTGTAATTGCCGCGGTGTCTGCCGTAACCGGACCCTTGTACGAATGCGTGAAGTAGACGAACTCGCCGGGCTCGACGCCTGCAAGCAATCGTGACCGAGTGCGCACTTCGAGCGAGTTCCAACCCACGTGCGGAACTTTTTCTTTGCTTTCGGCAAACCGCGTGCATGATTCCGGGAAGTGTCCGAGTCCTGGTTGCATCGGCGCTTCGCTTGATCCGGCATAAAGCCACTGCATGCCTACGCAGATTCCCAGGAACGGCACGCCGCGCGCAATCGCAGCGCGAATCACGCCTGTCAGCCCCGTAGCATCCAGCCGCTCCGTCGCTGCGAAGTGACCCACGCCAGGCAGCACAATGCGCTCCGCCGATTCAACCAGCGACAAATCGCCGTCGGTCACGACCGTCTCCGCGCCCAGATGCCGCAATGTCTTGAGCACCGAAGTGAGATTTCCGGCTTTGTAGTCGATGACCGTGACGCGCATTGAAGCCTCGGGTGCAGCGAGTGAAGAAGTGAAAAAGTGAAAGAGTGAGCGAAGTTAGAGTAATCCTTTCGTGCTTGGCAGCATCTTGCCCAATTGCTTGTCGCGCGAGCAGGCCACACGCAGCGCCCGCGCGAATGCCTTGAAGATGGCCTCGATCTTGTGGTGGCTCGAACGGCCGTACATCGTCTTCACGTGCACGTTGGCCCGTGCACCACGTGCAAACCCCTCGAAGAAGTCGGTCACCAGTTCGGTTTGCAGATCGCCTACCAGCCGCATGCGCACTTTCGTATCGACTGCAAACGCCGCGCGCCCGCTCAAATCCACGGCTGCAATCGCCAGCGTCTCATCCATCGGCATTAAGAAGTAGCCGGCGCGCAAAATCCCGCGCTTCTCGCCCAGTGTCCGGTCAAAAGCCTCTCCCAGTGCGATGCCTACGTCTTCCACCGTGTGGTGCTGGTCCACATCGAGGTCGCCGACGCACTTCAGATTGAGATCGAAGGCCCCGTGCCGCGTGAACAGCTCCAGCATGTGATCGAAGAAACGAATTCCAGTGGAAATCTTATAGCGTCCCTGTCCCTCGATCGTCAGCTCAATTTCAATGCGCGTCTCGTTGGTGTTGCGAACAATCGTCGCCGAACGCAAACCCACTCGCTTGCTTGCCGCTTTGGTCTTCATCGCTTTTATCACTTCCTGCCTTCCGCCCTCAGCGCCGCCAGCGCGTTGTTCAGCGCCGTAACGGCCTGCCTCATCTGCCCGCGCGTCCCAATCGTGATGCGCACGCGGCCATCGCAACCCGGATCGCTGGATCGGTCGCGCACCAGCACGCCGGCCTCGCGCATCAAACGCACAAACTCCCCGTGCCGCGCGCCAATCTCGACCAAAACAAAATTCGTCCGGCTCGGCCAGCGCCGCACTTCAGCCGCATCGAGCGCCGCCTCAAACTCTGCGCGCGCCGCAAGCACCTCGCCCACGTACCAATCGAGGTATGCCGTATCTTCAAGCGCCGGCGGCAGGCATGCCAGCGCCAGCGAGTTTACGCTATACGGCGAAAGCACGCGCCGCACCCAGCGCACCAGATCGGCAGGTCCTGCAAGCAGTCCCAACCGCAGCCCGGCCAGTCCGTAGGCCTTGGAAAAGGTCCGCGCGACCACAAGATTCGGCAGCGTTCCCACCAGGTCCATCACTGTCTCGCCGAAGAAATGAAAGTAGGCCTCGTCCACCAGCAGGACCGCCTGCGGCGCGCGCTGCGCCAGTTCCAGCAGTTGCGCGCGAGTGGTCACCGAGCCCGACGGGCTGTTCGGATTGGCAATCGCGATCACCTTCGTCCGCGGCGTGATCGCCGCCATGAGCCGCTCAAACGGAAACAGCAGATCGTCCGCTGCCTGCACCGTGACCACGCGCGCATCCGTCGCCGATGCGTACACCTCGTACATGGTGTATGTCGGAACCGGCATCAAGACTTCGTCGCCCGCTTCGAGAAACGTTTCGAAGAGCACGTGAATCGCTTCGTCTACGCCGTTGGTCAGCGCCACCTGTTCCGCGCGCAGCCCCAAATGCGCGGCAACGATTGCCTCCAC
>JBEKAJ010000243.1:0-5568 GCA_050018295.1 Occallatibacter sp. | reverse complement strand
ATCTCCGTCGGCGCTGTCAAACTGCGCGTCTTTCGCGCCATTCGATTGTTGAGAAAGGACCTGCTCGAGCAGGGAATTACGCCATGAATGCACATGATGAGGATCGCATCAAGCAACTCTTGCAGCAGTCGCTGCCGCCCGTTGATCCCGCAGCCGAACCGTCTCGCGACCTCTGGCCCGCGGTCCTTCGCCGCCTCGACGCCGAGCCCGCTCGCTCCGCCACGGCTCCCGGCCTGCTTCGCCAGAATTGGTTTGACTGGGCTCTCCTCGCCGGCCTCGTCGTCTTCGCCACCTCGTTCCCGGCCACGATCCCGGTCTTTCTCTACTACCTATGAAAGCCAGCTCGCAGTTCGCAACTTGCAACTCAAAACCGCGCATGGGCGCCAGAGGACTTGGAAAGAAGAACGAAGAAGCAAGAACAGCAAACCCGAAGCTAATGGCTAAGGGCTAATAGCTGCTTTCGAAAGGAGCCTTATGAACCCACATCCTTATCTTCGCGCTTACCTCGCCGGAGTCTTTGTCACCACGCTTATCCTGCCGCTTATGCTCACGGCATTCATCGTCATTCGCCTCGTGCTTCAGGTGCCCGTCCCCATTGAGCGCGGCCTCGTCTTTCCCATGGCCCTCGTCCCTGCAGTCTGGGGCTTGTGGAACATGCTCTGGCTGGCCTCCCACGAGCGCACCCACCTCGCCGTCGGCGTCCATGGGGCCGTTCTGCCTTTTCTGCTGCTCCCTTGCGGCGCCGTCGTCGCCCGCTGCTTCGGTGTCCTTACTCTTGGACCCACCAGCGCTACTTGGTTCCGCGCCCTTCAGTTCCCCTACGCCTTCATCGCCGTCGGTTTCTGCTTCGGCGTCGCCCTGTACTACCTCGTTTGGAAGTACATCGTCGGCTTCCTCAACCGTACCCTCGGTATCGCCTCTTAACGCCGGCTTATCGTATCGAGCCCTCGGGAGGATTCACTAGGAGAGGAGGCAGTTATGAGACAGGTCACCGAGTTTCTTGCCCGAGTTGCCCTTTTGGCATTCATCTTGTGTGTGTTGCAGTGGACGCTCAACGCACCCCTTTCCAATACGGCGAACCTGATGATCCTTGTGGTCGGCCCATTGTTGGTATTTCCCTTTGTCTGGCTCGGGAGGATGATCTTGGACCGGCATCGGACAACGAGCTGGGCCGTCTGGACAACGACGTTTGTCCATGTCTCTATGATGTTTTCACTTGGCGTCCCGATCGTTCGGGCAATCGTCACTCATCAAGATTGGTCCGTTTGGATACTCCCGGTGCCGCCGGAAATCGGTTTGGCGCTTGTTTTGATTACTGGGGCGGCGAGTTTGCTGACAGTGGTCAACCTCGCGCTGAGAGGAATCGGTGCACCGTTCTTCATTGCGCTCAGCCGGAAGTTGGCGGCAGATTGGCTGTATGCTTGGACGCGCAATCCCATGGTGCTTGCAGTCCTTGCTCTCTCCATATCCTTAGGAATCTGGTTTCAATCATGGCTCTTTGTGCTCTGGGCGCTCGTCTTCTTCGCCCCGGCGCTGCTTGTCTTCGTGAAGGTGTATGAAGAGCGGGAACTGGAGATCCGATTTGGAGCGTCGTACTTGGACTATAAATCCAGAACCCCGATGTTGTTTCCAAGAAGGCCCAAAAGGCAGAACGGCATGCCGCCAGGTAGATCGGCTTCCATCGGAAGCCAGCAAATTGGCGCTGGGAGATGAAAGCTTGGAAACAGGAGCCAAGAGCAAGGAGCTGAAAGCTGAAGGTTGATCGCTGAAAGCTGAAAGGAGTCAACCATGTTCGTGATCGTTCGCACCATCACTTACGCCAGCCTCTTTATCGCGTTCGTGCTCATCTACCTCCCCGCGCGACTCCTGGCGTGGAGCGGCATTGTCCGCCCAACCGTCATGGGCTGGCCGCAGATCGGCGGTCTCCTCATTGGCACTGTGGGCGCCGTCATCGCTCTCTCCTGCGTCTTTGCCTTCGCCTTCATCGGCAAAGGCACCCCCGCGCCCTTCGATCCGCCGCGCCGCCTTGTCGTTCGCGGTCCCTATCGGTTCGTCCGCAACCCCATGTACATCGGTGCAGCGCTCGCAGTCGCAGGAGCCGCGCTCTTCTACAGATCCGTCGCGCTCGCCGCGTTCGTAGCAGGCTTCCTTTTGGTCACGCATCTCTTCGTCGTGCTCTACGAGGAGCCAACCCTCCGCCGCCTCTTCGGGCCAGACTACCAGGCCTATTGTCAGCGCGTTCATCGTTGGTTTCCCGCCGCTCACGCTCGACAGGTACACTGAAGGGCGCATCCGGCCGCCCCACCCTCGCGGCAATTTTGCCGCAAGGTTGGGAAACGCCAAAGATCGGCTCGCCATCAACGAATCGACCCCTACTGATTTCTGATAATTGAAAGCGACCCGCCGAAAGCTGAGAGCTGAAGCTAGAAGCTAGAAGCTAGAAGCTAGAAGCTAGAAGCTAGAAGCTGTCTCTTCCTCATGCGGCGCGCGCACAATCTGCATCAGCATCCCGCCATCCAGCCAATGCAGCTCGCACTGCTCGCAGGTCGACATCACGGCATGGCCTCCGCCGTAATAGAAGTGCGTGTCCATGCCCTTGTGGCATTTTGGGCATGCCACACTTCGCTTCAAATCGGCCGCATCCGGCTGCATGGGGATCATGGTATCCGGGTGCTTGGCTCGCATGGCTTCGACCAGCGCCTCAAACTCGCCCATGTCTACCAGCAGGCCGTGGCACTGCTTGCACGCGTGCAGCCGCAAGCCAACCAGCATCGTTGCCCACAACGAAACCGCACAATTCGGGCAGGCCAGCTCCGCGGCCTCTTCAACGAACTGCATGCCCGTCTCATCGCCCTGCGCCATCACTACGCTGTGGCAGTAGTCGCAACGCAGGCTGCCGTTGTCATCCGCCATCCGCAATGGCGCTCCGCACGATGGGCAGTTCATTGCTCCCGCCCGCACCCAGGGCAAAACTTCGCCCGCTCCGGCATCGGCTTGCCGCAATCGATGCAGAACTTCGTTATCACCGCCGGTGACGCAACAGTTGCCCCCGCAGCCGGCGCCGATACGGCTGCGCCACCCACAACTCCGCCTCCCGTCGCCGCGCGTCCGTACATCGCCTGCGCCATCGCCGCGCCCGCGCCCAGTCCCACGCCCATGCCTGCCGTGCCGCCCGCATTCTGCGCCGCCTCTTCCAGCGATTCGGCAGTCTCAAACTGCGTCAGCCGTCCCAGGTCGCCGGCCATGTTCACGCCGATCCGCTGGTCCATCACCTTCTGCAGGTCGTCGGGCAACGACACGCTTTCCACCACGAACCGGTTCAGCTCCAGCCCCAGCGCAGCAAAGCTCGGCCTCACATCCTCAGTCACCTTGTCCGCCAGCGCGCCCAGATTCGCCGCCATATCCACAAACGAAATCTCGCTATTCGCAAAAATCGCTGTCATCCGCGCCACAATCATCGTCGTTAGCTGGCCGTCCAGGTCGTCGGCCACAACTTCTTCCCGCGTACCCGTCACTTCTGTGAAGAACTTCTTCGGGTCCGCGATCCGGTACGAATAGTTCCCGAACGCCCGCAGCCTCACCACGCCATATTCCTTGTCGCGGATCGTGATCGGCGTGGGCGTGCCCCATTTCTGGTCGATCTGCAGCCGAGTCGAGAAGAAGTACACATCCGACTTGAACGGCGACTCGAAGTCTTTCGTCCAATTCATCAAATCGGTCAGGATCGGCATGTTCTGCGTGTTCAGCATGTGCAGTCCCGGCCCGAACACGTCGGCAATCCTGCCCTCGTTCACAAACAGCGCCAATTGCGACTCGCGCACCGTCAACTGCCCGCCGTTCTCAATCTCCATATCCGCCATGGGATAACGGTACGACAGCGCGCCATCCCCGCTCTCATTCCACTGGATGACGCGGATAAACTGCTTGCTGATGAATTGTCCAAGACTCACGGTGCTCTCCTCGCCTGCGAGATTAGCACCGTATCTCGCGCCAGGTAACTCCCACCTTCGTTGAATCAAGTTACTTTCCGGATGCTTTTTGCCGCATCTTCAGGATTTGAAGGAAATTTGGCAGCGCCAGGATCCCAGCCGCTTCAAGGGCACGCTTGTCGCCGCCCCGTGGTTCCACTCACCGCTCGGGAATCGTGAACTGCGAACTGTGAACTAGGAACTGACCCCTGACCCCTGAAACCTGAACCCTGACCCCTAGCTCTTGAAAAAATCCCCCAGCCCAGCCCGCTCCGCATGCGCCGCCATCGTTGACTGGATCGTCAGCGCCAGCTCCAGCGCCGCGCGCCCCTGCCGAGCCGTGACTTTGGGTTCGCGCCGCGTCCGCACTGCCTCGAGGAACGATAGAATCTCGAGCTTCAGCGGCTCGCCTGGCGTCACCTCCGGCTTCACAAAGCTCAACCCCGGTGCCGGCCCATCCTGTGGCGCAGCCTGCGGCCCGGCCAGTCCCTTCGCAATCTCCTTCAGTTTTTCGGGATCGTTCCTCGCAGCAGCAATCTTCATCACCAGCGTCGCAGGAATTTTTCCCGATGCCAGCAGTTTTTGAATCACCGCCGAATCGAGTTTTCCTGTCGCCAGAAACTCGGCCGCCGCCGCGGCCAACTGCGCCGAAGAACCGGTTGTGGAACGATGCTGCTCGCCAACTCCGCTAACCCCGCTAGCTCCGCTGTCTTCCACGCGTATCACCAGCACGTCTCGCCTCGCATAGTCGATCGACACATACTGCCGCGGCTCAAAAAATCTCAGCTTCCTCACCCGCTCCGTCGACACGCGCGACGCCGTAAAGTTCGCCACGCAACCAGACTCGAATTCCACCCTCACATTTGCAATGTCCACCATGGGCGACAGAATCGGCAGCCCCACCGCGCGCACCTCGCGCACCGCCGACTTCGCAAACGTCAGCACAATGTCCAAATCGTGGATCATCAGGTCCAGCACGACGTCCACGTCCAGCGCCCGCGGCGTAAACACGCTTAGCCGGTGCGCCTCAAAGAACATGGGCCGCTTCAGATTCGGTTCCACCGCGAGCACCGCCGGGTTGAACCGCTCCAGATGTCCCGGCTGCAGAATCTTTCCGCTTTTTTCCTGGTATTGGATGAGATCGTCGGCTTCGCGCAAATTCGCCGCCAGCGGCTTCTCCACGAGCAGGTCCAGTCCAGCCTCGAGCAGCGCCGCGGCCACCTCGTGATGTTTCACCGTCGGCACGGCCACGCACGCCGCATCCAGTTTCAGGTCCGCCTTCAGCAGCTCGTCGATCGTCGCGAACACCTTGATCCCGTACTGCTTCCTGGCCTCTTCTGCCCGCGCCGCATCCGGATCCACCGCCGCCACAAGGGCCACGCCCTCGCCCGCCGTCTCCAGTTCGCGCACCACGCGCAAGTGGTTGCGCCCGAACGCTCCGGCGCCGACCACCGCCACGCGCAACTGTCTTTCCCCGGCTATTTCGCCGCCTCTTTCTCCGGCCCTTTTCCTTCCACTGCCCTCAGGCAGCGGCTGTAAAGCGCCAGCAGTTGGTTCACGTGTTCCTCCGGCTTGGCCCCGCCCGGCCCGCTGAAACCCG
>JBEKAJ010000242.1:0-5585 GCA_050018295.1 Occallatibacter sp. | reverse complement strand
GAGTTGGCCCTCCGCCGGAGCGGCGGCCGCAAGCGAGGTTTAAAGAGATGCCGACATCGTATACCCCTGGACAGAGCACATTCGGTTTGCTGCCCGAGCCCGAGGGCCGTCCGCTAGCCTTCCTCATGAGCGGTGGCATCAACGTGTTGATCGCCGTGACCGCTATCGTTATCGGCATGACGGCGAAACAGGTGCTTCAACAGCACTACGAGATGACGGAACTCGTGGTCCCGAACAACCCGCCGCCCGCGGTGAAGATCAAGCAGCCGCCACCGCAGGAGCTGCCTCCGCCGCCGGAGCCACCCAAGGTGGAGCTACAGCCGCGGCAGATCGAGATGCCCAAGCCAAAGCCCGAACCGAAGCCGATCCAGATGGAAGCCAAGGTGACGCTGCCGGCAGTGCAACCGAAGCCGCAGACGGTGATCCTGGCACCGCAGCCCAAGGCGGCTCTGGCGGCCGCAATGCCTGCGCAGAACTCGGCAGTGAAACCGTCAACGGCGCCCGTACACCTGGGCCAGACCTTTGGTGCAACGCCCAATCCCAATGCCGCACGTCCGGCCACGGTGGCCGCCATCGGGAATCCTTATGGTGGCATGAATGGCCCGGCAGTGGCGCCGCATGGCGTGGTGGGTTCGACCGGCCTCGGCAATGGAACCAAGTACGGTTCCAGCGCCGGCGTAGTGGGGAAGGTGGCTTCGGCCGGCATTCCCGGAGCGACGGGCACCGGAAACACGTCTAACTACGGCAAGGTGGCCACGGCCGGGATTCCGGGCATGACGCAGGTGGCCGCGGCGCCAAGGATGAACACCGAAGCGGTTCGTTCGACGGAGGTGGAAGTTCTTTCCAAGCCGCAGGTGCAGTACACAAACGAAGCGCGGCAATTGCGCGTCCAAGGCGATGTCGTCCTGGACGTGACTTTTCTCGCCACCGGACACGTGGTTGTGCACGGCGTGATTCGGGGATTGGGCCACGGGCTTGACGAGGAAGCCAAGCGCGTGGCGGAACAGATCCGATTCCGCCCCGCAACCAGCAATGGCCGGCCCGTGGACGTAACGACGAAGATTACCATTACGTTCCAGTTGGCATAGAATCGCGCCCCCATTGGCGTAGCATCACCATGGTAAGGTCAAGAATGGCCCGATAACCGGCAGCCGCGTACCGAATGGCGCGCGGGACGAGAACAGAGCCGGGAAAAGTTCAACAGGAGTCGCACATGACGTTTCGGAAGATCCCCCTAACCTTCCTGATTCTGACCATGGGTGTTGCTTGCGCACACGCGAAGAAGCAGCCAAAGTACGAACAGGCGCGCCAGCTCACGGCCGACCAGGCCGCATTGGTCCAAAGGGCCATCGCGCAGGAAAAGGTGCTCATCAAGAACATCCAAATGCGCACGCCACTGGTGGAGACCTACATCCAGGACACGCGGCCGGACGTGAAGCTCTATGAAGTGCCAACCGACGACCAGTACATGCTCAGCCGTGTGGACTTCAGCAAAGGGTTTTTCGACAAGGCCTACGAGCCCAAGGCGGAGACCAAGCACGGGTTCTTCAAGGGTTCGCTTGCGGCCATGACGGGACTGAGCAAAGCGCTGGGACTGGAGAAGTTTACCTACAATCCGAATGGATTTATGCAGATGATGTTCGTCGATCCGTCGGGATTCGACCAGCAGCACTACGTGTTCAGCTTTGTGCGCCGCGAGTTTCTGGGCACGGTGCGCACCTGGGTCTACGACGTGCATCCCAAGGCCGACGTCAAGGGCATCGGCCGGTTCTATGGGCGCATCTGGATCGAGGATAACGGCGCCAACGTAGTCCGCTTCAACGGCACCTACACCGGACCCACCTCGGAGGACTCCTCAAAGTATTTCTTCCACTTCGACAGCTGGCGCATGAACGTGCAGCCGGGAATCTGGCTGCCGGTGGCGGTTTACGTGGAAGAGACGCAGCGCACCGAGGCCAGCAAGCAAGTGGGCCTGAAGGCGCAGACACACTTCTGGGGCTACTCGCTGAAGCTGCCCACGCGGGAGAGCGAGAACGTGAGCGTGAAAGTGGACGAAGCCGTGGACAAGAGCGACGACTCACAGGATGTGGGCCCGCTGCAGGCTTCGCGGATGTGGATCACGCAGGCCGAGAACAACGTGATCGACCGGCTGGTGGAAGCGGGCCTTGTGGCGCCGCTCGATACCGGCGGCTATGAGAACAAGGTTCTGGACCAGATTGTGATCAACCTCGTGGTGCCCAACAACCTGGCCTTCACCGACCAGATTCACACGCGCGTGCTGCTTACTGACACCGTGGAAGCTACGACCGTGGGCAACACAATTCTGCTCAGTAAGGGGCTAATCGACAGCCTGCCCAGCGAAGAAGCGATCGCCTCGGTGGTCGCCATGGAGCTGGCTCACATCGCGATGGGCCATCACATCGACACGCGCTACGCCTTCAATGACCGTCTGCTGTTCCCCGACGAGTCTACCTTCCGGCGCATCAATATGAACCACTCCGACGTGGACAACGACACCGCGTCGAAGAAGGCGATGGAGTATCTCCAGAATTCCATGTACAAGGATCGGCTGGCGAACGCGGGCCTTTACTACGAGCAATTGGCGGACCGGTCAAAAGAGTTGAAGGCGCTGAATACGCCGATGCTGGGTGACTCACTGCTGAAGGCAGATGGCACGCCGTGGATGGCCGCGGTGGAGCACATGGCTCCCAAGCTGAACTGGGACGACCTGGCGCAGACGCCCGCGCTGCCGCTGGGAAGCTGGCTTAAGACCGATCCCTGGGACGACACCGTGCATATGTTGAGCGCCAAGCGCTATGCGCCGATGAACGCTCGCGACAAGATGCCGTTCGAGGTGACGCCGATCTTCTACAAGCTGCAGCACTATGAAGAGGCCAGTACGGAGCCGCCTGCGTCCGCGCCGGTTGTAGCCGCGCCTGCTGCCCAGCCAGCCAGCGAACAGCCGGCCGCCGCGCCCGACAATGCCCAGCCTGTTCCACCGGCTCCTTCGAGCAGCTCCGCTGCCACGCCGGATCAGCAGACTGCGGCTGGCGGCACACCGCCGCCGCAGCAGCAACCAACTGCAGCACAGAACCCGCAGCCATAAGATAAAATGAGTCCCGCCGAGATCGCATTCGGTGCGCCGTTTCAAACGAGCGCACCCAATCCGGTCCGGAGTGTAAGTCCGATTGGTATTGCCTTGCGAAACGAAGATTCACAGGAAGTGGATTTGTGTCTTGCTTATGAAGAGAGCGATCCTGGAGCATTTCCGACTCATTTCCTGCCGTCTTGAGATCGTGCAGGGTGGCTTTTTCGTTAGGAAGAATCCACTTAGCCGCTCCTTTTCTGTGCGGACCAGAATCGGAAATGCTGTGGCGTTCTTTTGCGTCGTTTCTTCCTTCGCCATCGTCTCCGCGCGGGGTCAGGTTGTGCCTGCGGCCACTTCAAGCAGCTTCACCCTTTCCGCCGGCGGGCTCGGCTCGATGTTCCAGCCTGATTACGCCGGCGAGGGTATCGCGCAAACCAGTCCCAACCGGTTATACGGCGCCGGCGCCTATGTGGACGCCCATTTCAGCCGCTGGGTGCAAGTGGAAGCCGAAGGCCGCTGGCTGCGCTACAACACTTATAAGGGAATCAATGAGAATACCTACCTGATCGGCCCACGCATTCCCATTGCTACCTTCCACCGCGTCACGCCCTACGGCAAGTTTCTCGTCGGCCTGGGCAACGGCAGCTTTCTCAACGGAAATACCTTCGTCCTCTCCTATGGCGGGGGCGTGGATTACCGGCTTAGCCGCCGGTTCACGCTGCGGGCCTTTGATTTCGAATATCAGTCGTGGCGCGTGAACCCTACACTTTGGCCCTATGGCGGCAGCGTGGGCCTCAGCTACAAAATCTTCTAAGAGCAGGGAACGAGAAAACAAGGAATCAGGGAATAAGACGGCGGTTCCGTGAAGGAACCGCCGTTGGTGTTTCCCGGCCAGTTTTTGCCGTCAGGGAAGGCTGGGGCACCCTCAGTTCAGTGGAGGATCGAGGGTGGGGCACCCGGCTTCAGACTGCACGGCGAAGAGATTGAGTTGGTAGGCTTTCCTCATCTGCGGAATCAACTTTAGGAGGACGCGCAAGGTGGCCCGCGTTGGCAGGGAAACGCGCGGCCGCAAGGAAGCGGGGAGGTCCGCCATGGGGTGGGATTCCACCAGGCGCAATCCTATCTTCCAGCGCTCAATCTCCCCCGGGGCTTCGCACGCCCATGCAAAACGCGCTCCCAGATTCCTGCGCGCGTGGTCTTTGTTCCCACGGTCGATCACTTTGCGAGTGGCTGTGTCGAAGGCGATGGTTGCACCCGGGAAGCTGGCCGCGATCTGCGCCAGCGCCGCCTTGACCTCCGGCTCTGTCAGGTAGATGAAGACGGCCTCCGCGACGAAGCAGTAGGGCCCGGGGCTTTGACGGACCGCGGCGATCCAGGAGGAATCGAGAATCGATGCGGCCAGAGTCGCGCGCCGCTCGGTATCGGCAAAAAACCTCCGCCGCATTTCCACACAATCCGGAAGATCAAGGTCGAACCAGTGCACGGATCCATTGTCGAGCCGCTCGAAGCGGGTGTTGAGTCCGGCGCCGATCTCGACCACAGTGCCTTGCGGATGGCGGTTGAGAAAACCCTTGACATACTCGTCAAAGCTGGCGGTCCGCAAGATACACCCTACCATCCGCTCCGCTTGCTTGAATCTCTTGAAATCCCAATCGATGGATTCGACCATTTCTGCGGCCTTGAGATCCTTCAGGATTGGACGCTTCTTGAGGGAGTCGCACGCGCGGGCGTAAAGCGGAACCAGGAGCGACTCCTGCACCTGGCCGAGTTGGATAGATTGTTTCGATTCCATATTCACCCCGTCGTCAAATCGAATGAGGGCAGCGGATTATAGGAGATGTGATCTTGCCCGCGCAAAACGCACTCCATCACAGCGCGGCCTTGTCTTTGCGGCCACGGTGGGGTAGGAAGCATATCACGGCGCGACGTGGAGCGGCGTTGCCTTTGCCGTGGGCATGGGCACGCGCAGGATTCCGGCCACGGTGGGCGCGATCTGCCGCATATCCACCAAGCCCAGGTCGCGATGGCGCGCGATTCCGGCTCCCACGGCAAAAAACGACGCGCGCATCTCGGGATCTCCGGGCGAAAACCCGTGCGAACCGCGGTCGCTGGGATTCGGATTGACAAGGCTGCCGCTGAGTCCGTTTGCAGTATAGTAGCCGGGCTTGAGCACCACGAGAAATGCGGCGTCGGGAAATCCGCCGCGCTTTTTGATTGCGTCGCGATCGAGAATCTCGGCGATACCGTCTGCGGGGTCTGCCGCGAGGCCGTCGAGCATCGCTTTCACTTGCTGTTCAGTCGTATGGTTAGCGGGATCGTGCAGCATGATCGCCGCCATGCCGCCGGCCATCCACGGCTCCGCTTTCCATGAGGTGACAACCGGAGCTTTGCCCGGGGCAATGGTTGCGTTGATCAGGCCCGCCTGAAGAAACGGAATGATCAGGTTGACGGATTTCGAGACATTCATGAAGCCGTGGTCGGAGACGATGATCAGTAC
>JBEKAJ010000241.1:0-5644 GCA_050018295.1 Occallatibacter sp. | reverse complement strand
GGCATTCGCCCGCGGCGGCGGGCCAACCGCGTCACCCGCGCCGAGTTCGATCGGCTGCGGATTGCATTGCGCGAGATCCTGACTCACGCTATTCGACTGGGCGGTTCGTCGGTCTCTGATTACGTGGATGCCGATGGCGAGCGCGGCTTCTTTCAGCTTGAGCACTGTGTTTACCTGCGCACCGGCGAGCCTTGCCGCCGCTGCCAAACGCTGATTCGCAGGGTTGTGGTGGCCGGGCGGGGAACCCATTACTGTCCCAAGTGCCAGCGTTGATCGTCGGGTGAAGGGCGTAAGCGTGAACTTCTCTACGCTTTTTTGAAGAATTTTTGCCTTTTGGCTTCCAGAATCCAGACAATCGGTGTACGCGGTTCGTATAAGTGATTGCAAATAAACAATGTTGTGAACGGAACACCGATTGCTAGGTCATAAGCGCCAGTGATGTGAGGCCGTTGGAGGAACGCCCAGCAGGTCTCAGGAACACCGGGTACCCGGCAGAGCAACCGCCAACGAGCGGTCCCTTAAAAAGGGATAAGCCAGCCGGGGAGCCTGCAATCGGGGCGGAGGAGACTGCCACCGCTCTTCAACTCGCTGGGAGGCCAGTGACCAGCGCAGGGCCCCCGACGCCGCTCTTGAAACGCCACTCCGGAGAGTGGCGTTTCGTGCGTATGGGCTCATTTTTTCGTTTGGCATCTGCCGCTCAAGTGTCGATGCGCCCGGAGTTTGCCGGGCTTATTACCAAAAGCGGTTCCTGACAAAACCACCACTTGCCAGAGGGGGACCTTCCCTGTAGTATCGGAGTTGCCTATCAAGCGGCTGACGCAGGCCACCCAGGCATGGGTTAGAGCAAGCTCGCCGCGGAGCAAGCACATCATCGTCCGGCAGTCTGATTGCGATCAAGCTGTGCGCGGCGAAGGCTCACATAGGAAAGGGCATTCTCCGAGAAAAGCAGAGGCTGCGCCGGGAAAAGTCCGGCGGTCGGATGGAGTTGATTGACGGCTCCCACGGATAAAGCGGCAATCGCATTCTCAAAGAAGCTTATGGGTTGGAACCACAGAAGTTGAGGCACGGCGGCCGGTTTTAAGACTGTGCGCGCTGTACTTCCTCGCAGGGTAGAAAACGGTCTGCATCAGTTTAGGAACAGAGCTGTTCGTGGATTCGTCTGCTTCACTTTCCGGAGGAATCCGGAGAGTCCCTGTGCAGGGTCATGCAACGGCTCAACCAGGGATAAAACGCGCAATTCAATACACCAGAAAGCAAAGTACCAGGAAGTATACGCATCATGACAACAGAACCGACCCAGCCCCAGTCTGAACAGGGGCCACCTCCTGACAACGGTCAGGTGCATTCGCACGGGCATCGGCGCCGTCGCCGCCGCCGCAAGAACAAGTCCAGCCAACAGGCCGGGATGCAGCCTCAGCAGCCGCAGGGGTCGATGCAGGAGCAGCCGCACACGCAGGCGCCGCATCCACCGCAACCCGCGCAGCACAAGCCCGTTCACCAGCACCAGAGCCGCAAGAAGAAGAAATTCTTCCAGAAGAGCTCGGCTCCCCCGTTACAGCCCGGGAACAGCATCGGCGGGCCGCCGCAGGGCAAACGCAGAGGACGCCAGAAGGGTCCGCGCACATTCGTCGGTCCCATGGACCATAGCTATCGCGCGGTGAACGGCAATGTCGCCGACGGCCCACCCTCCACGATCCCCACGGCGGGCAACGGCCATAGTAGCGGGTACTATCCCGACGTTTATGCAGCACACCCCCCGGCGCCCATCCGTGAAGACGCACCCACACGCATCTTCTGCTTCATTGAGGATCTCTTTTTCCTGGCCAAGATTCAGGAGACAGCGCGCAAACTGGGCGTAAAAGTGGAGTTTGTGAAGGGCGAGAACAAGGACGCGATCACGCGCATCTACGAGGCGCCGGAAAACGAGAAACCATCGCTGCTGGTCTTCGACCTGAACAACCTGAACGCCAAGCCCATGACGCTGATTCCCAAATTCAAGTCCAAGTTCAAGAAGGCCGTTTCCATCATCGGCTTCCTGAATCATCTGCAAGGTGACCTGAAGATGAAGGCCGTCGAGGCGGGATGCGACTCGGTGATGCCGCGTTCGGCCTTCTCGCAGAGCCTGCCCGTTCTTCTCCGCCGCTACGGGGTGGAAGAAGAAGAGGAAGTCTCGCAGCAGCCTGTATAAATGAGTCACCGAAAAACAGAAGGGCGCGCCGCTTTGGCGTGCCCTTTTGTTTTGCGTGGCGAAAGCGTGACAGCTGGCGTTAGCCTGGCGGCCAGGTCATCTGCCGGCCGCCCATCAAGTGCAGATGCAGATGGTCCACGGTCTGGCCGCCCTCATCGCCCGTGTTCAACACGACGCGGTAGCCCTTGGCCAGGCCTTTTTGCCGAGCGATCTCCCCCGCTACACCCATGAGGTGACCGAGCAGTGCTCGCTTTTCCGCACCCGCCTCGGCGAGCGAACCAATGTGCTCGCGCGGAATGATAAGGATGTGCACCGGCGCCTTGGGGTGGATGTCGGCAAAAGCGTAGGTTTGCCTATCCTGAAACACGGCGGTTGCGGGAATCTCTCCGGCGGCAATTTTGCAAAAGACGCAATCCATGGCGTGTCCAGTGTACACGGACCTTACGCGATCGAAGTCCGACTTCAGCTTACAATGACGCCATGGCTGCTTCCGCGCCGTTCCGCATCGTTCACACGGTCTGCTCGCACGATTGCCCGGACTCGTGCGCGGTTCTGGTCACGGTAAACGAAGAGGGTCGCGCGGTGAAGGTGGAGGGTGACCTATCGCAGCCGGTGACGCAGGGCTTCCTGTGCGGCAAGGTGGCCAAGTATCTCGACCGCGTTTATGCGCCGGATCGGATTCTCTATCCGCTGCGCCGCAAGCCGGGTGTGGCGAAAGGGCCATTGCAACGCGGGCGCGAGCAGGAGGCATTCGAGCGCGTGAGCTGGGACGAAGCGCTCGGCGCAATTGCATCGCGGCTCAAAGGGATCAGCGATCGGTACGGACCCGAGTCGATCCTGCCCTACAGCTACGCCGGAACCATCGGCGTGCTTGGCTACGGATCGATGGATCGCCGCTTCTTTCATCGCCTTGGCGCAAGCCAACTCGACCGCACGATTTGCTCCGAGGCCGGCGGGCAGGCGTGGAATCTGGTCTACGGCAAGAAATTCGGCACGCCCACCGAAGATGTGTGGTTGGCGAGGCTCATCCTGGCGTGGGGCGCGAACATCCACGGCAACAACATTCACCTGTGGCCATTTGTTGAGGAGGCGCGGCGCAACGGAGCGCGGCTGATCGTGATCGATCCTTATCGCACGCGCACCGCAGCCGTAGCCGACTGGCACATCGCCATTCGTCCCGGGACCGACGCAGCGCTTGCGCTGGGCATGATGCGCGTGATTCTGAACGAGGGCCTCGAAGACCACGCATACATTGCGGAAATGACCCATGGCTTCGAGCGGCTGACCGAGCGCGTGCGCGAGTACACGCCGGAGCGCGTGGCGGAGTGGACCGGCATGACTGCAGCCGAGGTGGAGCAGCTCGCGCGCGAGTACGCTACGACGCGTCCAGCGATGCTGCGCCTGAACTACGGCGTGCAGCGATGCGAGAACGGCGGCACGGCGGTGCGCGCCATCGCGATGCTGCCGGCGCTCACCGGCGCGTGGAAGTTTCGCGGCGGCGGCGGACAGCTTTCGACCTCCGGCGCCTTTCAGTGGAACAAACAGGCTCTCGAACGGCCCGATCTGGCGCTGGCCTCACCGTTGGGTCGTCTTGCACGTGTCGTCAACATGAGCCAACTGGGCCACGCGCTCACGGAGCTTGGCTCGCACGCCGAAGACGGTCCTCCGGTTCGCGCGCTGTTTGTCTATAATTCGAATCCCGCTGCGGTAGCTCCAAATCACAACGCTGTTTGCCGCGGCATGGCGCGGGACGATCTTTTTACCGTCATTCATGAGCAGTTCTTTACCGACACCACCGACTACGCCGACTTTGTTCTTCCCGCGACGACGTTTCTGGAACACACGGACGTGCAGGGCGCATACGGCCATTACTTTGTGCAGCTTTCGAAGAAGGCCATCGATCCGCCCGGCGAAGCGCGGCCGAACGTGTGGCTCTTCGGACAGCTTGCGCAGCGCATGGGATTCGCCGAGGCCTGCTTCCGCGACACGCCGGAGGAGATGATCCGGCAGGCGCTTTCGATCGGCGCGGACGGCCACTCGCGGAACGCGAACATGGAGCACATTACATTCGAGGACCTGGAGCGCGAAGGGCACGTTGCACTCGCGTTTCATTCCGATCCCGTGAACCGGCCGTTTCTGCCGTATACTTCCGGCGCGGTGCCAACGCCCTCCGGCAAGATCGAATTCTTTTCGGAGACGCTGGCTGCCGCGGGGGCCGACGGTCTTCCGGCATTCATTCCGCCGGCCGAGTCGCGATGGAGCGACGCGGCGAAAAAGTATCCGCTCGAACTGCTGGGCCGCAAGAGCGACAACTACATGAACTCGACCTTCGCCAATCTCCCAGGCCACCGCAAGATGGAAGCGCGGACCAGCCAGCGGATCGAAATCCACCCGGCCGACGCGCAGCGGCGCGGCGTTGCCGACGGCGAGCGCGTGCGCGTGTTCAACGATCGCGGCTCGCTGGAGCTGACGGCGATGCTGAACGCGAGCCTTCCGGCCGGCGTCGTGGCGGCGCGGCTTGACTGGGCGAAGCTGCATCCGGACGGCGCGAACGTCAACGTTCTCACAAGTGAAAGGCTCACCGACATTGGCGGCGGCGCGACGTTCTATTCAACGCTCGTGGAAGTGGCCAAAGCGTAGCGGCACGCTGAAGCAACGAGTCAGCGGGTCAGCAAGCCCACAGCGACCAATTTTCAGCGATTTTCAGAAATCGGTTGTTTTTGGCGATTTTCAGCAATCGGTTTTTCAGCGATCAATTCTCCGCTATCCTTTTCCTTTTAAGTGATTTGGATCTTGTTTCACGGCCTTTTTTTGCGGTTTACACAGTTTCACAGTTTCTGTGAAACTGTGGAGTGAATGGCTGTAAAGCTCTGATTCCAAAGGTTCCACAGTTTCACAGTTTCACAGTTTCACAAAACAGGTAGGGGGGGTGGGTAAGAACTGGGACGGTACGGACTGGGGACATAGCTGACCTTTCGACGAGGGATGGGGGTGCGGAGGCCGTTCTTGTCTGCTTGCCAATCATGGAACCATTGTGCAACAAACGCCGGAAATTATCGGCAAACTTGATGGAGATCAGAGATCAGGGGTCAGGGATCAGAAAAAGAACGGCTTAGGGAGTGGTGAGCGATCGGATTTCGTGCTGCGGGGGCTTGACATCAGTAGCGGCGGCGACAAGGACCCCGGATTTGCGACTGGGAGAATTTCTTTCGCCCGCTAAAGCGGGCTTTGGGTGTTGTGCGCGCCTGACCCCAGGCTTGCGCCTGGGACAAGCGTATTTCGCCCGCTAAAGCGGGCTCGGGTTTGCTCGGGTAAAGGCGGTTCGGAAGGCGTTCTTGACATCTCCAACCGACAACGGCGGAAGTCAAGTTTCTTTCGCCCGCTGAGGCGAGCTGGGGCGTGGCGCGCGCCTGACTCTACAAACGGGTCAGAAAATCCGTAATCATCGAATGTGCT
>JBEKAJ010000240.1:0-5699 GCA_050018295.1 Occallatibacter sp. | reverse complement strand
TGCCGTTTTGTGAAACTGTGAAACTGTGAAACTGTGGAGCGAGCAGAATCAACCACTTACAGCCACAGTTTCACAGTCTCACAGTCTCACAATCCAGTTCCGATGCGAGAGAAGAAGCAACCTCTGAAAACGCAAAAAAGTATTCAGCGAACCTCAAGCGATCCGGAAAGAGGCAGATGATCCGAAGATGGACCGACGAATACTCCGTAATCGCCCGGCGCGAGGTTCCAGCGGCTAGCCGATTCGTCGAAAGTCTGCAAGACTCGCGGATCGATTGAAATTGTAATGATCTGCGATTTGCCGGGATCGAGTGTGATGCGCGCGAACCCAGCGAGGCGCTCAAAGGATTCGTCGGTGGATTCGTCCGCGCCTTTGGGGAGGGCTGCGTAGACTTCCGCGATTTCAGTGCCTGTCCTTATGCCGGTATTGCGGACGGTGAAACGCACGGTTTTTGCCGCTGAATCGATGCTGAGAGCCGAATAGGCGAAGGTGGTGTAGGACAAGCCGAAGCCGAAGGGAAACAGCGGCGTCTTGTGCTGGGCTTGAAACCATTTGTAGCCAACTTCGGCGCCTTCGTCATAGTGAACGGCGTAGTTCGAAGGCGGAGCGCCTGCATTGACCGGTGCTGCTCCTTGCCCTCGAAGATGCGGCGGCGGTGGCGGAATGACCGCATGGGGAAGGTCCTGCTCGTTCTGGGGGAAGGTGATGGCGAGCTTGCCGGATGGATTGACGTCGCCCGCGAGCACGTTTGCGAGAGCCTTGTGTCCTGAGCTGCCGGCGTACCAGGCTTCGACGACGCCGGCGACCTTGTCGATCCACGGCATGGTCACGGCGCTTCCGGTTTCGAGCACGACGATGGTGTGAGGGTTGGCCGCTGCAACCTGCGCGATCAATGCGTCCTGATTGTCGGGGAGCGACAGATTCGGGAGGTCCATGCCCTCGGACTCCCACTGATACGCAAAGACGATGGCAAGATCGGAACTCCGGGCGAGCTTCGCGGCGGAATCCGGATCCGTTCCGGGATCGAAGTCAATCTTTGTATGCGGCAGTTTCGCGCGCAGGGCCAAGAGCGGAGACGTGGGGAACCAGATGTGGTTTTGCCAGCGTGTTGCACCTTTGCCGGGGGCCAAGATGGCGTTGCCGCCAGGCGGGTCAACCTGCGCCGATCCTCCGCCAGAGATCATGCCGGCGTCAGCGTGTCCGCCGATGATGGCGATGCTGTGGATACGGGCCGGAACGATCGGCAGCACCGCTCCGCGATTCTTGAGGAGAACGATGCTGTTCTCCTCCACGCGCTGCGCAATTTCGAATCCCTTTTCAACATCGACCACGCTTTTTTGCGGCGGATCGTCGACGATTCCCGACAGAAACTCCGCATAAAGAACTCGGCGCACATGGTCGTCAATTTCAGAGAGAGGGACGCGCCCGGCATCGACGGCTTCTCGCAGCTTCGCGCCGAAGAAGTTCGACATGGGCTCCTCCTGGTCAAGCCCGGCTGCGGATGCCTTCTCCGTCGAGTGAGTCCCGCCCCAATCGGAGACAACGAAGCCTTTGAAGCCCCAATCATTCTTGAGCACATCGCGCAGGGTGTAGGAGTTCTCGCAGGCGTAGTCGCCGTCGATCCGGTTATAGGAGCACATGATCGCGCCGGGATTGGCGATGGAGATGGCGATATGAAACGCGAGCAGATCCGACTCCTGCATGCCGCGTTTGGAAATGATTGCATTGACGAAGTTGCGGCCTGTTTCCTGGTCGTTCATGGCGTAGTGCTTGATGTCGCCAACCACATGCTGGGCCTGTTCACACTTCATCAGATTGCCGACGATTGTTCCGGCGAGCAGCGGGTCCTCGCCGCCGTACTCAAAGGTGCGGCCGTCTCTGGGCTCACGAGCGAGGTCAACTCCACCACCCAGAGTCATGTTGAAACCCTGAGCGCGAAGCTCGCGGCCAATCAGAGCGCCGTATTCGCAAGCGGATTCCGCGTCCCAGCTTGACGCGGCTCCCAGGCTGGATGGCATTGCGGTCGAGTATCGTCCGTTGGCGCCGCTATCGCGGACTCCGTAGGCCGCATCGGAGATGACGAGCGAGGGAATGCCGAGGCGCTTCACGCCCTCGACGTAACCCGCGCCGCCGTTGGAGAGTGGCGTAAGCGGCGCCTGCCAATTGGCATCGTGAGCCATTCCATTCCCATGCAGCAGGGCGATCTTCTCGTCGAGCGTGAGCTGTTTGAGGACAAGCTCGGCGCGTTCTTCCGGCGAGAGCTGGGGATTCATCCAGGGCCGATCGGTTTGCTGAGCAGCGGCGTCCGGGGCGGAGTTCTGGGCGACGGCAACAGCGGGTCCGAGAGCGGTTGCGAAGACGGCGACAAATAGAAGAGAGGAGCAAGGAATTAACGAGCGCTTCTGCATAGGTCTCCAGGCAGGTCCCATATTACAACGCGGAGCTAACAGGATGAGCGGGCCTGGCAGGTCGGCAAGTCAGCGAAAAGCGGCCTTGAGGGAATGAAGCTCGCGTTTGTTGTGGAATGTCCGATCGACGGGCTACAGACCGCTGAGGGAACTGGCGGGGAGGGTGGCGGTGACGATGACGCGCTCGCCGTGCTGCGCAACTTCGGCGTTGTTGAGGAGTTCCTTGAAGGCGTCGTTGGCGGGCGATTCGCCGAGGGGCTGGGCGAGGCCGCGGGTGAGAGTGACGAGGGTGGCGAGGTCGGCGGCCTGGCTGGCGGCTTTGTCCTGGCTGGGAGCGATCTCCTCGACCTTGAAGCGCAGCGCGCCGATGGAGCCGGGAACGGGAAGTGCGGGCGCGACGCTGGCGATGATGGTGGAGTCGGGTTCGAGCGGCAGGGCGAGGCCGAACACGTGAATGGAGCCGCTCTCAGAGAAGGGAAGGCCGATTTGGCCGACACCCCAGGCGAGGGAGAGCAGAGGCACGTCGTGGAAGTGGCGCTCGAGGAGCGAGGAGCCGGCAAAGGGCAGCGCGGCGGCGCGATGGCGGTCGAGCATGGAGTGGATCTGCTCGGTGGTGGGAGTGTTGGAGACGGCGACCATGTCATAGCCGATTTGCGCAACGCGGACGGTGCGGTCCTGGGAGGTGATGCTGTAGATGGTGTGGCCGACGTAGGTTTCGCGCGAGGTGGCATGAGAATCGAGCCACGCGTTCAGCTTCTGGCCGGTGATTTTGCCGACGAGGACCATGGAGTAAGCGACGGGGCCGTTGGGGCCATTGGGATCGGGCATGCGGTGCAGGGCGATGGCCACCTGATCGAGGTCGCGCTCGGGATCGATGCCGATAGCGTCAATGAATTGCTGGTACTCGGGGACCCGGTTGGGCGGCTTGAAATCCTTGTGGGAAAGGGTACGGATGGCCTTGAGGTTGAAGTAGACGATGCCGTCGGATTCAGGGAGCAGGCGCGCGGCCTCGGGCGGGGCCTTGGAGCGCAGAAAGATGGCAACGGCCAGCAAAAGCAGGACCGCGGCGACGATGAGAAGCGTTCTACGGGTGCGTCGGCTCATTCGCGAGGCTCAAGAAAGCCGTCAGGAATGAGCGTAACACCTTAGGTCTGCGGTGGGGGCGGAGGCGCTTGAGCAGGAGCCGGAGTGGTCGAAGGAACTGTTGGCGGAGGCGCCGCGGTAGGGGCCTGTATGGGCGCCGATGCAGGATCCAGGTCAGCGCTGAGATGAACGCTGCCGCCAGTGACATTCAATTTGCGAGTCCAATCCGCGAATCCTTTCTTCTTGACCGCAATCTCGTGGCTTCCAGGCGCGACGGGGACGGTGGAGGGTGTGTTGCCGACGAATGCGCCGTCGATCTCGATGTCCGCGCCGGGCGGGGAGGAATCGATGACGAGTGAGGCCTCCGTGACGGCGGGCGGGGGCGGTGCAACGGGGGCTGGCGCTACCCCGAAGTTGGCCATGTTGAGGTGCATGTCGCCTTCGACGAAAGCGGTGACCTCGGTCCCTTGCGGGATGGTGATGTCTTTACCCTTCATGAAGAGAAACAGCGGCGCGGCAGGAAAGAAGACGATCGAGGTCGCGACCATGGCCCCGGTCATTGCGCCGACGTGGCCGCCGCCTTTGTTGTCTTGGGTCGCTCGCAGCGCGACCTTTTCCTGGTCGGCAAGGCGCGCATAGCTGATGTTGAGGTTCAGCTTGCCGGCCCTGCCCATGCTTTTCTTGGCGTTGCACTCGGTGACGGTTCCAATTGCCGTAGCGCCCTTGGGGAGTACAACGACGTCGTCGACCTTGACCTCTTCCACAACTTCGAAGGGGATTTCCTGGCCAACCTTGGCGTCTGCCGAGGAGATCGTCTGGCTGAGACGCAGCTTCACGGGTGTTCCATCAAGAAGAGTGTGCGGCTGCGGTGGTCCCGTTGGAGTCGCTGCTGCTTGGGCTGGAGATTCAGGCGCGGAATTTGCAGTGGCGGGCGCTTGTTGAGCTGAAAGCAGAGAGCAAACTACCAGAGATAAGAGCGAAAGAATGTACTTACGCATATAGCTTCTCCTTGTCTTTCAAAACGACAAAATCGACTCAAGGGAAGCACCTGAATCATGTACCGAAACTCAGATTCACGCAAGAGATTGATGGATTGCGGCCCGAGGAGCGAAAGCGGGCACGAATGCTCGCGACCCCATTGGGAAAAAGGGGACGCGGCACGCGGGTGGTTGCAGAGCTTGGCTAGTTGACGACAGCGAAGGTGAAGATCTGGCCGGAGCTTGAAGGGGTCTTTGACGAGGCCGTGTCCTGCGGCTCAAGAAAACCGAACTCGCCCTCGCCGATCTCCGAACCGAGGACGATCTCGTAGGCAGATGGGCCGATTTGCTTGCTCGAGAAATCAATCTCGTCCCGAAGCGAGCTGGAAGATTCATGAATGAGTCCGCCGGCGACGGATTGGAACTGGCGATTGTTGCCGACGATGTGAAGGCGAACGAGCTCGTAATCGTTGGCTGTGCGTCCCTGCGGGACGTGGAGGATGAAAGTAACGGGTGTACTGACGACGAGCCGGCTACGCATGCCTCCAACGAGGCCGTTCAGGTCTTCTTTCATGAGACCGGCCGAGGCGACGTGCTTGACCATTCCGCCTGACTGAAAGATGACGACCTCAGAGGGCAATGGCTGCCAATTGCCGCCGCTGTCTTTGTAGTAAGCGCCGATTTTTTCGACACCGGGAGGAAGCGGAGCAGCGGGTTCAGGGGGGGCGGGAGCCGAAGGAGCGGCGGAGTCGGGCGCGGAGGCAGTCGACTTGGCGACGATGGCCGCGATGGCCTTGTCGCTGACGCCGGCCTGCTTGAGCGCGATCAGACCGTCGGGCGAGGTGTCGTAAGCGCCGGATGAGGCATTGATGGTGGCGACGATGACGTCGTCGGAGAGCTGAGCCTTGACCATCTTGATGACGGAGTCGTTGTTCAGCGCCTGCTGGGCAATGAGGAATGGGCAAAACACCAGGAACAGAACCGCGCAAACGACCTTGCGCATGAAAGCCTCTCCTTGAAGATCGGGGTCGGGAACCGTGTTGCAGGGTACTAAAGAGAATCATCCACTGAGGCGCGGCTTTTTCGCAAGAGGACTTTCGGGTTATGGTGTGCGGATGCGCAACACGAAGGCGCGCAAGAGAATGCCCGCCGCAAGGGAGAGCGGCGGGCGCGGGAGGGCGGCGACGGCTGCTACTGGGTCTCGGAGGAGACTCGATCGCCTTCCTGGAAA
>JBEKAJ010000239.1:0-5704 GCA_050018295.1 Occallatibacter sp. | reverse complement strand
GCGGGGACGCGCTCGAGTGCCATGACGGAGGTGGCGCCGGATTCTTCGGCGATGCGCGCCTGCTCGACGGACATGACATCCATGATGACGCCGCCCTTGAGCATCTCGGCGAGGCCGACCTTGAGGCGAAGGCCGGTTCCGGTGAAACTCTTGTTTTCAGTGGATTCAGGCATGGTTTTCGACCTCGGAAGGCGGCCGACCCCGATTCCCGGAGGATGAGAAGCCGCAAAGTCTTTCCAGCTTCAAGTGTAGCAGCGAAGTGAGTTGAATGGAGTGGCGGAGGCGTGTGGCTGCGGGGTCTGCGCGCATTTCTTAAGCCGTTCCAATCTCTCCAACTCTCCTCTGGACCTTTTTGTGCAGGACTTTCTGCGAGATGGCGTCCGCGCATTCAGTTCCGGCGGGAGGACGAGCGGTGGCGGCGGGAGCGCGTCCAGTTGCGGCGGCGGCGCATCCCTTGCCGGCGCCGCTGGGCGAGACCGTGCGCGAGACCGTGCATGGAGCAGCTCCATCGGCAGATGCGGCTGGGGCAAACCCGGGGCAAGCGCTGGTTCCGTCGCCACGGCAGCCCGAGGAAGAGGAGAGCGGGCCCGGGTTCGGGCCATTGGTAGCGCGACTGCCGGTAGAGGTGGATGTGGTTGTGCCGGTGCGTGAGTTTCGCGTGCGCCATCTGCTGGCGCTGGCGCCAGGAGCGCTGATCGAGTCGCAGTGGAACCACGGGATTGACTTGCCGCTGGCCGCCGGAGACGTGCAACTGGCGTGGAGCGAGTTCGAGGTTCTGGACACGAAGTTAGCGGTGCGCGTGACGCGGCTGGCGTGAGCAGCCTAAGCAAAAGAGGCGGCATGGTGAACCAGGAGAGCCGAGAGGCGGACGGTTTAGGCGGACTCGCGCGGTGGTTGATGGCGAAGATTAGCCCGAGGCCGCGCGCCGAGCGGCGCCTGGCGCTTCTCGAACGGATCGCGCTGGCGCCGCGACAGTCGCTGGCGCTGGTCGAGGCCGAAGGGCGGCGGATTCTGGTGGCGACGTCGGCCGAGGGCGGCCCGGCATTCTATCCGCTCGATGAAAAACATGGAATGGGCCCGGGAGCGCGAGTGCGCGCGGGCGGAATTGGGGCGAGGCGCAGGGCGGCCGAGCGAAGGCGGCCGGGGGTCTCATGGTGACGGCTTGGATGGGCTGGGCGACTTCGTTGGCCGCGGCAGCTCCGGCGAGTGTGCCGCTGCTTCCCGATTTGAATGCCAAGCTTCATCCCTCGGATTCGACGCCGTGGACGATTCTCTTTGTTCTGACGCTGATCACGCTGTTGCCCGCGATCCTGATGTGCATGACTCCGCTGGTGCGGCTCCTGGTGGTGTTTCATTTTCTGCGCCAGGCGCTGGGCACGCAGACAGCGCCTTCGAATCCCACGCTGATGGGACTGGCGCTGATGATGACCTGGTTCCTGATGACGCCGGTCCTGAACCAGGTCGACCAGCAGGCCGTGGAGCCCTACCGCGCCGGTGAGATCACGGGAATGGAAGCGATCGATCGCGGCACGCAGCCGGTGAAGCATTTTCTGCTCAGGTACGCCCGCGAAAAAGATCTGGCTCTATTCACGGCTGCGGGCGAAATTCCGCGGCCCAACACGCCCGACGATCTGCCCATGCGCGTGGTGGCGCCGGCTTACATTCTGTCGGAGCTGAAGGCCGGCTTTGCCATCGGCGCAGTGCTGTTTCTGCCCTTCCTACTGATTGACATGGTGACGGCCGCGATCACGACTTCGATCGGCATGTTCCAGTTGCCGCCGGTGGTGGTGTCGACGCCCTTGAAGATTCTGCTCTTCGTGATGGTGGACGGATGGAATCTGCTGGCCAACTCGTTGCTGAAGAGTTTTTGAAAGGACACTGATGACGCCCGACCTGGTTGCCGAGCTGATGCGCCAGCTGATGCGGGAGGCCATCGTTCTGGCCGCGCCGCTGCTGATAGCGGCGGCGGCGCTGAGTTTTGTGCTGAGCCTGGTGCAGACACTGACCAGCCTCCAGGACCAATCGCTGACCACGGTGCCGCGGCTGGCGGCGATTGCGCTGATTCTGCTGGCCGGAATGCCGTGGTTCCTGGAGCGAATGGCGGCGTACACGCGGCTGCTGCTGGGCGACTTTCACCGCTACCTGGGATGAGAGCTAAGGGCTGAAATGAGCGAGTGGGGCAACTTTCTGAGTGCAATGACGCTGGCCCTGGTGCGGGTGAGCGGCATGGTGACCTTCGCTCCGTTCTTCTCGTCGACGGCGTTGCCCATGCGCGCGAAAGCCGTGTTTGTCGGCGCGGTGGCGTGGCTCGTGGCGCCTCTGGTTGCGACGCTTCCTAACGCCGAGGTCACGCTCAGCTTTTCGGCGATCATCGGCGAGCTTGCTGTGGGTCTGGTCTACGGGCTTTCGTTGACTCTCCTGAGCGAGATGCTCATCTTTGCCGGCCAGATCGCGGGCTTACAGTTCAGTTTCTCGCTGGTGAACCTGCTGGACCCGGAGTCGGCGATTCAGACGCCGCTGTTGGGCGATTTGTTTCAACTGTTGGGCACGCTGGTTTTGATCACGGCGGGTCTCGACCGGATTCTGCTCGCGTCGGTCGTGCGCAGTTTTCGCATAGTGCCGCTCGGGACCTACGCTTTGGCTCCGCTGACGGCACTGGCCATTGTGCGCGCCGCGGGAGGAATATTTCTGGCCGCGCTGGAACTCGCGGCACCGGTTCTGGCCTGCACCATGCTGGTTGAGATCGCCGTGGCGCTGGTGGGCAAGCTCAGCCCGCAACTGCCGGTGATGTCGCTGACCGTGCCCATGAAGACGCTAACGGGCTTCGTGATTCTCGCGAGTTCGCTGGCCCTCTGGCCGCGCTTTATTGAGGCGCGCTTCGCGAGCCTGCTCGACATGGCTGAACGGCTGATTGCGGCGCCGGGTGCGGCGCACGGATTCGGAGGCTAGACGATGGCCGGCGAGCGCACCGAACAGGCCACGCAGCACCGCCGCGAGAAGGCGCGCAGGGAAGGCGACATCCTGCACAGCCGCGAGCTGACGGCCGCGGCGGGAACTCTGGCCGGAGTGATCGTATTGGGCATGTTGGGCGGCCGCACGATCGAATCGTGGCAGGAGGCGTTCCAGGGGTTCCTTCGTCTCGGCATGCCGGAACGTTGGGAGCCGGCAACGATCGCGCTGACGCTGGTGGCGGTGCGGCGACTGATTCTTGCGGTTCTCGGACTCCCTGCGCTGGTGATGGCGGCAGTGGCCGCGGCCGCGCTGGGAGCCGGGATCGCGCAGACCGGCGGCGTGACGGTTCACGGGAGCGCCATCGCTTTCAAGCCGGACCGCATCAACCCTATCGCAAATCTCAAGAACCTGTTCTCGCTGCGCGCCGCTTCGCGCCTCGGAAAGTCGCTGATCCCGGCAAGCTTTCTCGCCGTCTTCGCCGTTGAGCGTATGGCGCATCAGTTGAGCATTCCGCCGTTTTCGACCGAGCGACTGGAACTGTTGGGTAAAGACGTTTACGGACTGATGCTGGCCGCGGCGTGGCTGCTCTTCGGCTGGTCGGCGATCGACTACATGGTGGAGTGGCAAAGCCGGGAGTCGCGGCTGCGAATGAGCCGGCAGGACCTGCGCGACGAGTACAAGGAGACCGAGGGCAGCCCGCAGATCAGAAGCCGCATTCGCAACCTGCAGCGCCAGATGCGCCGCCGCCGCGTGAAGGCCGACGTTTCGCGTGCGGCCGTGGTGCTGACCAACCCCACGCATTACGCCGTGGCCCTGGGCTTCGACTTCGTGACCATGGAAGCGCCGAAGGTTCTGGCCAAGGGGCGAAATCTTCTGGCCGAGGAAATCAAGGCCGAGGCGCGCTGGGCAGGCGTGCCCATTGTCGAGAATCCGCCGCTGGCTCGCTCGCTTTACCGCACGGTCGAGGTCGGACAGGCGATTCCCGTAGAGCTCTATGCGGCAGTGGCCGCGATTCTGGCCTACCTCTACCGGCAGCGCGTGGAGGCGGAACTACGCGAGCGGCAGATGCGTGAGGCCGCCGCACGCGGCCAGGCGCAGGCCCAGGCGCGGAAGTGGAGAAATGCGCGCTCCGCGCATCCAGGTTTTGGGGGAGGCCCGCAATGAGTACGACGGCACTTGCCGCGGGATCGTTGCCGGCCAAGTCTTCGCTCTTGCACAGCCTGCGCGACTACCTGCTGCCGATGGCCGCGATCAGCGTGATCTTCGTGATGCTGGTTCCGGTTCCAGCTCCGGTGCTGGACCTGCTGCTGGCGATCTCGATGGCCTGCTCGATCATTGTCTTTCTCTCCGCGGTGCAGATTCGGCGCGCCGTCGAGCTGTCGGTATTCCCGACGCTCTTGTTGCTGCTGACGCTCTTCCGGCTTTCGCTCAACATCGCGTCCACGCGCCGGATTCTGCTCCACGGCCAGGAGGGAACCGCGGCCGCGGGCAAGGTGATCGAGGCCTTCGGGCAGTTCGTGGTGGGCGGGAATTATGTCGTCGGCTTCGTGCTGTTTCTGGCCCTGGTCGCGATCCAGTTTCTGGTCGTCTCGCATGGCGCCGTGCGCACGGCTGAGGTCACGGCGCGATTCACCCTGGACGCGCTGCCGGGCAAGCAGATGGCGATCGACGCCGACATGAACGCGGGGCTGATCGACGAGGCCGAGGCGCGCAGGCGCCGCCAGGCCATCGCGCGGGAGGCGGAGTTTTACGGTGCCATGGACGGCGCGGCGCGCTTCAATCAGCGCGATGCGCTGGCCACGATTCTGATTACGGCGATCAACATTGTGGCCGGACTGCTGATCGGGACTTTGCAGCAGGGAATCGAGCTCGGCGAGGCGGCGCGCACCTACACCATGCTCACCGTCGGCGACGGCCTGGTCACGATCATTCCCTCACTGCTGGTTTCGGTGGCGGGCGGGATTACGCTGACGCGCGCGAATTCCGCGGGCATGTTGGGCGGCGAGATCCGGCAGCAGTTGCTGGCGCGGCCGGCCACGCTCTATATGGCGAGCGCGGTCTCGGCCTGCATGTGCCTGATTCCGGGATTGCCGAAGTTCGCCTTCCTGGCCGTAGCCGCAGTGCTCTTTTGGGGTGGAAAGCGCATGGCGGCTGCCGCGCCCGCCGCGCTTCCGGCCGAATTCCCGGCCAGCGAGAAGAAGAAGGCCGAGAGCGCGCACGGCTCCGACCTGGCAGTGCTGATGCGGCTCGAAGATTTGACGCTCGAGATCGGTTTTCAACTGATTCCGCTGGTCGACGAGAAGCAGGGCGGGCAACTGCTGAGCCGCGTACGAGCGCTACGGCGTCATCTCTCATCTGAAATGGGCTTTCTGGTACCGCCGGTGCACATCTCGGACAATCTGCGGCTGAAGCCAAGGGAGTATGTAGTCTCGCTGCGCGGCATCGAGATAGGGCGCTGGCAAACCGAGGGCCCGCATTTGCTGGCCGTCTCGGGCGAACCGGGCAGGCGACCGCTGACGGGCAGGGAGACGCGCGAGCCGGCCTTCGGAGTTCCTGCCATCTGGATCGCGCCCGCGCTGGAGGAGCAGGCGATCGCCGCGGGCTACTCGGTGGTGGACGCGGTCACCGTGATCACGACGCATCTGGGCGAGCTGGTTCGCCAGCATGCTTGGGAACTGCTGGGCCGGGCGGAGATCAAGCGGCTGCTTGACGCGTTGAACGAGAGCCACCCCAAGCTGCTCGAAGAGCTGGT
>JBEKAJ010000238.1:0-5770 GCA_050018295.1 Occallatibacter sp. | reverse complement strand
CCGAGAATGCCCGAGCTGAGCAACCCCAGCGCTCCGCGGATGGAGGTGAGCGGCGTGCGCAGCTCGTGGCTCACCGTGGAGATGAACTCATCCTTCATCCGGTCGAGGGCATAGCGCTGGCTTATGTCGCGGAAGCTCAGCACCGAGCCCGAAACACGGCCGTGCGCGCGGATGGGAGTGAGAGCATACTCGGCAGGGAAGAAGGTGCCGTCGGCGCGGAAGATGTTCTCTTCGCCGCTGGTTGCGGTGGATTGTGTTGCCGCACTGCGCAGCGGGCATTTCTCACTGCATGCGCGATCTGTCCCCGCGGCGCCATGCAGCAGCTCATGCACCGGCTTGCCAATCAGGGCATCGACAGGCGCGCCCAGCAGCCGCCCGGACGCGGGATTGGCAAAGGTCACCTTTCCCTGGCGGTCAAGCCCGCAGATCCCTTCTGCCACAGCATCCAGCAAGACTTCCTGTTGGCGGCTCAGTTCCTCCGCCCGCCCGCGTTCCTGCGTCCGCGCCAGCAATTGCCCCAGTGAAGCCGCCGCCGTTTCGATCGCAGCCATGGCCTCGCGATCCTCGCGCAGCCGGAAGGAACAATAGAATTCCAGCACCGCGAGCACCTTGCTGCCGGCGCGCACCGGCACTGCCCAGCCCGAGACCATCTCCTGTTTCAGCGCCGCTATCACGCGCCCGGATGCGGGCGAGTCCTCGAGGTCGGTTGCCCACACCGTCCGTCCCTCGGTCCAGGCACGTTCCGGCAACTCGCTTGTCCCCGTCAGCGTCAGGCCCATACTGCCCTGAATTAGCGCCTCCGCATGGCGGCCGGGCACTCCCCATGCCGTTCCAAATTCCAGATGCTTCTGCTCTGCGCCAACCACCCATTCGATGGCCACATCCCATCCCTGCGAGATGCACAGCGCCTCCAGAATTCGCATGCCCGCAGTTTCGCCCGATGTGTTTTCTCCCACGATCTGGCTCACTGCCAGTTGCAGCGCCAGCCGGTTCTCGCGCTGCTTCTGCTGCGTCACGTCGCGCATCAGGCAACGCACCGCCAAAGGAATGCCCGTCTTCTGACGCCGGCTCAGGCTCAATTCCAGTTCCAGCACGCGCCCGTCCAGCGTGTGGTGGCGCAGTGGAATACGCTCCACAATCTCGCCATCCAGCGCGCGGCGGAAAAGCGCTGCCACCTCGTTCCTGACGCCTTCTGAGAACAGCTCTTCAAAGGAACGCAAATCCAGCAGCGCCGTCTGTTCCACTCCAAGGCACCGCTTCCACGCCGGATTGGCGTAGAGAAACTGTCCCGAGGGACTCAGCGTCGCGATCATTTCGGTGGAGTGCTCAAAAAGGTCGCGGTACCGCTCCTGCGACTCGCGCTGCGCCTGCTCGCGATTCATGTTGTCGCTTTGATCCACAGCCACGGCAACCATCCCCGTCAGCTCGCCTACCGCGTCGCGCAGCGCCGAGATGTGCAGCATCACGGGGATCTGCACGCCGTCTTTGCGGCGCACCTTGGCGTCGAAGCTCGGAACCGTGCTCGGTGGCAGCATGCGCACGCATTGCAAGTACGCCGCCATCAGCCCGGCCCGCGTGGCCTCCGCCGGCCGTTCCACGCGGCACAGCTTCTGCATCTCGGCCACCAGCCGCTCCGCCTCGCCGGGCGCAAGAAGCTCCACGCTGCCCCACCGTTCCAACAGCTCGGCTGCGCGGTAGCCCAGCACGCGTTCGGTCGCGGGATTGCAATAAATTAGCCTGCCGCTAAGATCCAGCGCCACCACCGCCGGGCCGGCCGAGTCCAGCAGTTCCCTCAGTCCTTCGGCGATTGGCTCCGAATCCTGAGCGGCTCCGGCGCGGAGCCGCCGATTCAACAGCAGCGCAAACAGAGCGGTGGCCACGACGGCCGCCACCACCGGCAGCGATTCCCATCGGAAATGGGGAAATAGTCGAGCCAGTGCGGCTCCGACTGAAATTGCTACGATGGAAAAGGGCAGAATCAGCCAAAGCTGCGAAACCGCGCCCTGCTCAGCTGGCGCAGGTTGCGTTTGCTCGCTCAATGCCTCCGGCCGCTCGCTCATCGGCGCTCTCTCCTCAACCAACGCCTGGCTCAAAACTGCGCAACCCTAGCCTTGACGCCAGTTCTGCTGCCGCCATTCATTTCACCCGGGGGCGCTGACCAATCAGCGCCATTTGCCACGGGAAACATGACTATGCGCCACGCGCTCCAACCGCACAGAGAGACCTTTCGCGGAAGGCAACGCGATGTGCACGTAGTATATTCGTTTGATTTCAGACTCTCTAGACAATTCCACCCGTCGCTGGCTCAGGCGAAACGCTCCAGTAACCGCCTCCGCCTAAGCTCGTCCTCTCGGCGCCGCACCGTGGAATGCGCTTCCACTGCGCCGTCCTCCATGGATCCGGCAAGCCGCGCCTTATACTGGCTGCATGTTTCATCCATCCTTTGCAGCCCGCTCGCTACGATTCGCCGTGCCCGCTGTTGGCTCATTTTGTCTCATGGTCACCGGGCCGGCCGCTCACGCATGGGAGAGCGACGGCCATCGCATGATCAATCGGCTTGCTGCTTCCACGCTGCCCGCCGATGTGCCCGCGTTTCTGCAAACTCCGGCGGCCATCGACGAGATCGAGTACCTGGGCCCCGAACCCGACCGCTGGCGCTCGCCCGCTGAACCCGAGCTCAATGCCGCCCAGGCGCCGGAGCACTTCATCGACCTTGAACTGGCCGATGCCCTCGGCCTGCTGCCCCACAAGCGCCTCGACTTCGAAGCCATGGTCTTTGCCGCCGGCCAGCGGCCGGAAAAGATTGGCCTGCAGCCCTGGGAGACAGATGAAGTGTGGGAACGGCTCAAAGCTGCCATGCGCCAGTACCGGACTCTGGCGGCAGCCGGTCAGGACACCAAACCTGTCGAGGCGGCGATCATCTTCTACGCCGGCTGGCTTGGCCACTACGTCGGCGACGGCTCGCAGCCACTCCACGTCACCGTGCAGTACAACGGATGGACGGGACCCAATCCGAACGGCTACACCACCGGCCATCAGATTCACCACATTTTTGAGGGACCATTTGTCGCGGCCAACATCCGCCCCCCCGACATCAAAGCTAAAATGACTCCGCCCACAGTCATTCAGGGAGACATGTTCGACACCTACCTCGCCTACCTGCGTCACACTGCCACATACGTCGAGAAGGTCTATCAATTGGATAAGGCTGGTGGGTTTATAGGCGCGGGGACGCAGGAATCACGCGATTTTACCGCAGCGCGCCTGGCCGCCGGAGCCAGCATGTTGCGCGACATGATTTACACCGCATGGATCGACAGCGCTCAGCCCGTGCCCGATCCCTACGCGGGGAAGTAGTTTCTCTACGCGCGCACTCCGGATGCGACGACTTTTCTCCCGTCCCACGCCCCGATTTCGACGATCTGAAGGTCGAGGGTTTTGGCGTGAAGAGGGACGCGCAGACTTCGAGGGGATTTGGGAAAGGGAACCTCCGGCTCAGTCGCCGGCTTCGGCGGCTTTTAAAACGGGAATGCGGCGCAGCATCAGGTTGAGCGCAGCCGTCATCAGCAAGACCGCCGGAATGGCAGCGACCAGCCAGGCGAGCAGGGCCTCGCCGGCCAAACCGCTCAAGCGTGTTGCGAGGTTGAGAGCGGAAAAATGTTCGAGCGCATGTGGCGCCAGAAGCCGTGCCGGATGCACAGATAGAATCCAACCACCAAAACGCACAAAGGGAACGATCAGCGCCAGTTGCAGGGGCATGGCTGCGTAGTTCGCGGCCTGAATGACAGGCAGGTTCAAACGCAGGGCCAGCGCCAGCCCGGCGCAGAGAACCGTGGGGATTCCAATCACCGGAATGCAGCCCACTGCGAACCCCAGGGCTAGTGTCAGCGCCAGCCGGCGTGGCGAGATCCCCTGACTGAGCCAAAGGACCGCTTTGCGCTTTGCCGCTGAGGGAATCCCGACCACCGTCTCCTCCACGCTGAATCTCTTTCTCTATAACTTAGAGACACTTGAAACGGCGTTTGGTTTTCCCCGGATGAAACTTTTGTAAACGAACCAAAGTCGTTATGAGGTTGGATGCGGCCGGTCCGGAATCGGCGCGCCATTTTTCGAGGCCACAAGCGTGTTACCCACAACCGGAACCAGCGCAGCACACGTGCGGGAGTTATCGGCCCATCCGGTCTGCGGTACACTTGGACCCGATGAGGGTCTTTGGCATCGATTGCGGAACCGAGGTGACCGGCTTCGGCGTCGTTGATTCCGGCGAAGGTCCGCGCGACGAGCCACTTCAGTTCCGGGCGATGGGAGCCATCCGCTTGACGAAGACGCATGCCCTGCCGGAGCGCCTTGACCAGATCTTCAGGGAATTGACTGCCGAGCTGGAGCGCTGGCGCCCCGATACAGTGGCCGTCGAGGAAGTCTTCTACTCCGTCAATGCCAAGTCTGCCCTGAAACTGGGCCAGGTGCGGGGCGTGGCGCTTCTGGCTGCGGCCCAGCAGCGAATTCCCCTGGCCGAATACGCTCCCTTGAAAATCAAATCGAGCGTCGTGGGTTACGGACTCGCGAAGAAGGAGCAAGTGCAATTCATGGTGGCGCGGCTGCTTGGATTGGCCCAGCTGCCTCAGCCTGCTGACGCGGCCGATGCCCTGGCCATCGCCATCTGTCACATTCACACCGCGCAAACTTTGGCGCTGCAAGGGGCTAGGCGATGAGGGTGTGCCGGCTCGTAGCTGCCGCCTTCGCGCTCGCCGTCCAGCTTCATGCTGCGCCCGCGGCCGATCCCGTCGTCCAGGTGGACTTTTCCAATCCTGAACTGTCGCCCGCGCAATGGACGCTCGTCCTCCACGGCGATGGCAGCGGCCATTTTCGCTCTCAGATGGGCAGCACTCCCAAGGCAGGCCTTAAGGAGATCGAAGCGCCCAACGTCGATCGTGACATTCAGGTAAGCAAGGAATTCGCTGGGCGCGTCTTTGCGGCAGCGCAGAGCCGCAAGTGGTTCAATTTACCGTGCGAAAGCCACCTGAAGGTTGCTTTCGAGGGTTGGAAGACATTTACCTATGACGGACCGTTAGGTCAGGGATCGTGCACCTTCAACTACTCCCGCGACAAGCAACTCCAGTCGCTCGGCGAATCCGTGCAGGCGGTGGCCGAGACGATTCTGGAGGGTGCTCGCCTCGAGGTGTTGCTGCAGCACGACCGCCTAGGCCTGGACCAGGAGATGGAATTCCTTACCGAGGCCGTTCAAGATGGCCGGGCACAACAGGTCTGCGCCATCCGCGACATTCTGGAACGACTGGCTCAGGACAACGGCGTTCTCGAACGGGTGAGAAAGCGGGCACGAGCTCTTTTGGACCGCGGCTCAACTTAAATCTTTGCCTTCAGGCGACTTTTTTGCGTTAGTTTGTGTCCAATTAATTCAGGGCTCCCGATGTTTTGGGGTGCGTCGCCATAGGGCGAAAGAAAGGCAGGGCGCCGTGAGTCTCATGAGAAATCGCGGTTCGGTGGCAGGGCTGGCAGCGGTGGTCCTTGGGGTGGTGTGTTTGGGTTTGGCACTGCCAGTGCAGGACCAGGGGCAGGGAACGGGTCAGCCAGCGCGCGCAGTGCGCCTGAGCTATGTGGATGGCCAGGTGACTCTCGCGCAGGGCGGCCAGGTTCTGGCCCAGCAGGCTGTGGCCAATACGCCGCTGTTAGAGGGCATGCAACTGACCACCGCCGACAGCGGGAAGGCCGAGATTCAGTTTGAAGATGGCAGCGTGGCGCGGGTGTCTCC
>JBEKAJ010000237.1:0-5822 GCA_050018295.1 Occallatibacter sp. | reverse complement strand
CAGCAACTCAGGGATCGCTGAATATTCCTTTTACTGTGAACGGAAAGAGCGCAACCTTTTACGTCGACACCGGGTGTAATTTATCGGTGATCAGCGACGACGAGGCTCGCGCACTTGGCCTGACCATTATTCCGGTGAGCTCGACACTACAGGACATCGGGGGGTTGACCTCGCCGGTGCAGGTCACTGAAATCGAGGAACTCACGATTGGTCCGATTCGTCTTCGGCATGTGCCCTTTCTCGTCATGCCGGCGGCACAGTCGCCGTTCAAAGAACTGCCGAAGGACTCTCAGGGTCTGTTCGGGATTCAAGTCGCGATCGCGCTTCAATCCATTCGCCTCGATGCCAATGGACAATTGGATCTGGCATTTCCGAATGAGCGCTCAGCCCACGCACCTCATTTCACCTTTAGCGATTTGGGGTCAGTGCTGCATCTCAGGTATCGCGCCAGGCTCGTACCCTTCACGTTCGATACTGGCGCTGCGCACACTATGCTTTATCTCGCATTCGCTCGCGATTTTCCAGAAACGGTGAGCCTCGGAGCAAAAACGAATCACGACGTGAGAGGTTTTGGCGGGACGGCCCATATCGATTCAATCGTGTTGCCCTCCTGGACGATCGACTTGGGTGGAAGAACGGCCACCATTCCATCAATGCCCGTTTTGCTAGAAAAGACAACCGACGCAAGCGAGTGGGCAGCTGGAAATCTCGGCATCGACATGATTCAGCAGGTCACGCCTTTCACCATCGACTTCCGCAATATGCAGTTGATTCTTGGCAATTGAGCTTCGCGCGATGATTGGCCCTTCAATCATTTGTCATTGGTTAGAACCTTTCAGCCTTGGGCAATCGTCAGTTCATTTTTGTGCGTCGGCCTATCTGTGCGTCTGCCTGAGTTGACTGCCCATGCGGCCAGAAATGACGTACCATTGATGCCATAAAATCCCACAGCACTCGGAGGTGGTTATGAGCGCCCAAACACGCGCCGTGACGCGCGCAATTCTGCTCGGACTTCTGAGCTGGGTCATTCCGTTCGTCGTTTCGTTCGCCTTATTTCCGTTGAAGAAATCCAATGCTGCGCTATTTAGCACGCTGATGTACCTGGTGGTTCTAGTCACTGCCGGAGGCTTGCTGAATCTCTACTTTCGCAAGCGGGCAGTGTCGATTCGTGAGGCGGCGATGGTAGGTGCGGCTTGGCTTGCTATCAACCTCGTCTGCGACTACCCGATGTTCGCCTTCGGACCCATGAAGATGACGCCGTTAGGCTATTACTCAGAAATCGGACTGGTGTATCTGACGTACCCGGCGTTCGCGATTCTTGCAGCGCGGCTGGCGAAAGCCTGAGAAGCTGCCGGCAGTTAGGCCGCCCTGCGCGGATGGCCACCGGCGTCGCCCGGATCGTATGGTATTGTCGAATCAATCCCGCCGCAGCGATGCGCGGGATTTCCCCTAAGTCCAAATAGTCTGTTGCCTCGGTTTCCACCGCGTGTCTTCGGCCCACGGTTTTTCGCTTTTCAAATTGGGTCGCCGCGCGGGACACGAGTTTTCTATCTCAACACGCGAGGTGTACGCATTCGATGACCCCAACCAGCGAATCCACTGACGCCAACTTGGTTTTGACGCTGGAGGAGATCACCAACCTGGCGGAGCAGGAGGGCAAGCCGGCCGACACGCTGATGAACGTAGTGGCCTTGATCGCCACGCGGTTCAGGACAGACGTCTGCTCGGCCTACCTGCTGGAACCGGACCGGTCGAACCTGGTGCTTGCCGCTACCCTGGGCCTTCACCCGCGGTCCATCGGCACGTTACGCATGCCCCTGCATGAAGGCCTCTCCGGCCTGGTCGCCGAACAGTTGGTTCCCGTGGCCGTGCCCGACGCGCGCGAGCATCCGCGCTACAAATACTTCAAAGAATCGGGCGAAGAGGAGTATCACTCCTTTCTCGGCGTGCCTTTGATCGACCGCGGCGTGCTACAGGGCGTGCTCGTGGTGCAGACCAAGGATCCGAGAGTCTTTCGCGAAAATGAAATTCGCATGCTGGCGGAGGCGGCAGCGCAGGTTGCGCCGGTGGTGAGCGAGGCGCGGACCCTCGACCGGTTTGTTGCGCCGGCGCAGGAGAAGCTGTGGGAACTGGCGCGCAACGTGTGGTGGAGCTGGGACAACGAGTGCGTCAGCCTGTTTCGCGACCTGAATCCAACGCGCTGGCGGCAGCTCAATCAAAATCCGATCGCGTTGCTGAACGAAGTCCCGCTGGCGGAAATCGAGCGGCGGGCCACAGAGCTGGTGTTGCACAGCCGCATCAATTACGCCTACCGGCGCCAGCAGGAGTACCTGCACGACGACCGCACCTGGGGCGCCAGCCATGCAGGCGTGCTGCGGCCGCGGCCAGTGGGATATTTTTCCGCCGAGTTCGGCCTGCACGAGTCGCTGCCGATCTACTCCGGCGGCCTGGGCGTCCTGGCGGGCGACCACATCAAGAGCGCCTCGGACCTGGACATTCCGCTGGTCGGAGTCGGGCTCTTCTACGGGCAGGGCTACTTTTTGCAGCGCCTGGACAAAGAAGGCTGGCAGTGCGAGGAGTATGTCGAGACCGATGTGAATCAACTGCCCATCCAGCAGGCCATCGGCGTGAACGGCGAGCCGGTGGTGGTGGAGATTGCCACGCGCGGCGGTTCGATTCGCGCCAAGGTGTGGCGCGTGAAGGTGGGCCGCTGCGATCTGCTGCTGCTCGACTCGAATGTGGCCGGTAACGCACCCGAGGATCTGGAGACGACCTCGCGCCTCTATGGCGGCGACGCGCGCACGCGCATCCGGCAGGAGCTGCTGCTGGGAGTGGGCGGCTATCGCGCGCTCAAGGCCATGGGCATCACGCCGGGCGTTCTGCATTTGAACGAGGGCCACAGCGGATTCGCGGTCTTTGAGGCGATTCGCAGCCGCATGGAGGAGGAGGGCCTGGACTTCTATTCCGCCGCGCGCCAGATTCCACGCGAGGTGATCTTTACCACGCACACCCCAGTGCCCGCGGGACACGACCGCTTCAGTCCCGACCTGATCGAAGAGCACCTTGGGCCGCTGCGCGATGAGTTGGGCATTTCGCACGAGAACCTGATGGGCTTTGGCCGCGAACATCCCACCGACGGCCAGGAAACTTTTTGCATGACTGTGCTGGGCCTGAAGCTGGCGCGGCGCGTGAATGCCGTCAGCTCGCTGCATGGTGAGGTTTCGCGGGCCATGTGGCGAGGCTTGTACCCTGACGGGCCGGAGGATGCGGTACCGATCGGCCACGTGACCAACGGCGTGCACGTGCCGTCGTGGCTGGCGCCGCAGATGCGCCGCCTGTACGATCGCCATCTCGGCGTGGGCTGGCAGCGCCAAAGCGGAGCGGCGCACACCTGGGCGGCAATCGAGACCGTGGACGACGGCGAGCTGTGGGAGACGCACCTCAGCCTGAAAGGGCAGCTCTTCAACTTCCTTCGGCGCCGCGCGCACGAGCAGGCTGAGCGCCGCTCCGAACCTGCCGAGGCCTTGAAGCGGCTGGACAAGGCGCTCTCGCCCGACGCCTTGACCATCGGATTCGCGCGCCGCTTTGCCACCTACAAGCGCGCCAACCTTTTGCTGAAGGATCTGGAACGGCTGGCCGCGATGGTGAACGACGCCAAGCGCCCAGTGCAGTTTGTCTTTGCCGGCAAAGCGCATCCGCACGACGAGCCGGGAAAGAAAGTGCTGCAGCAGATTGCGCAGATGATGCGCCACCCGGACTTCGGCGACAAGTTCGTCTTTATTGAGGACTACGACATCAACGTTGGCCGGCACCTGGTGCAGGGCGTGGATGTGTGGCTGAACAATCCGCGGCGTCCGCTGGAGGCCTCGGGCACGAGCGGCATGAAGGTGGTGCTGAACGGCGGCCTGAATCTCTCCATTCTGGACGGGTGGTGGGCCGAGGCTTACGACGGGCTGAATGGATTCGCCATTGGAAACGGCAGAACGCACTCCAATATGGACGTGCACGACAGCCAGGATGGCGAGGCGCTTTATCGCGTGCTGATTGACGAGGTGATTCCGCTCTACTACCAGTGCGATCGCGATGGGCTGCCGCGGGGCTGGATCAAGCGCATGAAGCGGACGATCCGGACGCTGGGATGGCGCTTCAATGCCGACCGCATGGTGATGGATTACACGACGAAGTGCTACATTCCCGCGGCGGGAGGCACATCGAGCGAAGTGCGCACACCGGCGTAAGCATCGCGATTGGAGTCGCGATCTAGCTCACAAGCTCCGTGCCTTTGAGCGATTCCGCATACGGCGCGCGCAGCGCCCCCCGCTCGGTGATGATGGCGGTAATGTACTTGGCTGGTGTGACGTCGAAGGCGGGGTTGCAGATGCCTACGCCATCGGGCGTGACTTGCTTTCCGGCGTAGTGCGTCACTTCCCTCGCCGGTCGCTCCTCGATGGGGATCAAATCGCCGGTCGTGGTAGCGAGGTCGATGGTGGACCATGGAGCGGCCACGTAGAACGGGATGCCGTGCTCGCGCGCAAGGATGGCGACGTTGTAGGTGCCGATCTTATTGGCAGTATCGCCGTTGGCCGCGATCCGGTCCGCGCCCACAACCACGGCCTGAGTTTTTCCTTGCCGCATCAGGCTGGCGGCCATGTTGTCGCAGATGACTGTGGTTGGAATGCCGTCGGCCATCAGCTCCCATGCTGTGAGCCGCGCTCCCTGCAGGAACGGCCGCGTCTCATCGGCATAGACATGAATGCGCTTTCCCCGTTCGACTGCAGCGCGGATCACGCCCAACGCGGTTCCATATCCACACGTAGCCAGCGCACCGGCGTTGCAGTGCGTCAAAACGCCGCCCTCATCCGGCATCAGCGCGGCGCCGTGTGCGCCCATCGCCTTGCAGGCGGCAATATCTTCCTCGAACATCGCGTGCGCCTCAGCCAGAATTTTCTCCTGGATTTGGACGAGGGGCGTGCCGGAAGCCAATAGTTTGACAAACAGAGCCTTCATGCGGTCGATGGCCCAGAAAAGATTGACGGCCGTTGGGCGGGTCGCCGCCAGCCGCGAGCAGATTTTTTCGAACTCGGGCGCGAAGCGCTCCGCGCTCTCAGCCTTGGAGCGGATTGCCCCAAGAGCAACGCCGTAGGCAGCCGAGACGCCGATTGCCGGCGCGCCACGGACCACCATGGTGACGATGACGTCAGCCACCTGTTCGTAGGTTGTGGCGAGCACGTAGCTCTCTTCAAGGGGGAGCTTGGTCTGGTCGATGAAGCGGACGCCCTCTGGGGTCCAGGTGAGGGTGGGGATCATGCAACTCCAGTGTAAATGGCATTGCATGCAGCAGCCTTTGGGACTGGCGTTTAAGGTCGGAAGCTCTGAAAACCTTTTCATTTTCCACTGGACGCGAGCCGCGGCGCTGGATAGAGTGTTTGCGGCACCGTTCAACCGGCTTTTTTTGAATCCTGCGGAGGAAGAACTTCTATGGCATCGCGCTCCACGCCCGCGGCTGCGCCCAGCGCGCCCAATTACACAGTTCCATTCATTATTGTCACCGGCCTGTTCTTGATCTTTGGCTTCCTCACCAATTTGAACAGCAACCTCTCGCCGAAGCTCGAAGACATCTTCAATCTCAGTCACGCGTGGTCGAATCTGGTGACGTCGGCGTGGTTCTTTGCCTACCTAGTTTTCTCTGTGCCTGCGGCGAAAGTGATTGAAGCCGTTGGTTACAAGCGCACCATGGTCATCTCGTTGTTCGTGATGGTCGTGGGTGCGCTGCTGTTCGTGCCCGCGGCCGCCATGATCAGTTTCCCGTTCTTCCTCACCGC
>JBEKAJ010000236.1:0-5825 GCA_050018295.1 Occallatibacter sp. | reverse complement strand
CCAACTTCTGCAACGCGCGGGAATCTTCATTTCTTCAGAAGGGGCGGACCTGTAATGAGCGTTGCGGAGATTGCCGCTGAAGTAAACACGAAGGTGGACGCGGTGCGGGCTACGCTGGCGCGCGAATTGACGGGTAAAGGAGACGTGTGCCTGACGTGCAGCTTTCAGGCCGAAGACGTGCTGCTGACTAGGCTCGCAATTGCGCTCGATCCGCGCATTCCTGTTCTGTTTCTCGATACCGGCTATCACTTCGCCGAGACCTATGCCTATCGCGACAGGATCGCGGGTGAATGGGATCTGAACCTGATCAACTTGCTGCCGGAAAAGACTGTGGCCGAGCAAGAGGCGGAGCACGGCTTGCTGTATCAGTCGTCGCCCGATCGATGCTGCGGGCTGCGCAAGGTAGAGCCGTTGTTCAAGGCAGTCGCTGGGTATCGCGTGTGGCTCACCGGGCTGCGCCGCGAGCAGGCAAGAAGCCGCGCGGCACTGGAGGAGTCGGCAATGTTTTCGCTGCCCGGCGGCAAGCAGGTGCTCAAATTGGCGCCGCTGGCTGAGTGGACGACCCGCGACGTGTGGTACGCGTGCGAGCAGCTTGGCATCCCATTGCTGCCGCTTTATGAGCGGGGCTACACCTCCATCGGCTGCGAGCCATGCACCTCGCTGCCCCTCGATCCCAACGATCCGCGGTCGGGCCGTTGGGCGGGGCGCAAAGTGGAGTGCGGAATACACATTCAGGCAGCACCGGCAAAGTGACGCGCACGCAGGGAGACTGAGGGCCAGCATATGCAGTACTTCATCGGATTCTTCATCGCGCTGTTTATCGCATTAACCGGCGTAGGCGCCGGCACGGTTACGGTCCCCGTCCTGGTGCTGTTTCTCGGTGTGCCTGCTCCGGTCGCGGTGGGAATCGGATTGATGTTTTCGACGGCGGTGAAGCTGATTTTGGTGCCTGCGCAGATCGCGCGCCGCAATGTGGCCTGGCGCACGCTCGGCTACATGCTGCTGGGCGGAGCGCCGGGCGTTCTCGTAGGGTCTCTTTTCCTGAAACATCTGATCAACGCAGGATCGGCGAACCTGTTGAACGCGATCCTGGGCGGGATTCTGGTCACCACGGCGAGCTGGCAGCTCTTCTATTCGTTCCGACCCATGCGGGATAACCTCGATGCGCGCGATCGCAGCCCGCTGCTCTCGTGGCTCATGTTTCCCGTGGGCGCGGAGGTGGGTTTCTCATCCGCAGGAGCGGGAGCGCTAGGCAGCGCGGCGCTGCTAAGCCTGACGCCGCTGGCGCCCGCGCAAGTGGTGGGAACCGACATCGTCTTTGGCTTTATGGTCTCGCTCATCGGCAGCGGCGCGCATTGGTTCACGCACGCCACCAACCCTGAGCTACTACTGCAGCTCATCATCGGCGGCGCGGCCGGGGCGGTTTGCGGAACCTTGATGAGCAAGCGCGTTCCGCGGCGCCCACTGCGCTTCGCGCTCTGGGTCTGGCTGCTGATTCTGGGCAGTCAATTCCTCTTCAACAGCTACCACGTCTGGGCGGCAACGCGATGGAGTAAACCCGCGGGCGAAAATTCTCTGAGCGATCATGTGACCAGCGGCAGTAGTGGCGTGAGCAAACCGTAAGAGGGCTGCTGGCAACGTCGGAACAAAACGCAACTTCTGCAAATCAACAAGAAGGAATTGGGTTACAGGTGGAGACCGGAAAAGTTGTTCGTTCTAATTGGCTGCCCCCCAGGGATTCGAACCCCGATATGCTGATCCAGAGTCAGCTGTCCTACCATTGAACGAGGGGGCAACAAGCGGGCGTGGCAGCTCGTCTTGCGACCGATCGGCCTGGCCCCCAAAGCTGGGCGCGCGAAGCCAACTTCTTCATGTTACGAACAATCCCGCGCGCGGTCAATTTGCCCGCTCCACGCAATCTGTAGATGAAGACCAATCTCAAACCGTCTGACTTCGCTCTTCCCATTCCCGAATTCTTCTATTCTTCGCGAAGGACCTCAAGCGGCCTCAGTCCGAGAATGCGGTAACTTGCGATCCAGCCCGTAGCCGTAGCCAGCACCGCTGTTCCGGCGAGCGCTGCCAGCGTGGCGCCCCATGCAATGTGAAATCCCACTTCGAGCCGGTGAAGAAGCACACGCGTGAGCAGGTTGGCAAAGACGACGCCGACCGCGCCTGCCAGCAATCCCAGAACGCTGAACTCTACGCTGAAGGTGCGAACAATGCGCATTCGCGTTGCGCCAAGAGTCTTGAGCACAACCGCTTCCTGCATGCGGCGAAAGCGGGTGCTGGCAATGCTCGAGGCGAGGATCGTAAGCCCGGCGAGAATCGAGAAGCCGGCAAGCAGCCGGACGACGAAAGTGATCTGGTCGACGACATTCTCGATGCGTTGCATGACATCGGCGACGTTGATAACGGTGATGGTTGGATAGGCCGTAAACAACGCGCGCTCCATTGCGGCCAACTGTTTGGGATCGATGTGTGCGCCGCCGTACCAGGTGGACGGCTGGTCGGCGATCAATCCCGAAGGAAGAACAAATTGCATGCGTGCGGCCAGGTGCTGGCCATCGGCGCGATAGATAGCGGCGACTTTGAGGGTGCGCGTTGTTCCGCCAGTCTCAAGCTCCACAGCAGAACCAACGCCGACGTGCAGGCGCTGCGCCACGCCGTCGCTGACCGCGATCCCGGCCACGCTGCTGCTGGTCCACCACGCGCCCGCGGTCACCTTATCGCCCTCGGGTGGCGAATCGGCCCAGGTTAATTCGGCGCTTTCTAGCATCCGAATCGGATAGTGCTGGCCTTTCATTTGCTCCACCGGCTGGCCGTTGATGGAGACAAACCGCCCGATCACAACAGGAATCAGGTTCAGGTGCTGGCCGACGCCCGCTTGATGCGCGAAGAATGCTTTGACGCCGTCCACTTCGTCGCTTCGCACATCGACGAAAAAGACATTGGGCAGCTTGGGCGATGCGGTTTCGCGCAGATCGAGCAACAGATCCTTCTGCATAAGATAGACCGTGAGGATCAGCATGACTCCCGTGCCGAGCGCCGCCAGCACCGCAGCGGATTGATTGCCGGGGCGATAGAGATTGGAAAGACCGTGGCGCAGCGATGACGGCAGATGGAGACGGGTGCGGTTCAGGAAGAACCTGAGGAACCAGAGCGCCACAGCCGCCAACACCAACAGAACCACCAGCGTGATGGTGAACAGCAGCGCAAACCACGTGCCCACCTTCGGCGAATCGGACAGCGCCCACGCGATGGCAGCCAAGGCGGCGATGACTGCCGCTGCAATGCCGAGTTGCAGGCGCCGCGCCCACCAACGCGCAAACCAGCCGCCAATGCCGGACGGACCCTGCTCGACGAGCCGGCGCAGCACCAGCACCGGCCGTACCGCGCGCACGTCGAGAAGCGGGGGCAGACAAAAGAGAAGAGTTGTGAGCAGGCCCGTTCCCAATCCCGCCAGCGCCGACTGCCAGGGAAACTGAAGGATTACATGGACGGGAAGCAACTGGCCGAAAGCCGCGGGCAGCGCCGCCATCACAGCCACGCCCGTAACTACGCCCAGCAATCCGCCGGCGAGACCAAGACCCAACGTCTGCAGGAGAAAGATGCGCAGCAAGTCCGAGGAATCCGCGCCGATGGCCTTGAGGATCGCAAGCATGTCCATGCGCTGCTCGAGATGCGCGTGCATGGCCATCGCCACGCCGATGGCGCCGAGAACCATGGCGACCAAACAAATGAGGCTCAGAATGGAGGTCGCATTGTCCAGACCGCGGGTAAGCGCGGGGTTGCCTTCGCGGTAGTCCATGACTTGCGCGTCCGGCAGCGCCGCCTCCAGTTGCCCGCGAACCGCGGCGGTTTCGGCATCCGCGGAGACGCCTTTCGGAGGCGCGTCAGGGAGCTTGGCGAGCAAGCGACGGCTGGCGCGGCTACCTGGAGCCAGCAATCCGGTCGTCGCCATTGCCGCCTCCGAGATCATGACGCGCGGCCCCAGGCCCATGCCCGCGGTGATGCGATCGGGCTCCTGCATCAGCACAGCGGAGATGCGAAAGTCTCTGCCGCCAAGACGCAGCGTGTCGCCGACGTGCGCATTGAGGCGAATGAGAAACTCATCGGCCACGACGGCCGAGTCGCCTTGCAAAGCTTGCCGCAGCGGCATCGCCGGATCCAGCTCCGCCGTTCCATAGAAGGGATACTCAGCCGGATCGACAGCTTTGAGCGAGACCAGCAAAGGCGCGGGATCCGTCGACACCGACGCCATCGAGACGGTTTCAGTGACCCACGTAGAGCGGATTGCGCCGCCGCTTTGGACTTCAATTGCCGCGATCTTCGTGAGTTCCTCGGGCGTGGGCGCACGAAGCAGTCGCGCGCTCAGATCGCCTGCCAGCAGGGAACGTGCCTCGGTGTTCAGTGTCTGGCGGAAGCTGTCGCTCAGTCCGCGCACTCCCACCAGCGCTGCCACGCCGACGGCGACCGACAACACGACAAAACTAAACTTGCCGGGAGCGGACTTCAAATCGCGCCAGCCGATGGCTGCGGCGCGCTTCCAGCTTAACGCGCGCCTGGCCATTGTTCTCCTTGCGCAGATTCAGGGCTGGACGGAAACGGACCCGGCTTGGAATCTTCGACGATGAGGCCGTCCTTGAGCACGATCCTGCGGTCGGCGCGGCTGGCGACCTCAGGGTCGTGGGTGACGAGCACGAGCGTCGTTCCCGCGCTTTTGTTCCTCTCCAGCAGCAGATCCAACACCAGCCGGCCATTCGCTGAATCGAGGTTTCCCGTCGGCTCGTCTGCCATCACGATTGGCGGCTCGACCACAAAGGCTCGCGCCAATGCCACGCGCTGCTGCTCGCCGCCGGAGAGCTGCACTGGATAGTGGTCCACACGCTCCTTCAGTCCGACCTCGTCAAGCAAGCGCCGAGCCTGTGCCACGCCGTTGCCCTCCAGGTTGAGCTCGTAAGGGAGCAGCACGTTCTCAAGAGCGGTGAGCGTTTGGATCAATTGGTAGGACTGGAAGACAAAGCCGATCTTGCGCCCGCGCACCGCAGCTAATTCGGTCTCCGCGAGGTTGTGGATCGGAACTCCGTCGAGCCAGATCTCTCCTTCGCTAGGCGAATCGAGGCCGGCAAGCAGCCCGAGCAGCGTGCTTTTGCCGCTTCCGCTCGCACCCACGATGGCGACAAACTGCCCGGCGGGAATGTCAAGGGATATGCCCTGCAGAATCTCCACGCGCCGCGCGCTGTTCTGGATCCATTTCTTCGCACCTTTGACTTGAATCAACTCGCTCTCCCGTTATTCGCAGTGTAAATGGCCGGTCATCGCAGTTCCGGACTACTGCACACTCTGGCGCACAGCTACACTTGATACGTGGACGTTCGGCGGACGGTTCTTGTCGCATGTTGCCTACTCTTGTTGCCGGTAGGGCAGCTCTCTGCCGCCGATCGGCCGATCCTGGTTTGCTATGGCGACAGCATTACCGCGGGGCTGGGCCTGCGTGATGGTGAGGCCTATCCCGACGCCCTGCAGAAGCTGCTCGATGCGCGAGGCTACGCGTACAAGGTCATCAACCAGGGCACGAGCGGCGCTACTACCAAGGACGCGCTCGCCGGCCTGCCCTACGTGCTTCGCCTGCACCCTGCCGTCGTGATCGTGGAGTTTGGCGGCAATGACGGGCTGCGAGGCCTACCCGTCGACCAGACGCGCAGCAATCTCGACCAGGTGCTCGCAGGCCTTGAGAAGGCTCACGTGAAGATCCTGCTCGCCGGCATCACGCTTCCGCCGGATTATGGACCGGACTACATCCAGTCGTTCGATAAGATCTTTCG
>JBEKAJ010000235.1:0-5844 GCA_050018295.1 Occallatibacter sp. | reverse complement strand
AACGACGAGAAGAACGTCATCCTCGAAATCCGCGCCGGCACCGGCGGCGACGAGGCCTCGCTCTTTGCCGCCGAAATCTTCCGCATGTACACGCGCTTTGCCGAGCAGAAGCGCTGGAAGGTTGAGGTCATGTCGATCTCGGAGTCCGGCATCGGCGGCTATAAAGAAGTCATCGCCATCATCGAAGGCGACCGCGTTTACTCGCAGCTCAAGTGGGAGTCGGGCGTCCACCGCGTGCAGCGCGTGCCTGAAACCGAGCAGCAGGGCCGCGTCCACACCTCGGCGGTCACCGTCGCCGTGCTGCCCGAAGCCGAGGAAGTCGACATCAAGATCGAGGCCAAGGACATCCGCATTGACACCTTTTGCTCCTCCGGCCCCGGCGGCCAATCGGTCAACACTACCTACTCAGCGGTGCGCATCACGCATCTGCCCACCAACACCGTGGTCAGTTGCCAGGACGAGAAATCGCAGATCAAGAACCGCGAGAAGGGCATGCGCGTACTCCGCTCGCGTTTGTATGAGATGGAAATGGAGAAGCAGAACGCCGAGCTGGCCCAGGCACGCAAACAACAAGTTGGCTCCGGCGACCGCAGCGAAAAAATCCGCACCTACAACTTCCCGCAGAACCGCGTCACCGACCACCGCATCGGCCTCACGCTGCACCAGCTCGACCTGGTGATGCAGGGCCGCCTGCAGCCCATCGTCGACGCGCTCATCGCCCACTACCAGGCCGAGCAATTGAAGGGCGAAACGCAAGCCGCCTGAATCGCGGCTTTCGACCGCCTTCACCTGCGATTAGATGGGTGCCCCAGGTCCCTCGCTTTCGGGGACCTGGGATAGCAAGACTCGTAGCCCAACCAGTCCACCGCATCTACACGAACAAAATCCACACCGGAGATCCGCACCCCAAGCTCCCGTAGGGAGCGCAAGAGATTAACCCAGGGCAAGTCCGCCGCGGCGGACGCAGCCCTGGGAAAACCACAATCAAGAATTCTCAAGCCCCGTAGGGGCGACAGAACCAAAAGCACAGCCATCTATACGAACAGAATCCGCATCGGCGCTTCCGCCTCTACGCTGCTCTTCGCCTCATCGGCCAGCTCGCCCGTCGCCGGATCGCGCGCGAACACGCTGATCAGATTCGAATCCTGATTGGCCACCAGCATCCATCGCTCAGCGGGATCGAGCGTGAAGTTGCGCGGCGTTTTTCCCCCGCAGTTCGACCGCTTCATCGGCGTTAGTTTGCCCGTCTTCACATCGGCGCGAAACGCGTACAAAAAGTCATCGTCGCGGTTGGCGAAGTAAGCGAACCGCCCGTCGCGCGTGATCACCGTGTCGCAGCCGCGCGTCGGCCCGTGATAATCCGCCGGCAACAGCTCAATGCGATTCTTGAGCGTCAGGCTTCCGTCGGCCAAGTGCCACTCCAGCACATCCACCGACGACGCCAGCTCGTTCATGCAATAGGCCGTGCGCCCATTGGGATGAAAGTGCAGCGTCCTCGGGCCGGAGCCGGGCGCGCCGCGGTACGTCCCGGCCGACGTCATTTGCGCCGTCGCCGGATCGGCCTTGTAAATGTGAATCGAATCTCCACCCAGGTCGTTGATGTACGCGAAGCGATTATCCGGCGAGAACGACGCGAAGTGCGCATGCGCCGTCTGTTGCCGATCCGCATTCGGCCCGTGCTCGGTGTAATGCTCTGTCCACACGGCCTCGCTCAACTTCCCGTCTTCAATGCGAAAGCTGGCTGCGCTCGCACCCGTGTAGTCGGCGGCGAGCAGCATGCGTCCCGTCGCATCCACTGCCACGTGGCAAGTACCCGTCCCGGCTGAGTTGCGTGCCGAGATCGGCTGCAATTCTCCGTTGGCCACGCGAAAGCTCGCCACTTCGCCAGTCGGCTTGCCTTCGAACGCATCCAATTCCGACGCCGAATAAACGAACCCGCCCGAAAGGGCAAGCCACGCCACATTGGGAACTTTGGCCGCCACGCCCCCCGGCGTCAGGGTCGCAGTCGCGGGATCCCAGTCGTAAGCCAGAATTCCGTTGGGCGCATGTGAACCGATGAACACCCGCCTGCGCGTGACCTTCGGCCCCATCACCGCAGCGCGCAAAAAGTCCGGTGCGGCAAAAACTCCAAGCGTGGCGCAAGAGCTCGAATTCAAAAACTCACGGCGAGTGTGTCGTCTCATGGCAGCCATTGTCGCCGACGACGCTCGACCTGCGCCAGTCCTTCGAATTTCAATCCAGCGTGAAGTTCACCTCCACCGCCGTCTCCACCTCAACCGCCTGGCCGTTGAGCATATACGGCCGGTAGCGCCACTGCTTCACCGCATCGAGCGCCGCCTGCCGTAACAGCACAGGCCCGCTCGCCACGCGCAAATTCTCGATGGTCCCGGTGCGCGAAATGGTTGCCTGCAGCACCACTGTACCCGAGGTGCGGGTCGCCACCGCCACCGCCGGGTAGGTCGGAATTACTTTGTATACCAGCATTCCCTGCATCACGCCCGAGGAGACGTGCTGCGTCGCCGCCGGTGTCGCTGGTCGCACAACGGGATGCGTCCCGCGTCCGAACGGATTATCCGGGCCACCCATGACGCTCGGTCCACCGCCGAGGTCAATCGGCCCGACCGAGCCGGGCGGCTCCTGCGTAGTTGGAATCCAAAGCTTGTCCGGGATTTGCCGCGGCGCCTGTATCGCACCGCCCGGCATCTCCGTCCGCGCGGCCGGCGCCGGTTCTGTCCTTACGACCGGCCTCGGCTCCTCGACCGGAGCAGGCGCGTCCATCCGAATCGCGTTCGTGATCTGCGGCAGCATCTCCGGGTGGATGATCGAAATGAGCACCAGCGCCAGCAGAAGGGACGAGTTGAAGGCAAACGTCGCCATCATCCATCCCCTGCTCCGGGTATGGATTCTGCCCATGGTTTCAAACGTGGAGTCTTCGAACATGGCCGCCTCCCGCACTGCAATTCAGCCGCGCCAGCTGAGAGACGGAAGCTTGCCGCAAAGCGTAGCGGGACAGCCCGCTCTGCGCGCCCAGGCGCGGGGAGCGGGGATTCACGGGCTTCCGTTCATCCTATTCGGTACCACTGTGCTTGTGTAGACACCATGTCCCGGCAAACTGTTCCCGCATTGAGCAAGGAAATTTTCTGCACACGTTTGCCGACGGAATTCTCTGCGCTTACTCGCCGCGGGGACCGTTCGCCCACGGTTCCAGACGCGCTTCAACCGGATGGTTGAAGTGGATCAGCGCGATCCACATTCCGTCGTCGTCGCGCTTCCACACCAGATCTCCGCCCAGTTGGCGGGCGATGGTCTCCGGTGGCAGATCGTGGTGCAGGCCGAAGTAACGTTCGTCGAGTGCCTCGCCGCTCAGCCTCTCCAGCGGTGAGTCCGGATCGTATTTCGTTGAGAAGACCAGCGCGGTGGAATACGCTTGCGGCTCCTGGGCGGCGCGTGCAATCTGCCCCGCGGAGAAATCGTCGATCGCGACCACGTCCCACGGATGCTTCACGTAGCCAAGCTCGGGGTGCGTCAGCTCGTCGGTCACCGGCCATGCGCTCAACACCGTGGCGCCGGAGTAAGTCCTGGCCAGCTCCGCAATGCCTGCCTCATGCATCCGCACCACGCGCGCGTAGTCCAGGTTGTCTTCCGGAGCAAATCCGTACGGAGGATTGACGAACAGGCCCACGAAGAACGCAGCTGCGGAAATCACCGCCAGGCCATGCCAGTACGGCACGCGGCGGTAAAAGGTCGTCACCGCCGCCAGCAGCACCAGCGGATACATCGGCAGCAGGTAGCGCGTCAGCAGAGCGCCGCCCAGCACGCTGAAAAGCACCGCGTTAGCCAACAGCAGAAAGAAGATCCGCATCTGCACTGCCGGCGCAAGCATTGCGCGGTCGTGGCCGTTGGCGTTGGGCCGAGGGCCCAACAGCAGAGCGGCAAATGCCATCCCCACCGGAACGAAAAGGTTCATGTGCGCGGTCAGGTGCAGAATGCGATGTCCGAATGCAGCCAGCATGCGCACCGGCGTCATCGTGGCCTCAGCGTTGTAGCGCAGGTACTCGGGATTGCCGAAAAGGAATCCGGTTTTGGCGTAGTGATAGGCATACCACACCGCCAACGGCAGAATGCAGCTCGAGAACCACGCCGCTTCCCGCCACAGTTTTGCCCGCACCGGAGAGCCCAGCCGAAACCCTTCCGCAATGTTCACCGCCGCAAGCGTCAGCGGAATCACGATAGCCGTCTCCTTGCAAAGTGCCGCGCCGGCGAACCACAACGCGGCGGCCCACGGCACGCGGCCGCGGCTAGGCAGCGCGTACACCAGTCCCCACAACGAGCACGCGGCGGCAAAGATGTCCGCCTGCGCGAGCGAGCTCTGCGCGAACCAGATCGGATAAAGCCCCGTCAGCGCCGCCGTCCAGAACGCAACCGAACTCACACCCACCAGGCGCATCGCCAGCCGCCACACCGCCAACAGCCCCAGCGAAGCCACCATTAGCACGGCCTCGCGTGTGACCTCGGGAAAGTATCCGCACGTCTTCCACCACAGCGCCAGGTAAATGCTCGGCAGCGGCGGATGAGCATTGCTCAGCGTCGTTGTCGGAATCAGCGTGCCGGTGCGGAAGAAATCCCATGCCGCGGGAATGTAGTATCCCGCCTCGTCCCAGTAATAGGGGACGCGCAGCAGCGTAAAGTGGCTGGCATACAACGCCATGAAGATGACTGGAAAAATCATCCAGATGGGCAGCGGGGCGTCCAGCCGCGGGTTGAGAATTCCTTTAAGGCGCAAGGGCTCGCTCCTGCGGTGCGCTTGCGCCGCCTAGTTCACCGGCCCGCGCGGAAAGTTCTGCGTCTGCGGTTCCAGGTTGAGCGTGCCGAATGCCTGTTCGTATTGCGCGATGTTCTGTCCCAGTACGTTAAACAAGGCCTTGGCCTGCTGTGGGCTCAGAAAAATGGCCTGATGGTTGCGGATGGTCACCTGGTCCGGGCCTTCGCTCGAGGCAAGGCCGAAGACCAATTGAAAATCCCACACGCTCACGCGCACTTGCACGCTGTTGGCGTAGGACTCGCGGTAGTCCGCGGTCTGGGCGAGATTCAGTTGGGGCTGCTGCGGAGTTGGGCTCATGATGCAATCAGATTACAGCTTTCAGCTTCCAGCCTTCAGCCGTCAGCTCGCTTGGCGAAGATCCGCGGCCAGCGGGCAGCCCTCGCACCGCGCTGTCCTTCCGCACTGCGCCTTGCCCACTGCCACTGTCAGCGCGTGGAACTCGTTGAAGAGCTGTGCACGGCTCTCCTCCTGATCACCCGCGAATGCCCTTCGCGTGAGATCGGCGAGATCGTCGTAAGAGATCCTCGCGCGGCTTGTCGGCGGTGCAACAAGCCCGTGGCGCTCCGCAATCCGTCTCAAGTACTCGTCAGCCACGGGAACCGCGTGGCCAAGCGCGTAAAGCAGGATCGCGTCCGCTGTCTCATGGCCTACGCCGGGCATTTCGAGCAGTCGTTGGCGAAGCGCGGCGGTCGGCATTGCGGCCATCGCCTCCAGCGAGCCGCCAAACTCCTTGTCGAGCATCGCCATAAAGGCCTTCAGCGCCGGCGCCTTGCGCATGATGAATCCCGACGGTCTGATGAGCCGCCGCAATTTGGCCAGTGGAGTCCTGCGCAGCCCCTCAGCCGTCAGCGCCCCCGCCGCACGAAGATTCTCGAGTGACCGCTCCACGGCCTTCCACGAGGTGTTCTGTGTGAGGTACGCGCCAAGGATCACCTCGAACGCCGTCTTTGCCGGCCACCAATGCTGCGGTCCATACGCGCGCAGCAAATCCTCGTGCATCTTGCGGACGCGCTTGGCGGCAT
>JBEKAJ010000234.1:0-5896 GCA_050018295.1 Occallatibacter sp. | reverse complement strand
CAGGAGCCTATCTCGCTGGAGACGCCTATCGGCGAAGAGGAAGACTCGCACCTGGGCGACTTTATCGAGGATCGTCAGGCGGTGTCGCCTTCGGAAGCGGTGATCGGGGTGAACCTGAAGGAGTACACGTCGCAGGTGCTGCGCACTCTTACGCCGCGCGAAGAGCGGGTGATCAAAATGCGCTTCGGGTTGGAAGACGGTTCGGAGCACACTCTGGAAGAGGTTGGCCAGAGCTTCCAGGTGACGCGCGAGCGCATCCGGCAGATCGAGGCCAAGGCGCTGCGCAAGCTGCGGCATCCGAGCCGGAGCCGCAAGCTGAAGGCGTTTGTGGAAGGCGTGAAAGAGATGTAACCACCTGCGGTGGGGCAGCCGCGCTTCGCGCACCTTTCCATTGGAACCAAAACGCGAACAATGGGCCGCAGCTTTCAAAAGATGCTGCGGCCTTTTTGCGTGCACCGGAGCGATTGGGGACATCCTGCGCGAACCCGGTGGAGTAGCGGATTTGCTCGGTTATAATCGCCCTTTGACTTCAGCGCGGCGAAACATCCCGATCAGAGCGATCCAAATCAATCGTGATAGGCGAATCGTTCCGCGGCCGAAAGGTTAACCCGTAAATGAAGGATATGACTCGCCGCCAATTTGGCAAGACTGTAGCCGCAACGGCCGCGCTGGCGAACTTTGCGCTGCCTGGAAGTTCCTTTGGCCAAACGGCAGCGGCGAAGGACCTCGAATTCCCGAAGGGATTTGTGTGGGGCTGCGCCACGGCAGCGTACCAGATTGAGGGCGCGGCGAGCGAGGACGGGCGGAAGCCGTCGATCTGGGATCTGTTTGCGCACACGCCGGGAAAGACGCATAACGGCGACACGGGCGATGTTGCCGACAATTCCTATCACCTGTTCAAAGAGGACACGCGCCTGCTGAAGAATCTGGGTGCAGTCGCATACCGGATGTCGATCTCGTGGCCGCGCATCTTCCCCGACGGCACGGGGCAGCCGAATCCCAGAGGAATGGACCACTACAAGCGCGTTGTGGAAGAGTTGCTCGCGAACGGAATTGTCCCTTACGTCACGCTTTTCCACTGGGACCTTCCCGCTGCGCTCAAGGGAGGTTGGCAGTCGCGAGACACGGCGAAGGCTTATGCGGAGTTTGCCGGCTATGTGGCGCGTCAGCTCTCTGACCGCGTGCGACACTTCATGACCGTCAACGAGTTTGATTCCTTCACCGACCTCGGATATCGCACCGGCAAGTTTGCACCGGGACTCCAACTGCCCGCGGCGCAAGTAAACCAGGTGCGCCACCACGCACTTCTCGCGCACGGGCTTGGCGTCGGGGCAGTCCGCGCCAACGCGCCGACGGCGCGGGTGGGCCTGGCCGAAAATCCGACGGTGTTTGTGCCGGTAATCGAAGACGAGAAGAACATCGCGGCGGCGAGGCGCGCGACACGCGAGGAAAACGGAAGATTTCTAACTGCGCTGCTGGAAGGGAAGTATCCGGAGAGCTATCTGGAGCGCGAGGGAGCCAATGCGCCGCGCATCGCCGCGGGTGATATGAAAGCGATCGGAAGCTCAATCGACTTTCTCGGCCTGAACGTTTACGCGCCCTATTATGTGCGCGCGGACGATTCGCGGCAGGGGTATGAAATTGTGCCGCGACAGGAGTCGTATCCGCACATGGCTTCGGCATGGATCGCCGTCGGCCCAGAGGTGATGTACTGGGCGGTGCGCAACATTTGCGATCTGTGGCATCCGCGCGCCATCTACATCACGGAGAATGGGTGTTCGGCCGACGATATGATGACGGCAGACGGACGGATTGAGGATACCGATCGCGTGATGTACCTGCGCAACCACTTGACTCAGCTGCACCGGGCAGCGGCGGAAGGATTTCCCGTGGAGGGCTACTTCCTGTGGAGCTTGCTGGATAACTTTGAGTGGGCCGACGGTTACAGCAAGCGCTTTGGAATTCATTACGTAGATTTCAAGACGGAGAAGCGGACGGCGAAGCTGAGTGCGAATTGGTATCGCGAAGCCATTCGACGGAACGCCGTGGTGTAAGTGTCGAATAAGACGCGGATGAAGCCAAGATCCATCCGGCAGAGGAGGGCGCAATGCGCGCTCCCCTGTGCCGGATGTTCGTTCTGCCTTTTGTACTAATGCGGTAAGACAAGTAGGTCGGCTGCCAATAACTTCTCCGTCAGCCTGTCCAGAGCCAGCGGAAACCTGTAGCCAACTGTCCTGATACCGACGCCGAGCATCAGAGCCGCTTCCTCCTGCGTGTAATCCTGAAGCACTACCCGGCTCAAGAGCTCCCGATCGAGGATGCTGAGCTGGCTCAGGCAATTCTCGATATCGAGGACGAAGATGACTGCGTCCTCGAAGGTTCGTACGGGACGGCTGGAGGCCCAACCCCGCGAGACCGGATCACCCAGGATCGAAGGCGCCCTGCCGACCTGCGTGGAAGCGTACAGATAGCGCCGCAACAAGCTCTCGGTGTGCTTCCGGTAGAAGGCTAGGCTGGCGGGAGGCCTATAGTCGTGCTTTCCAAGCTTTAATTCAGGCCGCGCCGCGGATTGTTGTTTCGATCTCCTTTGTTCGATTTGCCAGGCTGCCTCAGCGGTGCTGGCTTCCCATTCCATTGGCAACTGAAAGGCTGCGCTCATTGCGCACCTCCCGATGCCTCAGCCACCGCCCAAACTCTGGCAAGTTGCTTGCCTCTCGGGCGTCCGCGCCGCCTGCGACTTTCCGGCGATGGAAAATCTCTTAGTTTAAATTCGCATTCCTTGCAATACACACTCCCTTGAGTCTGGGCCCGGTACCAAAGGCAACCACACCCTTCGCAAACCTTCAATTGCACGCGCAAATCCATGACTGATTCTCCATATATGTTTCTTCTCCCGACGGAGTTTTGTGATGCAGGTTGTTCCCCGGGGTGAAGAGAACCAGGCTGGACAACTCAGGTTTCTCATGTCCTGATGGGGGATTGCCGCCCGAGCTCTCTTGTTTTCTGTCATGACCATCGGCGCGCAGATCCTGGAATATTCTCGACTGACTTGTCTGGGGCGCCCCAACGAGGCGTCCTAGTGCGGGAACGGAGATGCCGGCTTAATCAAAATCCCTCCGGCAATGGTCAATCGCCACCGCAAGAGGCAAAAGTCCGCCTCCGCCTAAACGATTGGCGATAAAGCATTTCCCAAAAGATTCCCACAAGTCAATGCGTGATCTAGTAAACCCATTGTGCGGATATGCTTCCTTTGCGTCAATGACTAGCTACCACTTTCCGGTCATTGTCTTTTCAATCGCTGCCAAGACGCTCAAAATGAAGGCGAATAAGCCCTAATAGTTTTTCGAGGGGAAATGAGAGGAGATTTCGTCCCATTGCTGGCGGCAAATTTTCCACAGATGAATTTCACGCAGATGCACGAGCACCTCCGCCTAGAACTGCTGCGCAGAATACAGCGGGGGACACTCAGCGTCTCGCTGCTGGGCCGGCAGACCGGATTTGGGCAGGCCCATCTCTCCAACTTTCTGCATAGCCGGAGACAACTCTCGTTGGAGGCCATGGACCGGATCCTGGCGGCGCAGCATTTGACGGTCGCCGATTTGCTGCCTTCCGTGCAAAGGGCGGAACCGTTATCCGGGAGCGAAGGGGTCTGCGCGGTCCCGGTTGTCTCGCACGCTGTGGCGCTCTTTGAGCCGGTGATCCGGCCATCCGTCATTCAATCGCTGCTGCACCTGCCGGCGGCGGCGCTCGAATCGGTTCACTCACGGGCGTCGGGAGCCAGGCGGGCATGGGAGCGGTTTGTCGCCATCCGCGTGGCAGCTGCCGATGCCCCACCGATGGAGCCGCTGGTGCTGCCGGAAGCGATCGCGCTCATCGATCGGCACTACAATTCGCTGCTGCCATACCGCCCCAATCGCACGAATCTTTACGCTGTTCGGCAGGGCTCGCATCTGACATTCCGATATGTGGATTTCATCGCCAGCCGTCTGGTGTTGCGTCCACACAACCTTGCCTTTCCGGTGTCGGTGATTGAAGTGGACTCGGGAGAGTCGCCAAACGAGTTGCTGGCCGGGCGGGTTGCGCTGATCTTGAACGAGCTGTGAGGAACAATGCGCTCGAGGTTGTGCTCAAGGGGGTGTGGCCGGGCGGTCCAGCTTCAACTTGCGGGATATTCTCCGTTTACCAGGTCGCGTTCGGCTTCAGCGAGGTTCTCAGGCCGGCCGAGATCGCGCCAGTAAGACTCATCGGCGCTAAAGGCGAGGATCGCATCACCCTGGGCGGCGAGACGGAGATAGGCAGGGATGATGGAAAAGACGCCTTTCTCAGGCAGGTTGGAGAAGATGCGTGGCGAAAGGACGTGAATGCCACTAAAGGCGAGCGAGTGGACCTGTTGCGCGGGGACGGCCCACTCGGTTTCTGCATCGCGACCGATGCGGCGGCCGCAGAGCTGGCCATGCTCGTCGAAGAGAAGGTAGCGCGAGGACTCACGCTGCTGAACGGCCAGGCTGACGAGTGCGTTGTGTTCGGTGTGAAAGCGGACCATGCGCGCAAGATCAACGGTGCTGAGGACATCGACGTTGTGGACGATGAATGGCTCTTGTGCGCTTTCGCCGGCCTCCAGCAAAAACCAAGCGGCTTTTTTAAGGCCGCCACCGGTGTCGAGCAGGACCTCTTCGCGAGAAACTTCAATACGCATGCCGAAGTTGTGGTTGGCCTGCAGGTAATCAACAATCCTATCCGCGAAGTGATGGACATTGAGAATCACTTCATTGACACCGAAGGTGCGCAGACGGCTGAGGGTGAGCTCGAGGAGGGTGCGGCCGGCGACCGTGACAAGCGCTTTGGGACGGTCGTTGGTGAGCGGCCGCAGACGCGTGCCCAGGCCAGCGGCGAAAACCATCGCCTTCATTTACTTTGCTTCCCCCAACAATCCTAAGTTTTCGAGCTCGATGTGACGGACGACGACTTCGACGCCTTTGACGCCGCGCAGATGTTTGGCTAGCTGCTCCGCGAGATAGACTGAGCGATGCTGGCCGCCGGTACAGCCGAAAGAGACCATCAAGCTGGAGAATCCGCGCTGACGATAGTTGGCGACACTGGCATCGATCAGCGAAATGGCATGTGAGAGGAATTGGTGGACGCTCTCCTGACGGTCGAGGTATTCGATGACGGGCGCGTCGCGGCCAGTGAGCGAGCGAAACTGCTCTTCGCGGCCGGGATTGGGTAAGCTGCGCGCGTCGAAGACGAATCCGCCGCCGTTGCCTGATTCATCGGCAGGTATGGAGTGGTGGAAGGAGAAACTGAAGATGCGAACGGTCAGGCCCCCGGCTGGCACTGCGGTGTGCTGCAGTTTTTCGCTGGACGACATTCTTTCGAGAGCTTCGAGCAGGGCCGGCAGCGCGACGGGCAACTTGACATGTTTTGCGAGCCAGCGCAGGTTCCTAATCGCGTAAGGAACGCTCTCAAGAAAATGCGGCTTGCGCTCATAGAATCCGCGGAAGCCGTATGCGCCTAACGCCTGCAGGATACGGACGTAGACGAAGGCGTAATAGTAATCCATGAATGCGTCGCGGTTGAGGTTGACGAAGCCTCCTAGGCAATCGAGGTAGTGGTCGAGGAGTTGCTGGCGCAGATCAGGCGGCAGATCGGCCTTGCCATCGAAGAGAAGCGATGCGATGTCATATTGCAGCGCGCCCTTGCGGCCGCCCTGGTAGTCGACGAACCAGGGATGGCCGTCGCGCAGCATGATGTTGCGCGATTGGAAATCGCGATAGAGAAAGTAGTCGTGATCGGCGCCGAGCAGGAATTTGGTCAGGCGCGTGAAATCGACTTCGAGAGCCTGCTCGTTGAAGGGTATGCCGGCGAGGCGGAGAAAGTAGTACTTGAAATAGTTCAG
>JBEKAJ010000233.1:0-5918 GCA_050018295.1 Occallatibacter sp. | reverse complement strand
CATGCGCCTCTGTGCGTAGTGTTCTTTGTTTGACATCCAAACCTCCTCAAAACTGGCCTGCCCGATCGTTTGCATCAGCGCGAGAGTTAGTGTAGCGCAGTTATCGGGTGAGTCTGATAGCCGCAGTCGGGGGAGTGGAAAAGTGGGACGCGTTGTTTGCTTTCCACTTTTCCATGCTCCGTATTGCTTTCCACCTGCCATGCCACTGGCGCCGGCGGCCGATCACCTGGGCAATCCATCTCCTTCAGTGGCGGCAAGGATCCACATCAGGTGCATATGGGAAAAACTTCAAACAGATCCGCAATAAACACGCGAGCTACGGCAATCGCTTTCTGGCTGTTTCGCAGGATTCCACGCAGTCCTCTCTAAACCGTAGGACCGCTCGGGCCGCGTTGTTCAGCAACCGGAAAAACGATCGACGAGCCCGATGAAATGATCGATGAAATGATTATCTACTGTATTGAGACCTGAGAAGGCCTGTAGAAACAATGGGAGCCTGAAGTAATACGTGGCAGGCTACTGCAGACGGCGCGCGTCTGCATTTGTTTGCGCGGTCTATTTGCCGATCACTTTCGCCAGCGTCGCACCAATCTCGGCGGGCGAGACGACGACGTGAATGCCGGCCGCGGTCATAGCCTTCATCTTGTCGGCCGCGGTGCCCTGGCCTCCGGAGATGATGGCGCCGGCGTGGCCCATTCGGCGCCCCGGAGGAGCGGTTTGTCCGGCGATAAAGCCGACTACCGGCTTTTTCACATGCTGCTTCACGAACTCCGCCGCGGCTTCCTCGGCCAGGACCGGCCGGAGGAGGCAGCGGCTTGGCTCTAAAAAAGCTCTGCCGTTTCTGATATTTGTTGTTCATGGCCACGAAGATCAAGCGCATCGGCATTCTTACCGCTGGCGGCGACAGCCCCGGCCTGAACGCAGCCATCCGCGGCGTAGGCAAGGCCGCGCTCGGCTACTACGGCATGGAGATCGTCGGTTTCCGCGACGGTTTTCGTGGTTTGGTCGAGAACCGGCGAATCGATCTGGATCGTGCCGCTCTTTCCGGCATTCTCACCATCGGCGGCACGATTCTCGGCACCAGCCGCGACAAGCCGCATCGCATGGTGATTAACGGCGAAACCAAAGACATGACCGGCGTTATCCGGAACAATCTCAGGAAGTGGGGAGTCGATTGCCTCGTCTGCCTCGGCGGAGGCGGCACGCAGAAGAGCGCCCTGCGCTTGCACCGGGCCGGCATCAATGTCATTACGTTGCCCAAGACCATTGATAACGACGTGGCCATGACCGACGCCACTTTTGGCTACGCCACCGCTTTGGACATTGCCACCGAGGCGATCGATCGTCTGCACAGCACCGCTCACAGCCACCACCGCATCATCGTAGCCGAGATTATGGGTCATCGCGCCGGCTGGCTCACGCTCGGCGCAGGACTGGCGGGCGGCGCGGACGTGATCCTCATTCCCGAAATCCCTTACGACGTGGAGAAGATCGCCGAGGCCATTGGCCAACGCAGCAAGCGGGGGAGCAACTTCAGCATTGTGGCCGTAGCCGAGGGCGCGATGAGCTGCGACGACGCACGCATCTTTGACGGCGCTGGGAAGAAACTTGAACGTGCCAAGACCTTGAACGACAAGCTCGAGGCCAAGCGCGAAATCGCCGCACTCGAGATTCGGCATCAGGGCAACACGATGCGCCTGGCCCGCCAGCTCGAGGAACTCACGCACCTCGAATCCCGTGTAACTATCCTTGGCCATGTACAGCGCGGCGGCACGCCGTGTGCGGCGGATCGCATCCTCGCCACGCGCCTCGGCAGCACCTGCGCTGATCTGATCAACGAGGGACAGTTCGGCGTGATGGTGGCGGCCCGCGGCGACAACACTGAGCCGGTGCCGCTGGATAAAGTTGCAGGCAAGCGAAAGTCAGTTCCGCGCGATCATTCATGGGCAGAGACAGCCCGCCGGGTGGGAACGTGCTTTGGTGATTAAGACGAGCAACCTGTGCTTGCGGCGGGCGGGTAGCCCGCATCCCAGGAGTCTCACCCAACCGCGATCTGGGGGTGCCCCAGGTCTCGCCCGCCGCGGCGGGAGACCTGGCATCGCGCGAACCCCCTCAGCCACGGATTACTCCCCGGAAACGCCGCAGGCTCCTGGATTTGGGTTGAGCCTGGATCGTCGGCGATCCGGACGGAACCCGATCTTGAGCTCAATGTTCGGTTTGTTTAAATGCTAAGTCTAGGAGGAGAACTTCATGGCGTGTGGCCTCCATGCCACCATGCCATGATCCGACCAAAGGTTCTGTCTAGTTGCCCAGTGGGCCCTAGGAGCGCGTCTGAGTATTCGACTTCCGCCTCTTTCGACCCCAATATGTTGCGGTTCAAGCAAGAACGAAACGCAACATATCGATGGCAAAGTGATTACTCGGACACGCTCCTAGTAGATGCCGTGCTCATTCAGCCACGAGCCGTATTGCTGGTCCATGCCCTCAACGTGGTCGATGAACCAATCGTGCAGGAAGCAGAGCAAATCGCTCATCTTCACGGCCTGCCCGTGTTGCAGACGGTTAACGGCCTCCTGGAGTTGTGCCAAGAGACGCTGGTGCTCGGCGCGGTGCCCGGCCAGCCCGGGGAAGCCATGCTGCGCCAATAGTTGCTCCTCGCTCCTGAAATGCAGACGCGAGAACTCGATCAGCTTCCTCAGAAGTTCGTCCGCCTGCCCTCGGTGCGCGCCGCGCACCAACGCCCGACGAAGTTCGTTCATCTCATCCATCAGGATGGCGTGTTGATCGTCCATGGCCTGCACGCCCACATTGCAAGCACGGCTCCAAGGGAGAAAAAGAGTCACATTGTCCTCCGCGAATCGCTGACGTATTCTGCGAGGGCCTTGCTCGCCGCGCAAGTCAAAGCCGTCGTGGCAGATACGTGGTGTTCCAAGAAAGAAGCTCTTCCGTTTTGAACTGCACCCGGCAACCAACTCTACTACTCCCCTTTAGCGCAAAGCTGTGATAGGGAGTATTTTGCGCCTTAGCAACTGCCCGCCTCAGCTCCTCGACTGTTGGCTCTTCATTCCAAGGGTCACCCGGCAGCTACAAGCTAGCAGCCCAATCCTTGTTTCCAAGGCGGATGCGGCCGGCGTTTTCCAAGTTCGGGGAGGATGGTCGGCTACTCGTCAGTTTCTACTTTGGCAACGCTTCGCTGCGGGTATTGATCAACTGGTTATATCCGCGTGGCCAGTCATCCGGGTATGCGGATTGAGGTGCTAATAATGAAGAGCGCCTGCCCTATGAGAATTGCTGATCCGAACCGGTATCCAATCGCGCTGGCATCCCTTAGTTGAAAACCAGTCGCTGGCAGCGACACTCGTCGGCCAAACCTGCTACTCAACGCTCCGCGTAGACATATTCGTGCTGGTCATCCCTGATGGTTAAAGTGCGCTTGGGCCCGGAGCCGACGACAAACTCAAACCCCATGGCGCCCGGCACGATCGTAATGAAGGAAATTGTGCCGTCGGGATTCTTGCGGCTCGCCACCTCGCTTTTCCAATCGCTGAAATCGAAGATCGTCGAGGCGCCCGATGTACTCACCGTGATGTCTCCGAGCGACGGATTGAAATAGTGTTTGGCAAGTTTGGCAGCTTCATGTGGATCCGCCGGGATGGTGAGGAGTTTTCGATCGGCTGCGAGACTGGAATAGAAGACGTTGGCGTCGTTCTCAACCTCTGCGTCGGCCTCAGGGTGCCCATCAAAGAGAACCTCGAGCAGCTTGCGTTGAAAGCGGTTGCGAATCACCCAACCGGGATCGCCGTTCGTCAGAATGACGGCGCCTACGTCCTGTTCGGGCAGCCACATCATGTCGCTGTGAAATCCGGTCAGGTCGCCGCCGTGGTGAACCACAGGCACTCCATAGGTGGTGTCGACCATGAGGCCCATGCCGTAGGTAATGTCTTTTCCGATTTGAACCTGAGGGGCACGACGTTCGAGTAAAGGGTCCTTAGAAATGTAAGTTGTTCCGTCGAGAAGCTTGCCTTCCGCAAGCTCCATGGAAACGTACTGCAGCATATCGTGCACACTGCTCCAGGCTCCCCCTGCGGGGCGCAGCGGAATAACCGCATCGTTGATGGCTGCCATTGCCTTGGCGGGTTTTCCGTCGGCGTCTGGCGAGTGCGGCGTGGCATGATCGCCGGCAAACGCGGCCTTGAAGTTGAAAGTTGTCGACTTCATTTGCAAGGGGTCGAAGACATAGTTCTGCATGGCGCGATCGTATGCGGCGCCGAACTCCATCTGCGGGAAAATCACGTAAGCAGCGGTGTACCCGGCCGCTGCAGCCATCAGATTGGAGTATTGAAAGAGCTCCCCGAACTTCGACGTCGGCTGCATAGTGCCGAGAAGAGTGAGCGAACTCTCGGGGGTCATGTCGCCGTAATGAAAGATCCATTCCAGATCCTGGCGCGGCATTCCCGTGCAGGCGCAAATGAGGTGTTTGACCAAAACGCTGCGCGTGGTGTCGGCATCACCGAGCCGGAAACTCGGAAGTAAGGTCGTGACGGGAGTCTGCCAAGTGATGCGGTGTTCATCCACCAGCTTGGCGAGTAACAGTGTTGTGAGCGCCTTGGTGTTCGAGGCCACCATGAACAGGGTGTCGGCGTCGGGCTTCTCAGACCCGCCGAGCTCTTTGACTCCAAAGCCGCCGGCGAAGACGACTTTGCCATCCTGTACCAGGCCCAGCGCGACCCCAGGAACCCCCGAGCTCTTCTGTGCCTGCTCGATGAAACGGGCCAGCTCTGCAATGCGTGCCTGATCGAGAGAGTGCGCGGTCTTTCCGGCAAAAGATTCGCGGCTGTAGCCCTTGGGCAGCAGGCGCCCAAAAATGAGATTAATCTGCCCTCCGCGTTTGCCTCCAACTGCGTCGGCCACGTCGTAAATTGCGACGGTCCATGCCGACCCCGAGTATGCCGCCAGCGCTTCCACGGAACGTTTCTCATTCGGCGAGGTCAGATATTCGTAATCGCGGCGCCGGCTCCAACCGTCTTTGTCTGGCAAATCGTGGGTCACCTTGACGGGCCACTTTGCGTCCGGCCTGTACGCCTGCCAGGCCGCGGCCAGAGCTTCTTCCGGAGTCTTGGCTTGCACATCGACAAGTGCGACCCAGGAGTCGCCCTCAGGTGCTTCAAGGATCGTCGCCGGACCCTTGACGCGGACGGACCAATCCTTCGGCGCAATGAATGCGTTTCCAAGAACGGTGGTCTCTGGGGTATCGCTGGAAAGGCGCTCAGAAACCTGTGCGCTGGCCGGGTTGATTGGCTGGACGGAAGAGCTTTGGCTTTGTCCCAGCAGCAAGGCGGAACCGAAGACCAGCAGAAAGCTTACGAGAACTCTTTTCATGGCTCAGGATTCTCCTCCATGTTCGAGTGATGATAGAGGGTGTTCGTTCGGGTGCGGCAGACCGCAGCCGAAAATCACGACGGGAAATGGGGACCACAGAAAGGATAGTTCCACCATTGACAAAGTAAGAAGACATTTTTCTTGTGTGAGCTAAGCCACAACTACGAATTACAGGGCGCGCTATTGCTGAATGGCTTTGATATGCCTGCGAGGTAGGACGATTCGGCTGGATCCGTAACAGCAGACGGGCCCCATTAATGGAACTGTGAATCCGTTGACATGCGTCGACAAAGTCTCTGCGTATTGCATCCAAGTGGCTGGCTGTTCGGAGGCCATGAAATCGTAACGTCCGAGTGGACGCCTATCCGGACATTACCGTGCGCCGTGGAAAGGCGCTGGTCCACAGTGGGTGCAAACCCCACCCGGGAACTGGATCGCTCCACCCGGTAGCAATCGGAGGGGCAGAGGAGGTAACGAATCTGCTGAAGCCTCCGGTGTAGAGAGTCGCGAAGGCGACTTGGCGATCATGCAGGCCGTAA
>JBEKAJ010000232.1:0-6005 GCA_050018295.1 Occallatibacter sp. | reverse complement strand
GATGTTCGAGCTATTCAAACTCTTCTGGGACGTAGTCGTGATTCGCGATGGCGCTCGCAAAGGGTACAAATTGACCCGCGGTAATGTGTTTATGGCAGTGGGATTCGTGGTTCTCCTCTACGCCACAGGGGTGCCCGCCGCCGTTCTTTACCAGAACCATCCGCAGTACAAATGGGTGCTCATTGCGGCACTTGTATTCGACGGCCTCCTGTTCATTGCGATGTTCACGTGGGAAATCAAATGGTATATGAAGCAACGTGCCGCGCGAGCCGCCGGCTCCGCGCCAACCAACCAGCCCGGCCAGTAATCACGGGGCAATGATCTTCGTCCGCTGGCTCCGCGCATGCAACGCGAAGCCGGGCGCGATCAGCCGCCGCAACAGCGCTAGCCAGCACGCAATATCGGAAACCTGCCGGCGCCTCGGCTACTCCATGTTCCCTGGTCCCTGATCCCTGATCCCTGCCGTTCCGTGACGGCCCTCACGGCAATCACCCGCCCCTCCCTGCTATTTCTCTCTCGTGCAACCCGAACAATTCACTTATCCCCCTTACAGCGTCCCGCTGCGCGAGGCCTATGGCGGCGTCTTCGAATCCGTCCTGATCGTTCTGCATCCCTTTGTCAGCGTTCCCGCCTCGCTCGCCTGGAGCGCCACACACCAGTACCCCGCCGACGCTCAAATCCTCGCCCTCGGAACAAAGCACCCGTGGTCTGCAATCGCATCGCATACCGGCCTCGGCTCCTGCGCGCGCGTCAATCAGGCCCTCCTCACATCCATCGGCTCGCTGCCTGACCACCTCGCCGACCCCGCCGCCCGCGACAGCCTCCGATCTTTCCTCGAGTCCCAGCCCATCTGGATGCCCGTCGAAGGCCGCTTCGAGCCGCTCCTGCACGCAGACCTCCTTCACGCCTTCACCGCCGCCGGAGCCAAAGAGCTCATCTTCGTCCCCGAATTCCCCCACTCCAGCCCCGTCGTCACTCTTTCCATCGCCGCCCTCCACAACGGCTCCATCCCCTTTCCCGCGCGCGGAACTCTCCTCGCCCCCGATCACTCCTTCCTCTTCACCGTAGACTGGGACAGCTTCTTCACCCTCTTCTACGGGCCGCGCTCTCTCATCACGCGCGTATGTGCCCGTTTGAATCTCGAGGGCTTCTTCGCCGCACCCACCACCGAGCACGCCTGGTTCAATTACACCTTCGGCTGCGCCACCGTCACCCTCTCCCCCGAACACTGGCAAACTGCCTGACGCTCGCACGCGTAGCGCCGGACTCTAGTCCGGCTGTCGTGCGGGTGTCCATACCCGCACACTGGACAACCCCGCCCCACCCTCGCGCCTGTCATCCTGAGCAAGGTCGCCAAGGCGACCGAGTCGAAGGATCTGCGTTTGCTTTTCGTCGTTTTGAAAGGGCACGGGTTCACTCGTGCCAATCAGATCAGACGCATTTTTGAAGGGCACAGGCTTCAGCCCGTACATTCACGCATCAACAAAGAATCATGAAGTACGCAGTGGGTTGCCGGGGCGCCGGGGTGCCCCTGGGCCGGGACGGGTCTCGCGCTCCATCCAGGCCTCAACCTCGAGCTGTCATCCAGCCAACGTCACCACACCGCCGTCGCCGTCCACCGTGATGTGCTGCCCACTGTGGATGCGGTGCGTGGCCACGCCGGTTCCCAGCACGGCGGGCACGCCGTATTCACGCGCCACAATCGAGCTGTGACTCAGCGGGCCGCCTACATCCGTAACAATGCCTGACGCCATCGCGAACAGCGGCGTCCACGCCGGCGTTGTGATGTTGGCTACGAGAACATCGCCCGGCCTCATCTGGGCGAACTCTTCAGGGCCATGAATTACACAAGCCGGGCCGGTCACCCTCCCTGGGCTGGCCCCAATTCCTCGAATGATGTTGCTTTCCGTTTGCCCACTGCGCGCGGGCATCCAGCGGCTGAAGTCAAGGCCCAGGATCCGGGCGCCGCCCTTCAAAGGCAACGCCACAGGCGGCGTGACACCTTGCTCCCGCTGCCAGGTCTCGCGCCGCTCGGCGATGGCGCGGCGATAGTCCTCGACGGGCCGGCCGGCATCGAGCAAGCGCGCTGAATCCTCCAGCTCTTCCCACTTCAGCCAAAACACCTCATCGGGTTCGGCCATTGCGCCCGCGTCAACCATCCGGCGTCCTACCTCGCGCAAGATGCGGCGCAGCACTGGCCAACCCAGGCCGACGTCGGCGAGCGCGTCCTCGCGCAGCGGCGCCGAGCGTTGCGCGCAGCCAAGCACGCGCCTGAACAGTCGCAGGCGCAATCCGCCCAGGCGCGCGAGCAGTGATTCAGCCGCCTGCTCCCGCGCCGCCACTGCCGCCGCCTGCCGCTCATAGGGGTTGCGGCCTTGTCCCGCAACAAAGTATTTCAGCGTTTCGAGCAACGACGCCGGGTCCTCGGCGGGGACGCTCTTGGCGAAATCCAGGTCGTAGACGGTGTGGCCGTAGCGGTTCAGATGATCCGCGAGGCGCGCGGCGAATTCGCGCCAGCTTTCTTCTTGGGCTGTCGGCGCCGATTGCGATTCGTATGCCGCCGCAATGTCCTTGCCGCTTTTTTCCGCAAAATATTCGGCCAGTTCGCCATCCTGGCGCGCCCACATGGCCAGATCGTAGAGCGACTTCTCCGCTCGGATGGGCACGCTATCGGAGCCCAGCAGGAAGGTCAGCGCGGGCGGGTCGCTCTTGCGCCTGATAAGACGGTCGTACACAAGAGTGAACGCGGCTTCACTCAGATACGCGATTCCCAAAACGAGCTGGATGCTCACATAGTGGTTTGCCGCGGCTTCCACGATCTCGTGTGCGCCGGCAAGCAATTCCAGCGCGGGCATCGAAGCCAGATCGCGCCCGGTCCACTCGCTAACCACGTTCGCATAACGCGGGTGTGCTTCATCGGCCCAATGCGCCCGCGCTGTGCGCAGCATTCTCGCTAGCTGCCTTCCCCGCACTGCGAAGGTCAACATCATCTGCGCAATTTGCCCCATGGTCAACGCCACTTCGTAATACACGTAGTCATGGATGGTCACGAGGGTGACCGCATCTCCGCGCATAGCGAGCGATTCCGTCATGATCTTTCGCGTCTCATCGGTCAACGGCGGCAAAGCCAGCGTGGCAAACAATGGTGAGAGCGGCTCCGGCAGCAATTCGGCCACGCTGGTTCTCATGTAACGCCCGCCTTTGCGCGGGACCGTCCAATCCAGCGCCGCGCGCGCTTCGGGCAGCGCGGTCACCGGCCGCGCCTGCACAATGAAGATCCGCCCATCGCACATGGCCCATTCGATGTCCATCGGCTGGCCGTAGAGCTGCTCGATCTTCACGCCGAGCCGTGCCAGTTCCGCCACCTGTGCCGGCTCCAGCGCGGCTTGTTGGCGTTTGCCCGCCGGAACCGCCTCTTCGCGCGTGCCCAGGTTCAAGCGCACGGTCATCACGTCTTTGCTGGCGATTTCCTGCGATAGAATCGCGCCCGTCTGCTTGTTGACGACGATCGTGTCCGGCGTCACGCGGCCACTGACGATCGCCTCGCCCAGGCCCCATCCCGCGTTGATCATCAGTTCGTCGCGCGCGCCCGTCACCGGATTCGCGGTAAAGACCACGCCTGCAACTTCGGCCGCAACAAGCTGCTGCACGACGACGCCCATGCCAACGTCTTCCGGCTTGATCCCCTGCCGCTGGCGGTAGCCGATCGCGCGTCCCGTCCACAGCGACGCCCAGCACCGCTTGACTGCATCCAGCACTTCATCGCCGCCGAGCACGTTGAGATACGAATCCAGTTGGCCCGCGAATGACATGTCCGGCAAATCTTCCGCCGTGGCCGACGAGCGCACCGCCACGGGAACATCGGCGCCGAGCTCGCCATACCGCTGCCGTATCAATTGGGCGATATCATCGGGTATCGCGCCTTGTGCGAAGAGTGTTTGAATCTGCGCTGACGCCTGGTCCAGCGTGGCGGGGTCGTCGGCCTGCGCCTCTGCCGCGGTGGACCGGATTCTCTCACCAAGGCAGTTCTCATCCACGTAGCGGTCATATGCATAAGTGGTGATATGAAAGCCGAGCGGAACGGGCAGCCCTGCCGCCGCCATCCGCGCCAGCGATGCGCCCTTGCCGCCCACCCGTTCGAGTGTTGCCTCGGGGCCATCCAGATTGAGAATGAATGGACTTGCTTGAGGCGCAGTCATCTTTGGTCTCGATCCTTTCCGGAACCCGCTTCGCGTGCACGAGCGCACGCCCCCGCTCGAATCCGCTGCACGCTTGTCATGGCCTAACTTTGGTGCCATGATACTCGCAACCTGTTAACGTTGCGCGCGATGCGGAGTCGCATCATCCATACCTAAATCGCCTCCCTCCGCAGCAGCTCCGTCGCCTTCCCCACTTGCGGGGCCCGGCAGTTTTCGATTGACACCAATCAGTGCCTCCGGCAATCTTCCTTCATAGCATCCCCAGGAGGTCCCTGTGGCGACAGCGCCCGCTGTGTGCGCCCCAAAAATGACGTTGCATACCCGCGGCACGTGGAGCCCGCGCGAAGACCGTGCGCCTTCGGCTGTGTGGCTCGCCATCCTGTGGGCGGGCATGATCGCCGGATTCGGCGTGGATATTTCCAGGTTCGCGCATGAGAATCCTCCGGCGCCAAACATCCTCTATGTGCACGCGGCGGTATTCACCGTCTGGCTGCTGCTGCTCACTGCGCAGGTCCTGCTGGTGCTGCGTGACCGCGTCGCCTTGCACCGCAAGCTGGGCTGGCTTCTGGCAGGATGGGCGTGCCTGATGGGCGTACTGGGACCGTGGGCGGCGATGGCTTCGCAGGCAGTCAATCTGAACGGCCCCGACGGCGATCCGCCCTTTCTCTCCGTAAACATCGTGGATATTGCCGGCTTTCTCGTTCTGCTGGCGTGGGGCATTTCGCTCAGGAAGAATCCCGCTGCGCACAAGAGAATGATGATCCTGGCCACCGTCTCGCTTGCCGATCCTGGGTTCGCGCGTTTCTCGGGGTACTTGATTCCGACGGAGCCGCCGTCCGTGGTTGTGTGGTTCTTCTACGTCTTCTATGGCAACGTTCTGCTCATCGTCCTCATGGCAGCCTGGGACTGGTGGCGTGGCCGCCTGATCCGGTGGTTCGTTGTCGGGGCTTTGGCGCTGCTCGCCGGCGAGTATGTCTCCTCGTTCCTATACTTCTGGAAGCCGTGGCACGCGCTCGCTCTGGGATGGGTTCAGGCGTGGGCCAGGCATTTTTCCTAGGCGGCATTTCAACTTGCCTCGCCCGCACGTCCAGGAATCGCTTCCCAAAAGCCGATTTCGCGGGTCTTATCCGTAATCTGCGTAACTTCCGGGTTGCCGACCATCCGGGAGTTATCACGTGGCGGTTCGAATCCAAATGCCGAGTGTGGCCACTTGTTGCGATGGCCCGTAATCTGTCCAACGGTTGCAACACGCAAGAATCGTTCGGTAGCCTTTTGGAACTCTATTTGGGTCAGGCATTCGAAACGAGGCAGAGTAAAGCGAGCAGAGCCTGCGGGCAAGACGTACTCGGCCTTACCGGCAGGGCGCGCCTGCGTGAGGCACGCCCTGACTCCTCGTCCATCAATGATGTTGCAGCGGCGCGGGGTTGTCTCCGGGAACGTAGTTGCGCAGTGCGTCGTATTTGGTCACCTGCTCGGCGGAAAGCAGCGCGCGCTCGCGGATGTGCGCGGTCAAGTGCACCGCGCGCAACTGTCCCTGCAGGTTGCCGATCTCTGCGGTCAGTTGCCGCACTTTGTCTGCATCGGCGTGTTGGTCGCGAAAGAGGGCATCAAGTTCATCTTCGCGGGCGAGGATCTGTATACCTAGCGCCTGCGCTTTCGTATGTATGTCGTCGAACAGTGCGCGCGTGGCGGCGAGCTGATTGGGCGAGAGCCCGAGTTTGTCGGCGATGTCCAGGACATGCCGCGGACCGGGATAGTGGTTGAGTTCGGCGTCCTTCGCAAACCCCATGCCTTCGCCGTTCAAGT
>JBEKAJ010000231.1:0-6047 GCA_050018295.1 Occallatibacter sp. | reverse complement strand
GCGGCGCGAGTTGAGCCCGGCGAGCGGCTGGGCGTGATGCTGCCGGAAGGGATTGCGGCGCAGGAGATCGCGGGGGCGCAGGTTTATGCGTGGGGCCGATGGGACGCATCGGAGACCCTGGCTCAGGGACTTTATGCGGGGCTGCGCGCGCTCGATGCCGCCGGATGCACTGTGATTCTGTGCCCGTTGCCACCGGCAGAGGGGATTGGCGCGGCGATACGGGACAGGCTCATGAAAGCAGGGACCAGGGACGTAGGGACTAGGAAGTAGGAAACAGGAAAGGCTCATTCATTGGGGCCGAGGCCGACGGGCGACTGGTCTCTGATCTCTGTTCTCCGTTTACCCATTGTCGCCGAGCTTGTACATGTACTTGATGGCGGATTTGTAGATGAGTGTTTTGTTGCGGCCGCGGACCTTGAGCGAGTTGCGATCGTACCACTCGATGCAGCCGTCGACGCGCTCGCCATCTTCGAGCACAATCACCATCGGCGTCTGCGACTGAATCTGCTTTTGCAGATAGAAGAGCTCAGCGTGGCGGTTGGGCGCGTCCCGGTCGGCGGTCTGCGCCGGAAAACGGAAGGGAAGCGGGGTAGCAAAGTTCTTTCTCCTCTGTGGCGGAGTTTGGCCGGGTTCGAGGTCACGCGATCCGGGGAGAATCGATGGCAAACTCATGGGGAAGAACCCTCCGCAAAAAATTAAATCTGATCCACAAAAAAACTACAGGTGCCGCAAGAACCAGAAGAAACTCAACCTACCAATTCGCAGATGCGGCCCTGGGCCACAATCCTAGAAGTTCCAAGGGCCCCGTCTCGTAACCAGGTGAAGCAGAAGGCAGTCCCGCGTTAATGGGAGATGCGTGTCCCGGCGTCCCTGGGCTCGAATGGGAGTACTCGTATTAAAAAGATGCCTGGGTCCGATTGGGGGTTGCTCTTTCATTCTGCGGCCATTCCGGCCGAGCGTCAAGAGCGGGAGCTGCAGAGAGTGACCAGTGGACCGTGAGCTGTGGACAGTGAACAGTGAACAGGGTAAGGGAACAGGGAGCGGTGAGCAGCGATTAGAGGCTGCTGTCTGCGGCGAGGCTGACGGCCATGGCGTCGAGCGACAGCGAACGCAACAGGTTGCGGCGCATGCCCTGTTCAACCTGAACGAGGGCGCGGGCGGCGGAGTCGATCCAGTCGACGGTGAGGCCTTCAGCGAGACGGGTGAGCTCGGCGGCGAGGTCGATGTTGCGGATTAGCGATGGGGTGCCGGCCACGATGAGCAGGAGGTCTTCGATGAGGCTCGAGAGCGCGCGGAGGAGGCTGACGGTCTTCTCCTGGCCGTCGGCACCGGCGCGGTAGCTTTCGGTGGCGTGGAAGAGAGCGGAATAGTCGGGATCACGCAGCGCGGTGTGGAGAATGACCAACGCGTCCTCGCGGCTGGAGAGGTATGTTGCGAGATTGATCGAGAGGGCGCGGCCGACTGCGCCCATGGCGAGACGCGCGGCGAGAGCGCGGTCCTGCGGCTTGAGCTCTGGTCTGCGCCGGGCAAGCAGGATTTCGAGATCTGCGGCCGGCAGCGCGCCGAGACGATGAATAACGGCGCGGGAGCGGATGGTGGGCAGCAACTCCTGCGGGTTCTCAGTGAGAAGAATGAGCGAGGTGTGGTCGGGCGGCTCTTCAAGCAGCTTGAGGAGGCTGTTGGCGGCCTCCTTCATGAAGGCGGATGAAGTGAAAATCGTGAAGGCGCGTAGCGACTCGGCGGGCGGCCGGTAAAAGGCGACGTGAATGGCCTGGCGAACCTGGCCGAGCTTGATCATGAGCTGCGGTGGGTCGGGCGGAATGACCAGCAGGTCAGGGTGTGTCTGGATGAGGATGCGCGTCTCGCGCTTATCCGTCTCGCGCAGATCGTCGCGTGCGGTCACGGCTTCTTCCACCAGCGTCTCGAGGTCGGCGGAGGCAGCGATGCGGACGCAATTCGAGCAGACGCCGCAAAAGTCGGGCAGTCCGTCAGTCTCCGTTGGCTTGAGGCAGTTGACCGCCTGGGCCAGCATCAGGGCGAGCGTGTATTTTCCCGCGCCGCGAGGGCCAGCCAGGATCATCGAGTGCGGAAACCGGCCGGCGCGCACGCTCTCGCGCAGGTGAGTCACGGTGGCCGTGTTCCCCAAGAAATCCTGGAAGCCCATGAAACGAGAGTAGCAGCGATCCGTGCGGCGCGGACCATGAGCGCGGATCGTGAGCTGTGATCCGCGAACCGTGAAATGTCGACGGCCGATTGGGGCGCAAGAAGTAGCTTGTTTTCGTGCATTTAACAAGAATCGAAGAAAATCTGTCAACTACACTTGACACATTTTGCAATTAGTTGTAATGTCTACTTGTCATTTTGTAAAGGAGACTTACTATGTTCTGCACGACCAGTAGTCCCGAGCAACGCCGGTGGGTGCGCTCCTGCTGGATGAGCGCCGCGATAGTTGTGCCGCTCGTAATAGGCGCCGCCCTTGCGTTTCGCCTTTACCATCTGCACGGAGTTGCGGCCTACGCCGTAGCTGTTCTGCCGACGCTCCCGATTCTTTGGGTGCTCGCGGAGCTGGGCAGGTACTTGGCTGTGGAGAAAGACGAGTTCCAGCGAAACGTTCTCATCCAATGCGTCCTTGGCGGCACCGGGGGAACTTTGGCCACGACTACGATCTGGGGCTATCTGGAGGACTTTGCCCGCGCCCCGCACCTCGATCTGGTCTATGTTTATCCGATCTTCTGGTTGTTCGTTTTGGTCTCATATCCGGTGGTCACGCTGAGATACAAATGACCGCCGTCGGCGCCTGGAAAACAGCTGGTTCAGTGTCAATGTGCAAAGGAAGCCAATCATGAATCGTCGCGTCGGCAGTCCCGCGAAGTATCGATTTGAGGACCGATTCCTCTTCTTCATCGTGCCTTTATTTGTTCTTGATGGAGTTCTTGGTTTTTGGGGATTTCACTACCATCACCTTCACCCGGCCGGCGCACTGGCCGTTGTTTGCGCCGCTTTGCAGTCGTCGCCGATCATCGCATTCATCGTCATCATCGCTTTGTACCTGGCGGAAGAGAACGATGAGTTTCAGAAATCTATTCTCGTTCAATCGATGCTGTGGGCCATCGGGGTGACCCTGGCGGTGGCCACATTTTGCGGAAGCATGGAGAAGTACAGTCAAGGTCCGCGCGTGGATATCGCGTCGGTTCAATTTCTGTTTTTTATCGTCATGATCATCGCCATCGGAGCGAATCGCTGGAGGTACAGATGAACAACCGCGCGCGAATGCTGCAACCCGATGGTGCAGCCGGCGTAACTCGAAAGGAGGCCGCTCATGACTGATCGAATCAAAAATCTCGCAAGATATCGCATGGAAGACCGCATGCTCTTCATCGGCATGCCGTTGCTCGTGGCGAATATCGCATTGGCGATTTGGGGATCCGGCTATCGCCATCTGCACCCGGCAGGCGTATTGGCGTACCTTCCAGCCATTTTGTTTGCGCTCCTGGGTGTCGCTTTTATTGTGATCTTCGGCCTCTACCTGTCAGAAGAGCAGGACGAGTTTCAGCGGGCCATCTGGGTCCAGGCTTTGCTGTGGGGCATTGGGGCGACCCTGACCGTCATCACATTTTGGGGATCTCTGGTGGAATTCGAGCTGGTGAAGGATCTGAAGCTCATGTTTGTCTTTCCTCTGTTCATGCTCATCACGTGCATTGCCAGGCTCGTGCTCAAGCTGAGGTACCGATGAAAAACCGGCTGAAGGTGCTGCGCGCGGAGAGGGACTGGTCGCAGGGCGATCTGGCCCAGCGGCTGGAGGTGTCGCGGCAGAGCGTGAACGCGATTGAGACGGGCAAGTTCGATCCCAGTTTGCCGCTCGCGTTCAAGCTGGCGCGGCTGTTCGAGAGGCCGATCGAGGAGATTTTCACGGACGAGGAGGAGCGGAGCAGCGAATCAGGAAACCAGCAGGTCAGCGAATCAGCGAGTTAATGAGCCAGCGAGTCAACAAGTCAACGGACGGGCCCCTTTGCGGGGCCTGTTCTGTTTTTGAGGGGCTGCGAGCGCCCAGAGGAACGAATGAGGAGAAGATTTCTGAAGCACGCGAAGAATTCACAGTGGCCAATCAGGTCCGCTGCTGTAGACTTGCCGTGGTCAGGCATTCCCCGGGGCATCGCTGACTAAATCAAAACTGGAGAAATCAGATGAACACAAGGCATTGGAGTGTCTTCACGGGTTTGTGCGGACTTGCAGTGTTCGCGCTGAGCGCCATTCCGTCGGGCGCGCAGGCGACAGAGGTCAAAGAGAAACCGCCGATGTACTCGTATGTTTCTAATTGGCAGTTTCCGCGAGAGCGTTGGGGCGACGTGGGCAAGATCAATGCCGCGGACAACACTATTTTTCAGGCCGCGCTGGCCGACGGAACGCTCGTGGGCTACGGCAACGATGCGAATATGGTGCACACGCCGGACGGCGAGTCGCATGATACCTGGTGGTCGTCGACGTCGCTGGCGGGACTGTTGAAGGTGCTGGATAAGTTGAGAGCGCTGGACAATGCCGATTCGCCGATTTCGCTCAGTCCCACGAAACACTGGGACCTCGTTCTCGTGAGCCACTATTACAACTGGAAGCCCGGCCCCTATACGGGCGCGTATGTCAACGTGATGATGTACCAATTGAAGGCGGACGCGCCAGACGATGCGGTGAGCACACTGAGCAAGAACGTGGTTGTGCCGCTGATGGAGAAGCTGCTGGCCGACGGCACCATTCTGGAATACGAAGTTGACACCGAGGCCATCCACACCGACGCGCCGGGTTTGGTTGCGATCGTCTATGACACACCGCAACCGGAAGGCGTGGATACGGTGCGCGCCGCGATCAGGGATTCACAGAAAAACAACCCTCTGATCGGCCCCTCATTCGATTCCTGGATCGACTATAGCCAGCATCGCGATGAGCTGCTGAAAGGGAACGGCGCGTACAAGTAGGACGCGAGCCCGCTGAGTTACCGGAACTAGATGCGAACATCCCCGACCCTGGGCGCGCCAACATGTGCGCCTCGGGCGGCCACCCGTAGATTTCCATCGGTTGAATGTTGCGGCTGCAAGGTTCGCCGCTGCTTGACACGAACCAACGCCTCCCCCGAAAGCCAGGAGGACACGTGAAATTCATTGTGAGTTGGAGTTTGCCCCAGGCGACCTATCACGGCGCCACGGAAAGGTTTATGAAGGCGGGCGGATTGCCCCCGGCGGGTGTGAAGCTGATTGGACGCTGGCACGGAATGAGCGGCAAAGGATTTGCGGTTGTGGAGACCACCGATCCGAAGGCTCTATACGCGTGGTTCGCGGAATGGACAGAGTTTCTGCCGCTTGAGACGACTCCGTGTCTTGAGGACGCGGATGCCGGCGCGGTGCTGGCGACGTTCAAGAAGTAACAAAGAAAACAAGAGCGGCCCGGAGACCGGGCGGCGCGAAGAGACGCACTCGGCCGCAGTAGCGATGGCCGCGGCGGCGCGGGAGTGGTCTGCGTAAGGGGCGAGTGATCAAGTCAGCAAGTTAGCGAACAGGCCCCATTTCGGGGCCTGTTTTGTTTGCGGCAGGGTGATTACTTCCCGGTATAGATGACGTGCCAGATCGAGCGGGAGCCGTCGTCCGACACAAACAGCGATCCATCCGGCGCCACCGCTACTCCCACGGGACGGCCCCAGACATCGCCGTCGCCATTGCCGATGGTGAAGCCGGTGAGGAAGTCTTCATACTCGCCGGTGGCGTGGCCGTTGTGCATGGGCAGGCGGATGACTTCGTAGCCGGCGCGCTGCGCGCGGTTCCACGAGCCGTGCTCGGCGGCGAAGCCGTCACCCTTGAACTCCGCGGGAAACTGCGAGCCTTCATAAAAGGTCATCTCGAGCGAGGCGAAGTGGGGCTCGAGCAGAATGTCCGGCGTGATGACCTTGTCGCGCAGCTCGGGGTGCTTGCCCTCGTGGCGCGGGTCCTGGTGCGGGCCCATGTACCACCAGGGCCAGCCATAAAAACCGTGCTCCTGCACATGGGTAATGTAGTCGGGGACGA
>JBEKAJ010000230.1:0-6073 GCA_050018295.1 Occallatibacter sp. | reverse complement strand
AGCGTAACCCCGGAAGTCTTTGAAAAGCTGAAGGGCCTGACCCAGGAGTCGTCGGTTATTGTCACGGGGAAGGTGCGCGCGGACAAGCGCGCGCCGGGCGGGTACGAGCTGGACGTGGAAGACGTGCACGTGGTGCAGCGAGTGCCTGAGTCGGATCCATACCCGATCACATTGAAGGAGCATGGCGTCGATTTTCTACAGGAGCGGCGGCACTTGTGGGTGCGCAGCCCGCGGCAGTCGGCGATCCTTCGAATTCGCGCGGAGATCATGCGAGCGGCGGCCGAGTACTTTGACTCCAATGGGTTTATAAGGACCGATCCCCCGATTCTGACGCCGGCAGCGTGCGAGGGAACATCGACGCTGTTCCCGGTGGACTACTTCGGCGATCCCGCATACCTGACGCAGAGCGGCCAGCTCTACATCGAGTCGACAGCGCTGGCGCTGGGCAAGGTGTACAGTTTCGGACCCACGTTCCGCGCGGAGAAGTCGAAGACGCGGCGGCATTTGACGGAGTTCTGGATGATCGAGCCCGAGGTGGCCTACATGGACCTGGACGGGCTGATGGAGCTGGCGGAAAACTTCATCTCCCACATTGTCCAGAGCGTGGTAAAGAACCGCGCGCCAGAGCTGCAGGTGATCGGGCGGGACGCAGCTAAATTGGAGGCGATCAAGGCGCCGTTTCCCCGGGTGCGCTATGACGAGGCCGCGGAGATGCTGAACCAGGCCTTCAAGGACGGGAAGCTGGAAGCGCCGTTCGAATTCGGAAACGACTTTGGCTCGCCCGACGAGACGTGGCTGAGCTCGCAGTACGACCGGCCGGTCATGGTGCATCGCTATCCGGCGAATGTGAAGGCCTTTTACATGGAGCCGGATGCGAATGATCAGCGCTACGCGCTGTGCGTGGATGTGCTGGCGCCGGAGGGTTACGGCGAGATCATTGGAGGGTCGCAGCGCGTGTCGAGCTACGAGCTGCTGAGCTCGCGTATCGACCAGCACAAGCTGCCGCGCGAGGCCTTCGAGTGGTATCTCGATTTGCGCCGCTACGGCAGCGTGCCGCATTCAGGGTTCGGTATGGGGATTGAGCGCCTGGTGGCGTGGGTGTGCGCGCTGGACCACGTCCGGGAGACGATTCCGTTTCCGCGAATGCTGAACCGGATGTATCCGTAGGGCAGTAGTTAGTGGTTAGTGGACAGGAGCCGGTAGCCAGTAGCTCGTGGACAGTGGGCGGTAGCTGGGCGCGGATTCGACAACCTGCAGGTCGAATTTCAGGGGTCAAAATCGTCGCATTTGAGTTGATGCGAAGGGTTTTTTGCAGAATCTCGTCGAGTTATACCGCGCATGCGGAATTACCTGTTGCAACAACAATTTAGGCGAAGAGCGAATCGTTGGAGCACTTCGGCGAATCAAACCGGGTGAGAGAGATTGATTCCGGATTGATTCGTAAGGAGATGAGCAACGTGGCAACGAGCGTGGTTTTGACGGCAAGCGAAGCGGATGCGGTGAAGAGGGCCCCCGAGGTGGAGGGGGTGTTGCCGGCGATTCATGAGCGGTGGAGCGCGCGGTCGTTTGACGGGCGTGAGGTGAGCTCGGCGGTGCTGAGGAAGGTGTTTGAGGCAGCGCGGTGGGCGGCCTCGTCGAACAACGAGCAGCCGTGGCGGTTCGTGGTGGGAAGGCGCGGCGATGGCACCTGGAAGAAAATCTACGAGACGCTGGTGGGTTTCAACCGGACGTGGGCGCACCGGGCTCCGGTGCTGATCGTGGGCGCGGCGGCGACGCGTTTCAGCAAGAACGGAGCGGAGAACCGGTTTGCGCTCTATGACCTGGGAGCGGCGAGCTCTTACCTGACTCTCGAGGCCGCGGCGCTGGGGCTGACGACACACCAGATGGGCGGGTTCGACCAGGAAGCGGCGCGGAAGGCGCTGGGGATTCCGGCGGAGTACGCGATTGGGTCGGTGATCGCGCTGGGGTACCAGGGCGAGCCGGCGGCGCTTGGCGATGCAACCATGATCGAACGGGAAATCACGGCGCGGACGCGAAAGCCGCTGAACGAGATTGTCTTGAGCGAGTGGGGAGAGCCGGCGGATCTGTAAGGCAGTTCGCAGTTCTTAGTTCTTGGTTCTCAGTTGTCAGTGGTCAGTGGGCCGGTGGCTCGTGGACCGTGGTTCGTGAGCCGTGGAGCGTCTCGGGCGGTAGAGTGGAGGGTGGAAGGAGACCCTCTTGAGCGCGGCGGGAACTGGGAAGCGGAAGCGCAAGCGGCGGCTGGGTTGGAAGGGACGCGCAATCGTTGCGGGAGCCGCGGTGGTGGTAGGGCTGACGGCGTGGGCGGCGATCGCTCGAGCGCTGGCGCCGACTGCAAACACAACACAAAATCATTTTGATGTGCTGATGGTGCTTGGGTACCCGGCTGACGCGGACGGGAACCCGACGCCGACCGAGCTTGCGCGTGTGACCGAAGCGGTCGAGGAGTACGAGCGGGGCGTGGCGCCGAGGATGATCATGACCGGCGGGCCGGCGCACAACCGGTTTGTGGAGGCCGAGGTGATGGCGCGGGTGGCCGAGGCACAGGGGATTCCGGCCGAAGCGATTGTGGAGGAGCCAACGGCGCGAAACACGATTGAGAATACGTGCGGCTCGCTGAGGATCATGCGCAGCCACGGATGGGAGTCGGCGGAGGTGATTTCGAGCGCGAGCCATTTGCCGCGGACGGGGCTGATCCTGAGCCGGCTGCCGCTGAAGTGGCGAACGCATGCGGCTCCGGCGCTCGAGCCGGAGGGGCCGTGGACGCAAGCGGCGACGACCGCGATGGAGATCGTGAAGACGGTGCGCTATTTGGTGTGGTCACGGCAAATGGATGCGTGCGCGTTGTAGCTTTGGGCGCACACAACTCAGCACACGACTCAGGGGATTGCGAGTCCAAGAAGAAATGGCATTAAGCCGCGTTGTCCGCCCTCGGGGGGCTCCTGTAAGCTGTTTGTTGATGCATCTCCCAGTCAGGTTATCTGCAACGATCGCCGTTGTTTTCACGATGTGTGTGTGCGCGGGAGCGCACATGCAGGCGCAGGATACGAGCTCGCCGCAGCAGGGCTCTTCATCTTCTTCATCGCAACAGGCGCCGGCACAGGGCCAGCCAGCGGAGACGCCCGCGTACGGGGTTTACATGGCGGTCGATCCGCTGGCCAAGGTTCGCTACGACAACCGATACGATATGTCGCTGGGTTTCGCGTACGACCACATGAAGGCGGGGCCGAATCTGCTGCAGGGATCGAACCTGGGCGGGCTGGACATGGAAGGCTCGTACTGGCTGACGAGGAACTGGGGGATCGAGGCGACGGGGCGAGGGTATATCGGGACGAGCGGGGCAGCTCCCAACTCGTACAACGGAAACGTGATCAGGGGCCCGGTGGTGAAACAGTACTTCTTTGTGGGTGGAGCGGAATGGCTTGGCCCGCACAACAAGCACGGGGCGCTGATTGCGCATGCCATGTTCGGCGGGGTGTATGGCAATTTCCAGAAGGATCTGCTGGGGGAGCCACCCGAGATCGTGGGCTTCTACTACAACCAGATTGCGCCGGCAGCGATCGTGGGCGGGCATTTCGACCTGAACCGCTCAGACCACTGGGTGTTTCGCATCACGCCCGATGCGGTGATGACCCACTACACATTCAGCGACGCCCCTCATTCCTCGCTGACCTACTCGCAGTATGATGTGAACTTTGCCATCAGCGTGGGGATGGAGTACAAGTTCACTTCGATCAAGCGCTCGACCAAGAAGGCGAACTGGGTTTCGGGCTGGTAGCGGAGCGCGCGAGCAGGCTGAAATCTGATTTCATGCGGGAGTGGCAGCCGGCCTCGGCAGGGCAGGCCGCCGGGGCTGACTCTTCGGCGGGCGCAACGTTAAGAAGATTGCGGGGGTGCCAAGTGTATTGGCATGTGTGGTATTCTCCTGCGTTCAAAGGCGGGTGAGGAAGAGTGCCGCCTGAGAATATGACGTTTCAGATTGCGGCACTTAAGTGCCGAGCCGAAGTGGGCAGGCCAGCAGGGAAGCAGGGGCGGGTGCCTTATGGATATGAAGGACACACTGGGCGTATTGCTTGCGGGCGGAGCGGGAGAACGGCTGTTTCCACTGACGCGTGACCGGGCCAAGCCGGCGGTGCCGTTTGGCGGGCACTACCGCATCATCGACATCACGCTCTCGAATTGCATCAACTCGGGGCTGCGGCGGGTGTACATCCTGACGCAGTACAAGGCACTGAGCCTGAACCGGCATATCCGCGAAGGCTGGACGGGAATTGTGGCGCAGGAGCTGGGCGAGTTCTTCGAGCTGATGCCGCCCATGCAGCGCACTGGGGTGAACTGGTACATGGGGACGGCGGATGCCGTTTACCAGAACCTTTATTCCATCGGCAGCGAGCAGCCGGAGTACGTGCTTATCCTCGCGGGCGACCACATCTACAAGATGGACTACAGCCGGATGCTGGCCTATCACAAGGAGACCAACGCCGAGGTGACGATGGCGACTTTGCCCATTGCGCCCGAGCAGGTGTCACGACTCGGGGTGGTCGAAGTGGCCAAGACGGGAGAAGTCCTCGGCTTCCAGGAAAAGCCTGCTTCCACCAGCTTCCGCTCACCGTTCAACCCCAACGCTGTGGACGCGTCGATGGGGATTTACATCTTCAACACCGAGACGCTGCTGAAGGCGCTAATCGCGGATGCTGACGAGACGGATTCGAAGCACGATTTTGGGCACAACATTTTGCCCAAACTGCTGGGCAAGAAGAAGATGATGGCCTACAGCTTCGTGGATGAGAACAAGAAAGAGGCGCTCTACTGGCGGGACGTGGGCACGCTGGACGCGTACTACGAAGCGAACATGGATCTGTGCTCCGTGTCGCCCGTATTCAACCTGTACGACAAGAGCTGGCCGATCCGCACGCGAACGAGGCAGTATCCGCCGGCGAAGTTCGTCTTCGGCGAGCCGGGACGGTCGGGCATGGCGGTCAACTCGATCATCACCGCGGGCGTGATCATTTCAGGCGCGTCGGTGTATAACTCGGTGCTGTCGCAGGACGTGCGCGTGAACTCGTACTCGGATGTGGACCAAAGCATTATCTTTTCGCACGTGAACATCGGGCGGCACTGCAGGATCCGGCGGGCGATCATCGACCGCGACGTGCACATACCGGAGGGCACGGTGATCGGGTACGACCCGGTGGAGGATAAGCGGCGGTATTTCGTGACGCCGTCAGGGCTGACGATCGTGACGCGGGATGCGTCGATGTTCGAGAACCCGGTGGATCCGGAGTTTGGGCAGGGCTATTCGATCGAGCGGCCGGAGTAAGTCGGGTGGGCATTGCGGCCCGGCGGCTTTTTCATCTGGTTAAAGCCCCGACGCGGCGGCAGGCATTTTCAGGTTCAGCCGGTACCGCCAGATTGCGACCGATCACGACTTGGGGAAGCTGAGGCGTTAGAGTTCCGCTCCACCGGCGGAAGGTGACGGGGGCAGCTCGGGGCTCTCATACTCGAACTTCCGCAGATTCCTGAGACACTCCGTGAGCGCGCCCATCAGGGTCTCGGCCCAACCGCAGGGCTGGAACTTCATTGTCTTCTGATTCAACTCAATATCGGCCACGGCAAAGAATTTCATATCGGTGGTTTTTGCTGAGGCGAATTCCTTGACTGTGATGCGCGCTTCAACATCGCCCGACGCATGTTTCTTCTTGATGGAGAAGAAGTGCAGTCGGGCAAGGGCTTCTGAGGGATCCTTCTCTACGAATTTCCAATCTTCCACGTTTTGACCTCCGTTTCTGCCAAGTTTACGGTGTGTCCGAAAGGATGCGGCAATTTTCTTGCTAGGCACGAGGATTCTTCCCCGTCGAGCGGCGGAGTTGCGCGCCCGGAAAGAACGCCAGGGCGCAGAAAGGCAGAAAGATCCTTTTCATCGATTGCCTCCGGAGGGAATTGGGATTTGTTGAAGTAGTAGCGAATTCAGGCTTGCGCAGGTGACTCGCAATTCACAAGTTAATTCTGCAGCGCGGCGGGGGACAGCGTAAGGCCGGTGATCGGCAGTTCCTTC
>JBEKAJ010000229.1:0-6093 GCA_050018295.1 Occallatibacter sp. | reverse complement strand
ATGACGATGGTGTTCTTGAAGTCGACGGTGTTGCCCAGGCCGTCGGTCAATTGCCCATCCTCAAACACCTGCAACAGAATGTTGAACACATCCGGGTGCGCCTTCTCGATTTCGTCGAGCAGAACGACCGAGTACGGCGAGCGCTTGACACGCTCGGTCAACTGGCCGCCCTCCTCGTAGCCCACGTAGCCCGGAGGCGAGCCGATCAGCTTCGACACCGAGTGCTTTTCCATGAACTCCGACATATCGAAGCGGATGAGCGCTTTGTCTGACCCGAAGAGGAAGTTGGCCAGCGTGCGCGCCATCTCCGTTTTGCCCACACCGGTCGGTCCGAGGAACAGGAAGCTTCCAATCGGCCGATGCGGCGACTTCAAACCCGCTCTCGAACGCCGGATTGCGCGAGCCAGCGCAGAAATCGCCTTGTCCTGCGAGATCACGCGCTTGTGCAGCTCTTCTTCCACGCGGAGCAGCTTCTGCGTCTCCTCTTCCTTGATGCTGGTCACGGGCACGCCCGTCCACCGACTTACAACGTCTTCGATGTCCTCGCGGCCGACAATTCCAGCCGCCGAATCGTCGAGGTGGTATTTGTCGCGCAGTGCGCGCAGGTTCTCGCGCTCCTTGCGCTCCTCGTCGGAGTAGAAGCGGGCTTTCTCGAATTCGTGATTCGCGATCGCCGAGTCCATGCGGTGCACGATGAACTTGATCCGCTTCTGCACCTCGGTGATCTCTTCCGGCAGGGAGGTCTGGCGCAGTTTCACGCGCGCTCCCGCCTCATCGATCAAATCGATGGCCTTGTCGGGCAGGAACCGGTCGGGAATGTAGCGACTCGAGTGCGACACGGCGAATTCCACCGCGGCATCGGTGTAGCTGACCGCATGAAACTTTTCATAGCGGTCCTTGATGCCCATGATGATCTTGATCGCCTCTGCCTCGTTAGGCGGCGGCACTTTCACAGCCTGGAAGCGCCGCTCCAGCGAGCGGTCCTTCTCGATCGACTTGCGGTACTCGGCCGGCGTGGTTGCGCCGATGCACTGAATTTCGCCGCGCGACAGAGCCGGCTTCAGAATGTTCGCCGCATCCAGCGATCCTTCAGCCGATCCCGCGCCCACCAGCGTGTGCAACTCGTCGATGAACACAATCGAGTTCTGGCTCTCCATCAGCTCTTTCATGATGGTCTTCAGCCGCTCTTCGAACTGGCCACGGTACTTGGTGCCGGCCACGATCAGCGACAGATCCAGCGCCAGCACGCGCTTGTCGGCCAGAAAGCTCGGCACTTCGCCGTCGGCGATGCGCTGCGCCAGGCCTTCGACAATCGCTGTCTTGCCCACGCCGGGTTCGCCAATCAACACCGGATTGTTCTTCGTGCGCCGACAGAGAATCTGTACCGAGCGCTCCAGCTCGCCTTCGCGCCCCACCAGCGGATCGAGTTGTCCATCCATCGCCGCCTGTGTCAGGTCGCGGCTGAACTCGGCCAGCAAGCTCGACTCGCGCTGCCGCTGTTGCGGCGGCGCCTTCTCCTGCGTCACCCGCGCCAGCTCATCGCGAATCTGCGTTAGCTTCAGGCCGCGCTCCTGCAGAATCTCCGAGGCGAAGCACTTCTCTTCCCTCAACAGTCCCAGCAGCAGATGTTCCGTTCCAATATGTTTGTGGCCCAGCCGCTCGGCTTCCTCCGCCGCATAGGCCAGCACCCGCTTGCACTCGTTCGAAAGCGGCAGGTCGACGCTCGTCGACACCTTCTCGCGGATCGTGGTGTGCGCTTCAATTTGCTTCCGGATCGACTCCACCGAGGCGTGCGAACGCAGGAAGCGGTTGGTTAACGCCTTGTCCTCGCGCAGCAGCCCCAGCAGCAAGTGCTCGGTCTCGATGTAAGGCGAGCCGAACTGGCTGGCCTCGTACCGCGCGAAGAAGATGACGCGCCGCGCCTTCTCCGTATATCGCTCGAACATGATGAACTCCCTGATCCGAGTGATCGCTTGAGGTAGCCGTCCGGTGGTTTTCCCAGCTTCGGCCCAACCCGCGCTCGCCCTTCTGTTCCTTCGCTGCCGGAGGCCCTAGAGAGAAATGACCCGCGCCCCGAACAGCTCATATGGATGGTCTTGAATCCGCTTGCAACCCGTCGTCAACCGGCTTGAATTCTGCCGCCGACTCCCATCCCGACCTCTGCGGCCTGCATCGGAGAAAGTTCCTTATCAGGCCCCTACTGAATAAGACTCACAACTTAGCAAAAGTGGTGCTTTTTCTAGCTCAGGTTTCCAGCTTGCAACGGCTTGGACCCTGCGTCTGTGATCTCCGTCAGTCTACCGTTTCCGAGCCGCAGTATTCGCCCGCATCGCACAGCCAAATCCATGTTGTGCGTTACCAAAATCGACGTCAGCCCATGACTCGCGTGCAGGCGCTCGATCAAGTCAAAGACCTTTCCCGCAGTCACGCTGTCCAGATCGCCGGTCGGCTCGTCGGCCAGCAGCAGTCGCGGGCCGCAAACCAGCGCTCGAGCCAGCGCCACACGCTGTTGTTCGCCGCCGGATAGCTCGCCGGGCCGATGGTCGCCGCGATCCTCCAATCCCACCTCGCTCAGCCAATGACCCGCCGTCCGCAAAGCCTCGCTCTTCCCTGTGCCTCGCGCCAAAAGCGGCATTGCCACATTCTCCAGCGCCGTAAACTCCGGCAGCAAATAATGGAACTGCCAAACGTAGCCAATCTCGCGATTGCGAAAGGCTGCTGCCTCTCTCGCGCTCAGCATCGCCACGTTGGTTGACGCGCAGTATACCGTTCCCGCAGAAGGCGCATCAAGCGCGCCCAGAATGTGTAAAAGAGTGCTCTTTCCCGCACCAGACTGGCCGACAACCGCCACCATTTCGCCGGCCTCAACCACGAGATTGAGATCCTCGAACAGATGCAGCGCGCCACGTGCCGTCTGGTACGTCTTGCTCAGGCCCTGAACCTGGATTACCGGAGATTGGTCGGCATCGAATCCGGACGCCCGCAACTCCGGGTCCCGCGTTGCACGAGATGCCAGGGGGGCAGCCGCTGAAGGGGTTTGCATCATCCGGTTGCTCCCTATTTTACAGGACTGCAGCCGCCCGCCGCACATCCCCCGGACGTGGCACCAAGGATGGCACGTCGGAGAGTTACCACCGGGCTCCGCACACTTCCTTGATCCGCCCGCGCCGACATTCTTGCGGTTGCCCAACGCACGAAACGGGAGCCGATCCTTCCGGCTCCCGCCTCGTTGTAGCTACTTTGACCGGCGAACCTGCCAGCGCTTCAGCCCCACTTCTTGCCCAGCGCATTCAGATCTGACTTTGCCAGATCCTCTGGCGACATCACAACTCTGAACTTCACCTCAGCGTTGAAGCTGAGGAACCAGGGCTCTGCCAGCCGCGGCACGTCAGAGGGACTATCGAGGTTGACAATCAGAATGCAGCCGCGGCGGCCATCCCGCTCGCCGAAGTACGCAGCCTCAGGCTTGATCTCGTCGAGAATCTTCTTCATTGTGGGTCCCGCTGTCCCATTGCGAACTGCTGTGTTGAATGGTTCAAGCGGCATTTCAACCTGCATCATCATTCGCATTTTTCTACCTCCGGGCGCCTTGAGATTGTCTGGGGTTGGTTGAGCGCCGATGCTCCGGACGCTACACGACGCATGCACGCAGGGTCAAAACAATTCTCTGTTGCCTCTTTGCCGACCCGTTCTCTCGCAAACCCACAGTGCCGCACTCGAACTCCGCTAGCACCGCTAACCTCGCCAAGTCCGCCGCCCCCTCCGCTTGCTATCATCAAAACAAAGGCTGCGTCCTCGCTCGCGCAGCCGCACCGCTACTTCGTTCCCATGACTCCCGCCTCACAAGCCGCCGCACCATCGGAATTTGCAGCGTCTCACGTCGATTCCGCGCCGCACGCCCTTCATGCGCCTGCGCCCGGCGCCACGGCCACGCTCATCCACGACCTGCGCGAGCTCTTTAAGGTCAAGGTTGTCGGCCTCGTGCTCGTCACCGGTTGGGGCGGCTTCTATCTGGGATCGATGCAGTCCGGCATCTCCACTTTGCAGCGCGGCCTACTCGACACGCTGCTCGGCATCGGCCTCATCTCCGCCGGCGCAGGCGCCCTCAACCAGGCCCTCGAGCGCACCACCGACGCGCGCATGAAGCGCACCGCCGATCGTCCTCTCGCATCGGGCCGCTGGCCGCTTTCCATTGGCATTATCGCTGGCCTCGGCGCTGTCGCACTGGGCGCGGTCTGGCTGGCGCTGCGCACCAACCTGCTCACCGTCTCGCTGGCGTTGCTCACCGTCTTTACCTACGTGGCCATCTACACGCCGCTCAAGCGCGTTACCACCATGGCCACCTTCATCGGCGCGTTTCCCGGCGCCATGGGCCCCTTGCTCGGCTGGACCGCGGTGCGCGATCAGATTGAGTGGCCAGCCGTCGCGCTCTTCGCCATCCTCTTCGTCTGGCAGTTCCCTCACTTCATGTCCATCGCCTGGCTCTACCGCGACGACTACGCGCGCGCCGGCATTCGCATGTTGCCCGTCGTGCAGCCCGACGGATGGTCGACCGTCGTCGAAGCTCTCTTCTACGCCGTGCTCATGATTCCCGTCAGCCTGGCGCCGTGGCGTCTCGGACTCACCGGAGTAGTTTATGCCGTGCTCGCTGTTCCGCTGGGCCTCGTCTACCTCGCCTACACCATCCGCTTCGCCCGCATCCTCCGGGCGAAGACCGAGGACGAGAGCCGCAAGCTGGCTCGCGACCTCCTCAAGGTGAGCGTCCTCTACTTGCCGCTGCTCTTCACCACCCTCATGCTCTGCGCCCGCGCGAAAGGTTAGCGCGCATGACCACCACAGCCCGTTCAGCGAACTCCTTATCCGGCACTGGCCCCGCTATCGCCGCCATTCTGGCCATTAGCGCCGCGGCTACTATCTTTCTTTTCTGGCTCATCTACTTCCACCCGGCCCTCGACGTAACCGGCAGGGAGCTTTCCTTTCTGCCCGCCCTCAACGCGATCCTCAACGCGTTGGCAGCGACGGCGCTGGTCATGGGCTACCGTTTTGTTCGCGCCCACCGCATCAAGGCGCACCGCGCGGCAATGATCACCGCGTTCGGATTTTCAACCCTGTTTCTGGTCAGCTACATTGGCAATTACGCGCTGCACGGCGAGAGCCACTACCCCGGTCACAGCTTTATCCGCATCGTCTACCTTGTAATCCTGGTCAGCCACGTGCTGCTCTCCATGGTGGCCCTGCCGCTAGTGCTCATCACATTCTTCTTTTCGCTCACCGGCCGCATTCCCATCCACCGCAAGGTGGCCCGCTGGACATTTCCAATCTGGCTCTATGTGTCGGTCACCGGGGTCGTCGTGTACGCGATGCTGGCTGCCGTGAGAGGCTAGACGCGAAGCAAGATGCCCGCTCCCACGCAATCCGACGATGGCACGCGCCAGCTTCTTCAATGGGGCGGCTCCATGGTCGGCGCCGGTGTGCTGGCCGCCGTCCTGCTGGTCACCGTGCTCGGCGGCTACTCGCGCACCGGCGCCAGCACCAACACCGGATGGTTCGCGCTCATCGTCGCCCTCATGTGCATTCCCTTCGGCCTGATGCTCCTCGCGCTCGGCCTCGCCAAATGGCTCCGCAACCGCCGTCTCCGCACGAAAAACTGATCTCCGATCTCTGACCCCTGATCCCTGGCGTAGCCATCCACCCGCCTTCCCAACCAGCACGCCAAAGAATCGCTCTTCACAAGCCGACCTATCAGTGCACATGTTGCCTCTGTGAGCACATTGGTCATTGTGCGCTCATCGAAAAATGGAATCCAAGCGAACAGAACGACGACTCTGCCGAGGCAGAATTCCCTCAGGCCCCCTAAGCCGACGTCGTGTTCAGGGCCACGGCGGCGCGAATCAGAGTTTTCAGAGCCCTCTCGTTCACCTTGTCGCCTTCGCGGAAGTCGATGGCACGCCTCACTCTACCCTCGAGGCTGGAATTGAACAGACCTGAGGGGTCATCCAGCGCGGCCCCCTTGGCGAATGTCATCTTTACCACCTTCTTGTAAGTCTCGCCGGTGCAGATGATCCCATCGTGTGACCACACGGGGATCTCCCA
>JBEKAJ010000228.1:0-6126 GCA_050018295.1 Occallatibacter sp. | reverse complement strand
GTGGTGACCACGCCCGCGCTTTCGACAATGGCGCCGGCCTGGCGCAGAGCCTCGGCCAGCGTCGAGGCGATCCACGGGCCGGATTCGCGCGTGTCGCGCCCGAGGAGAACTTTGGGCCGCGCCTCAGTTTTTCTCAGCGTGTGCGCGAGCGCGAGCCCCACGCCGTAAATCGTCGTTGGATCCAGCGGGACCTCGCCCGCGATTGCGCGAATGCCGTCTGTGCCGAAGAGTTTGCGTGTGCCGTTGTGGGTCATTTTGCCGATCTCTTGCTTCGTTTGCCGGTAGTGGGCGCATGGGGCGCGCCGGATGAAATGGTCTCGACGCAGCTGGTAAACGATCCGTCGGCCAGGCGCGTGGTCAGCTGGTCGCCAGTGCCGATTTGCGCTGTGGAGCGAATGAGCGCGCCTTCTGCTGAAAGGACCAGTGCGTAGCCGCGGTCGAGCACAGCCAATGGCGAGAGCGAACGGAGGCGGGCGTCGAGCGCGCCAAGCCGCGCGGATGAAGACTCGATCAGCCGCTCGAGGCTGCGGTCCAGGCGAGCGCGGAAGTCGGCGAGATGCTCGCGCGCATGAGCCAGTTGCTGTCGCGGGTCGCGATGCAGAACGCCGGCAGCCAGCTCGGCGATGCGATTCTGGCTTCGGCGGAGTTGATTCAGGACTGCGGCGTCCAGCCGCTGGGATGCGTCATCGAGCCGCTGCTCCAGCCGATGCAGCAGCGTGGTTACGCGCGATTCGGCGCGGCTGATGGGCAAATGCGTCAACCACTGGCGAGCCTGCAGAAGCTGGAAGCGCGTGGCGCGCTCCAGGCGTTGCGATTGCTTAGCCAGGTGCTGGGCGATCTTGTGCTGTGTCTCGGTAATCAGCTCGGCCGCCGCGGAGGGCGTGGGGGCGCGCAGGTCGGCGGCGAAGTCCGCGATTGTGAAGTCGGTTTCATGCCCCACCGCTGAAACCACAGGGAGTCTACTGGATGCAATCGCGCGCGCCACTCGCTCGCTGTTGAAGGCGGCAAGGTCTTCGAGCGATCCGCCGCCGCGCGCGACAACGATCAGGTCCACGAGATTTGTTGCGTTCAACTCGGCCAGCGCGGCTTCAATCTCAGCCGGTGCGGATTCGCCCTGTACGGAGACCGGAGAGAGCAGCACATTCAGGCCGGAGTGGCGACGGCTGACGATATTCAGGAAGTCGCGAATCACCGCGCCCGTGGGTGAGGTAACAATGCCCACCGTGCGCGGAAACATGGGCAGCGGTTTCTTGCGGTCGGCGTCGAAGAGGCCCTCGAGCCTGAGCCGCTCCTTCAATTGCTCGAAGGCAAGTTGCAGAGAGCCTGCGCCCACGGGCTCCATCGTCTCCGCGACAAGCTGCATCTGTCCGCGCTGCTCGTAGACGCTCACGCGGCCGCGCACGAGCACGTGCAGGCCGTCTTCCGGCCGAAATCGGAGAAGCACTGCCTGGCGGCGGAAGAGAACGATGGGCAACTGGGCCTCGGCGTCCTTCAGCGTGAAGTAGACGTGGCCCGATGGCGCGGGGCGGTAATTGGAAATCTCGCCCTCCACCCAAATGTCGCCGTACTCCTGCTCCACCAGCTCGCGCACCTGCGCAACGAGGTCGCGCACGGGCCAGATGCGGCGCGACGGGCGCGGTTCCTCAAAGTGGAGCCCCAGTTGGGAGGTCTCGCCGGGTTCTGACGCGAATGGATCAGCGAATGGGTCATGGAGAGGCATTCTTTTAGAAGTGTAATTGGTGGGGACTAGCTGGGACGGGTTGGAATGAGTGGAAGCAAGGTTCACTTGATCCACCCCTTCGTCAAGAAATAGCCGCAGATCCTCTTCAGCTCCCCGTTCGGTGCGCTCATGGTCGATCAGGACAACAGAACGGAACAGTCTGGAGCCGGCGCTTCAAAGAAAGGACTCATCAGGATCGCGCCGTGAATGGTATAAGGGGGCGATGCACCCATCTTCCTCTGAATCGTGCGCACCGGGGCGAAAGGAGGCTTCATGAAACTGCTGGCCAAGTTCAACCTGATTCTGATCGTTGTTTTTGGAACCTGCGGGCTCCTGATCGCTCGGCTCTCTTATTCCTACCTGGTCGGCAATGCACGCCGTGAAGCGCTGGAGACAGCGCAACTGATGCTGGCCAGCGCCAAGTCCGTACGCGACTATACGGCCGACGACCTCTCGCCGCTTTTGCAGCAGGACCCCAGGTACCGCACGCACTTCATGGCCGAGACCATACCGTTCTTCGGAGCCACAGCCACCTTTAACAAACTACGCAAGGACTACCCCGACTACGACTATAAAGAAGCCGCGCTTAATCCGACCAATCCCGAAGACCGCGCTTCGGATTGGGAGGCCGACGTCATCCAATGGCTCCGCGACCACCCCAACGAGGCGCAAGAAATCGGCGACCGCCCCACTCCTGCCGGCGTTTCGCTTTTTGTTGCCGAGCCCATTACGGCAACCCAGGAGTGTCTTGAGTGCCATAGCTCTCCTTCCATTGCGCCCAAAGCTATGATTGCCGCCTACGGCTCAAACAACGGTTTCGGCTGGAAAAACAAGGAGATCGTCGGTGCACAGATCATTTCGGTCCCGCTGTCGGTGCCGGTAGCAAACGCCGATCGCGCCTACCACCGGCTGCTTTTGTTCCTCATCCTTTCCATGCTGCTCGCCGTTGCGGCTCTGGATGCCGGCGTCTTCTGGTTTGTAATCCGTCCGCTGCGAATGGTCTCCGACAGCGCCGACCGCGCCAGCCGTGGAGAAAAGAACGTGCCTCCGGTCGAGGTGAAAGGGAAAGACGAGATTACAATCGTGGCCGCGTCATTCAACCGGATGCAAGTGAGCCTGGCCAAGGCCTTGAAGATGATTGAAGGGAAATAGAACCGGGCGCTAGCCGCGGCACGATCTGAGGAACTTCATCCGATCCGCCTCGGATTCGATCTCCCCGGCCACGATGCCGCAGAGGTCCTCGACAGAGGTGCACCGTTTCGCCGCCCGCTTGACGACCAGCTCGGAGATCGGCCCGATATAGGCCGCCAGTTCCTTGCTGACCCGCTCCAACGTCTTTGCCTCAATGGCCGAGGCAACCGGCGCCGCATCCAGGGTGGGCCCAGCCGCCTGATTTGCGGGCAATGCTTCCACCGGATCAGGGGTTTGTTTTTCTCCATAGGCGCAAGTGGCGGCGGATGGGCCAAGGCCAGGCACATCCAAATAGTTCCGCAAGGCCTGGGCCAGCGCCTGAACATCCGATTTCCAGCGCGCATAGGTCAACTCCACCGCGTTTCTGTAGGCCAGTTCCTTCAGATCGTCGGGAAGCTGGTCAACCCGGGGCATCATCGCCCCCCGCACCAGCACGGGCACTACCGGGATATCGCGGCGCAGGGCCGAAGCGAGCTCGATGCGCACAAAGTCGTTGGGATCGTCGAGGCGGCGGCCACCCGCATCATCCTTTGTCTCCAGCCACTCCCGTCCGATCACCGCAAGCAGCACGCTGCACGAGGACACGCTCTTGTCGATCGCTTTTCGGAAGTCGCGGCCCGGCTCGATTGCCGCCACATCCATAAACACGGCCTCGGAGCCGAAGTGGGACGTCAGGTCCTCGAACAAGCGCCTGGATTCGCCCTCCGAATCGCTGCGGCGATAGTTGAGGAAGATGGCGCTCAGAGCGGCCTCCAAAGGACGATGCGCAGGCCCGATTGCAGTGTCTGGTCGAGCGGAGACGCGAATGGGTCGTGCGGACTCATTGCTGATGAGTGTAATGGCTCGAGCGTCAACCGCTCGGTTTTTTGCTCTCGATCCCGGATTTGCGACTTTCAATCATCGCGCGCAGCTCCGCGGCCAAGGAGGCCAGCCGCTGGCCGGATGCAGCGCTGAGAACGGATTCTGGGGAGTACGCCAACTCAAGCTCGCGGGCCACATCGGTTCCGTGCGTCAAGTTGAATGTGCCCAAGACCCCGGCCAACTTGTGTGCGGCTGCATGTGCAGCCGCACGGTCAGAATCGCCGAACGTCTTCGCGGTTACGGCTGCGGCAGCGGCTTCAAGAATCGAAACTCGCTCCATAATCTCGTGCAAGAATTTCAGCCAGAGGCGGTCCATCGCCTGCGCAAGGGCCGCTTCCGGGGGAATATCGGATTGAGCCGAAGTCTTCATCGAATTCTGCGGTCAGCTCCAACCCAGCGCGCGCGAAATCTGCGTCGAAAGCGTGAGCGGATCGAAGGGTTTGAAGAGCACGGCTTCCACGCCCAGGTCGGCAAATCGCCGCTGGTCGGTGCCCTGCACTTTAGCGGTTAGCAGCAGCACCGGAATACCAGCCGTGGCCGGATTCCTGCGCAGCTCTCGAAACGTGGCAGGACCATCCATCCCCGGCATCATCACGTCCAGCAGAATCGCATCTGGGTGTTGCTCGGCGGCGCGGGCCACGCCCTGCGCTCCGGAGCTGGCTTTAATCACTTCCCAGCCGGCAACGGTTTCCAGGCTCAGCCCGGCTACCTCGCGAATATCGTCTTCATCGTCAATGATCAGAATCTTGCGGCCCACGGCGGAACTTCCTCACATTCCATTCTCAAGCGCCGCCGCAGCGTTGTCGATGGCGCTGATCTGTCAAATCGGTTTATGAATTGGGTACCGCCGATTCGGGCAGCGGGGCCTCTTCTGTCGTGCGCGAAGAACGCAGCATCGTCAGCACCAGAGCCTCCAGTTGCTGCGGCTGCACCCGGGTCTTGGCGAGAAAATAGGTGGGGCCGAGGGTCAGCTGGCTTCGCTGCTCCGCTGATAGCTCGCGGCCGGAGTAGACCACCAGCGGCAGTTGAGCGAGGTCCTCGTGCTGGCGGAGCCAATCCGCGACATTAAAGCCGTCGCCGTCGGGAAGCCCGATATCGAGCAACATCAGGTGCGGCTTGAAAGCCGAGCAGGCTTTGATCGTCTCCTGAAGCGAATGCGCGGTTTGTACCTGGATGCTGTCGCGGGCGAAGACCTCGCTGATGACATTCGCCAGATCGTGGTCGTCCTCCACGATGAGGATTCGCGCCTTTTCGCCCGACCCGCAAAGTACGCGCGCCAGCTCGGTGAGCAGAGCATCTTCGCGGAGCGGCTTGGAGACCCATCCATCGGCGCCCGCTGGCAGCTCCCGCGGATTCTCCGGATCTTCCACGCTCAACAAAACGACAGGCGTGCGCGCCGATCCATCCATCCGGCGGAGGAGGGGAAGAATCTCCCATCCGTTCATTCCGTCCAGTGAGGTATCGAGAAGAATTGCTTGCGGATCATTGCGCGCTGCGGACAAGGTTTGCTCCACCGTGGCTGTCTGCACCACGGAGTAGCCATGCCGCGCCAGCTGCGCCGCGATCCGTGGGCGCGAATCGGCGTTGGCGTCGGCCAGGACAACGGTGCCGTGCCCGGGTTCCATCTCCTCCCCGCCCGGAGCGGCCACCGGAGCAGGATGATAGGGCAGAAAGATGCGGAAGGTCGCTCCGCGCACTGGATTGCGCTCGGCCCAGATGCGGCCCGAGTGTTGCAACACGATGGTTCGGCAGATAGCCAGTCCGAGGCCCGTGCCGCCCTTTTGCCGCGAGTCGGATGCGTCGACCTGCTGGAAGCGGCCGAAGATCGCCTCCAGCTTGTCGGCGGGAATCCCGCGTCCATGATCGATGACGGAAAGAATCACACCGGTCACGCCCGGCCGCAGCATCACGCTAACCGGCGAGTTCGGCGGCGAGAACTTGACGGCATTCGAGAGCAGATTGGTGAGGACCTGCAGCAGACGGTCGGAGTCGGCGGAAATCTCCACCTTGGTGGAGTCGTGAATCAGCTGCACGCCCGCAGCATCAGCCATTGGCTGCATATCTTCGATGGCCTGTGTTACGACGTCGGCTAGTTGCACCCTGCCGAAAGCAAGCGGCTCGCGCCCGCTCTGGATCCGTTCCAGATCGAGGATGTCGTTGATCAACCTGACCAGCCGGTCGGAGTTGGTGAGCGCGATGCGCAGCAAATTCGTGGCTTTTTCGTTAGCTTCTCCGAGAATGCCCGAGCTGAGCAACCCCAGCGCTCCGCGGATGGAGGTGAGCGGCGTGCGCAGCTCGTGGCTCACCGTGGAGATGAACTCATCCTTCATCCGGTCGAGGGCATAGCGCTGGCT
>JBEKAJ010000227.1:0-6143 GCA_050018295.1 Occallatibacter sp. | reverse complement strand
AACTTGGCATCGCGAAACCAGTCAGGAATTTTATAGGTTTGCAGAGATTCCCTGGTGGGCTGGAATGGTCCGCTCTGCGCAGCCCGCTGCGAAGGAGCAAATCTCGACAAAGCCAGCGCGGATGACGCGCCGCCAAGCCACCGCAACAGCTCTCGGCGACTCGCTTTCATCAGGCCGCTTTCCATTCTCGGTCAGATTTTGGTTGACCAGAGGAAGGACGTGTCTCGTGTGCCCTCGTCGGCATCGCCCGCCCCTCTAAGCCTCGGCCCGGACCAGGAGGCAAGTAATGTTGTCGTGGCCTCCGGCCTGATTGGCGGCAGCGACCAGACGCGAGCAGAGACTCTCAAGCGGCAGGTCGAGGCGGAGCAGGGATTCGAGCAACGAGTCGGAGAGCTCTCGAGTGAGCCCGTCGGTGCAAAGTAGAAAGAGGTCGCCCGGCTCGGTCTCGAGTTCGAAAACGTCGGGGGTTACGAGACTTTGCGTGCCCAGTGCGCGCGTAATGACGTTCTTGAGCGGCGAGCGAAGAGCCTCCTCCTCGCTCATTTGGCCCAGGCGCATCTGCTCCTCGACTAACGAGTGATCGAGAGTGATTTGTTCCAGTTTTGAGTTGCGTAGGCGATAGCCACGACTATCGCCGACATTGAGCATCCAGGCGTGTCGCTCCTCCGCCAGCAGTGCCACGAGAGTCGTGCCCATGCCGCTGAGCTTCTCGCTGCGCTGCGAGCGGGAGAAGATGGCTTCATTGGCGGCGGCGACGGCTTGCTCGGCATCGGCCGGTAGGGGATTCGCGCCGGGCCGGTTGGTTAGCAACTGCATCACCTCAGCAACGGCCAGGGAACTGGCAACCTCCCCTGCGGCAGCGCCACCCATGCCATCGCAGACCACATACACGCCGTGCTCGATGGAATAACCGAATGCATCCTCGTTCGATGGGCGCTTGCGGCCGCGGTCGGTAAGCGCCGCGGCCGTATAGTGGACGACAGCCGTTGCCAAGAAAGAAACCCCCGTCGCCCAGTGTACCTAAAAACGGTGAAGTAGGGACGGATCGACGGTGGAACATTGGGTACCGGCGTCATGGGCTGCTGAGTTAGTCCGGGCGGCAACAAGGTAACGTCGCAGGTCGCGCTCGCTGGAGCGGCGCGATGAAAGTAGCGCGCCTTCATGGCTCCTTTATGGAGCGGATGCGGCAGCGGGAAGCGGCGTGGACGGGGGAAGGTCGAAGACCTGGATAGCGCCCGCGTTGAGCAGAGCGACGCGTCGGCCGGAGGGTGAGATGGCGACGTTGCCGCCCGCGTCGAGGATGGGGCTGACGGGCGAGACCAGGGCGATGTCGCCATTGGCGGCGTCGAAGATGGTCACAGACTGCTCCTTCACGTCGCTGGCGTCCATGGGCGCGTAAGCGTAGATGGAGTGCGTGGCGTCAAGAGTCTCCCATGCCAGCCGCGAGCCGTTGGCCGCGACGGCGAGTTGCGGCCAGACCTCAGTTGGCGGCGCCTGCGACTTCCAGAGGGTTCGGCCACCGGTGGTCATGGCCACAAGATTGCTCTCGCCCGATGGGCCGCAACCGGTAGCGAGGATCTCCTGCTCCGTGAGAAATTCGTCGTCAGGCTCGCAGGTGGATTCAACGTGGCCCAGCATTTTGCTGCCACCGGTGAAGTAGCTCAGATTCAGCACCCACTCTGTTCCGCGGCTGCGAAGATTCTCGAGGTAGCCAACGGAGTTGATGGGCAGATGAACGGCGGTCCGCACACGGCTGACCAGCATCACCTCACCGGAGTCGCGGCGCAGAATGCGGACCACCAGATCGGGGTGGTCCATTTTGTCAGTGGACTCCTGGTCGGAGGTGACTGTGGCCAGAGCGGTCGATGGGCTGGAGACTTCTCCGGAATCGGCAGCCTTCGTCACTGGCTCGCGGGAGTTGGTGACGAGGAAATGCTGTCCGGGATCGACTTCAAGCCAGAGCAGCGAACCGGGAAAGTCGAGGTAAGGTTTGAGCATGAGTGTGGCGTCGCCCTCGAAGAGGTTATTGCGGTCGCGCAGCAGAAAATGGCCATTCTTGAGCGGCCACAGGTAGCGGACGCGATCGTGAACCGTCCACATGGCCTCGGCTTCAACGGTTCCCTGGGGCAGCGTGAGCACTACAGCGCGAATCTGGCGTTCGACGCCCTCCTCGCTGTTATCCACATCGCGGCGCAGCAAGCCCGGCACGCGGAAGGTGAAGAGCAGCCGGTTTTCGTCGAGGAAATCGAGCGAGGCCATCGAATTCCGCGCACCCATATAGCCCGGACTGGGAGCAGTGAAGCCCAGCGGCTCAATGGGAACGGTAAACATCGGCGGCAGGGAGGGCTTGTCGGGGAAGCGGTCGATGAGGAAGCGCTCTTTGACGGAAGGCGAGGATTGGGGCTCGGGCGTGGTTCCGATTTGCTCCGGAGCGGTCGGGTTTGGCGCCGGTGCAGGTGGGATCTGTTCCTGCGCGGCGGATGGAACCAAAGCGAGAGCGGCGAAAAGAGCCTGTATACCGAGGGTCAGGAAGGCGCCGCCGCCACGACCTAACCGTACGTTTCCGAGTCCGCCCACCATCGATGAGTATTCTCGCCGATGCGGCCATCGAGGTGGAAGTGCGCGGAACCGAAGCGTTCACGCATTCACGTGCCGATGCGATTGCTGACCAGCTGCAGCGTGCCGGAGAGCGGAACCCGCGCCCGCTGTGTATGCGACAGTATGAGAGATGGCAGAGCGCACGACGGCCCGACAAAACTTGGCTGCGGGAACAAGCGGCGGCAGCTTCAGATTTCTGGGATACGGCGCGTGTGCCCTCGCCGGAACTCTTTGGGGCACAGGGTTCTATTGGGGCAGGCTCGCGCTGAATGAAATGAATGTGGAGCACATGGTGCTCTACCGCTTTCTGTTTGCCTGCGTTGGCATGGCGCCTGTCATGATCACGCACCGCGTGCGCCTGACTGCCAGCGAAGCGCGAACACTCCTGCTGGCTGCGCTCTTCGGCATTCCCATCCAGTTCCTGCTGCAATTTCACGGTCTCGCGCTTACCACGGTTAGTCACGCTTCGCTGATGGTGGGCGCTATGCCGGTGTTTCTTGCTGTGACGGCCGTCTTTTTTGCGAGCGAGGATCTGGATTGGTTGAGTTGGCTGGCCCTTTGCGGATCCACGGCGGGCGCGGCGATGGTGGTTTTGGGCGGCAACCACGCCACCACTGGGCGCGAGACGCCAACGCTTGCCGGCGACCTGCTGGTGATTGTCTCTCTCATTTCGGCGCTGGCCTGGATTCTGTTGAGCAAGAAGCTGATGCAGACGCACAGTCCGCCGGTGGTGACCGCGTACACCATCTATTCGGGAACGGTGATGCTGATGATCTGGATGGCCGGTTCGCGGCTGCTCGCTTTGATGATCCATGAGAAAGTGGAGCCGATGCCTTTCGCTCACGTGAGCCTGACCGCTTGGATTGCGCTGGCCATCAGCGGACTGCTGTGCACGGCGACGACCACTCTACTGTGGAACTGGGGTATCCACCACGTGCCGGCCTCGCGCGCAGGTGTATTCCTCAACATCGAGCCGGCGCTGGGGTCCGTCCTCGGCGTTGAGCTGCTGGGCGAAAAGCTGGGTCCCTATGCGTGGCTCGGCGGCGCGCTGATTCTGGTCGGCGCAATTACGCTCACCACGCGCGGACACGAGCCGGCGGTCATCCTGGAATAGCCTCATGAGCTTGCGATACAGCGGTTCCACAATCGCTATACTTGGAGCCGCAGCGGCCACGTGGCTTTTTCATCAAGAAAAAGCCACCCTGCAAGACGCTGGAAAGGGCACGTAAATTGTGGAACCGCTCTAGCATCGGTGACATGGGACAGGCCGCAGCTTTGTCGCCCGCGCCGGGCAAACCTGACACCATGGGAAGCAAACGGCGCGACTGGACGGAGATCGGCATTGCCTATGCGCTGATTTTGGCCGTCGAATGGACCCCGCGGCCGTGGCAACGAATCCTTTGGATCGTGGCGGCGGTTGGGATCGCCGTCATCATTTGGAGATCATTTGATGGTTGGAAGGCGATGGGTCTGAGCAAGGCGAACTTCGGTCGCTCATTGTGGATCGTAGGCGCTGCGCTGGTACTGGCGGGCTCGGCAATCGTGGTCGCAGCCAGAATGCATACGTTGCTGGTAGTGGACGGCCCGTGGGCGCTTCCCGAGACGTTCGGCGCCTATGCCCTATGGACAGGCGTCCAACAATTCCTGCTCCAGGGCTTCTTTCTTCTGCGGTTGCAACGCGTGATTCCCGGCGGTTGGCAGCCGGCGCTGGCAGCGGCAGTGATGTTCTCGGCCGCGCATGTGCCCAATCCTTTCCTCATGCCGGTGACGTTGATCTGGGGCCTCGCGGCGTGCCTGCTGTTTCTGCGCTACCGCAACCTTTATCCGCTCATGATGGCGCACGCGATCCTGGGGATCACTGTGGCCATCACCGTTCCCGGGCCCGTGGTGCACAACATGCGCGTCGGACTTGCGTACCTGACCTACCATCCGCACACGCATGCGCACCATTTGCATTTACTATCGCAGCCATAGCGACCAGATGGCGTCGACCGTAGCGTGTGTAATGGCCGATGCGCCGACTCGGCGTTGTGCACGCCATGCGCGGCCGTAGAAGATGCCTGCGAGCGCAGCCAGCAGAACGTAGCGCCAGTTGAAGCTCGTGGTGCGCTTGTTGAAGTGAGCCAGGCCGAAGAGGCTTGCGGTCAGGAACAGCGCGCCGTAGCGGCCGATTCGTTTTTCTAGCAGGTTCTGTAGCCAGCCGCGGAAAAACAACTCCTCAGGAACGGCAATGAAGAAGAAGGTGAAGAGCCATGCGGCGGCGATTGCCCCGAGCCCCGGCCAGACCCAGTGCAAGTGCAGGAAGCCAATCCACAAACCAAGCGCCAGCACGATCGGTGTGTAAATGGCGGCCTCGCGCAGGCCGATTCCAAGGTCGCTGAAGCGAAGGCGCAGGTCGAAGCCGATTCCATCTAGCTGCCGTATGAGTACGAAGCCGTAGATTCCCGCGTCGAGCAGAAGAATCTTGTTGAAGATTGCCAGATGCGCCGGCCATGCGCCCTCAAACCAGCGCAGATCGACAGCCAGCCCCAGCGCGGCGAGAACCAGGAAGTCGCGCCAGTTGCCGTGCTGTTCGGCGTCGGCATGGGCCGCCTGCCACAGCAAGATCGCCACGGCAGCGGGCAACAAGGCGTACAAGGCGAGCCACTGCACGCGGAAGATGCCGGAGCCAAGCGCAACCAGCAGATAGGGGACGCACGCGACCGCCGGAGAAGCGAGCTGCGCCCAGACAGGGAAGCTGCGCACGCGGGCGCCAATGGCCTGGGGAAAGAACGCTACTGCCAAGAAAGGGGCTAGCGTGAGCAGCGCGGCAATCAGATTGGCCGGAGTGAACATTTACGGTACATCCATTGTGCTCCCGAGCGCTGACCCGCAGCGGCCCACGAAACCTTGGTCACCGCTCGGCGGTTTTCGATGGTCATGCCGAGGCGCGTTGTGCCGATACTTCCTTTGGTCATTCGCGGAGGCTCATTTGACTCTTCTCACTTGGAACCACGCCTGCTCGGTGGGTGTTCGCGCCATGGACGATCAGCACGGCATCCTGATGGACGCCATTAACGAGCTGCGCCTGGCGCTGGTGCGCGGCTGCGGCCATGAAAAGATTTGTGAACTGCTGGACCAGTTTATCGAATTCACGCGCATGCACTTCTGGAGTGAGGAACAGTTGATGATGCAAACCGGGTTTGCCGGCCTGGAACAGCATCGCGCGGAACACCATCGAATGTTGGCCGAGATCCTGCAGGCTGCGCACCGGCTGCAATACGGCGAAGCGCTGCATTTGCGTCCCATGTTGTGCCAATTGCACGACGGGTTTCTGGAGCACATCGAACGGGTGGACCAGGAGTACGGTCTATGGCTCCGCGAGCGCGGAATCTGCTGATTGTTTCCGAGGGTTGATCGATCCAACAGCGGTCAATGGTCCACGCGGCATCAGCTCTCGAAAGATAGCTGTGCCGAGGCCCACACTGGCGCGGAGGGCTTTGGTTCAGACGCAAGCTCGTAGACAAGACGCTCGAGCACCAGCCGCTTGTCGGGTGGCGAGGAAC
>JBEKAJ010000226.1:0-6159 GCA_050018295.1 Occallatibacter sp. | reverse complement strand
GCGGAGGTGCGGAAGTCGTCGGCGGGATTCTGCGGCGCGGTGGTTTGCGCGCGAGAGGCCGGTGGCAGCGCGAGGGCCATGAGTAGAATTGCGAGTATGGCTTTGTTCATCCCGTCCTCCAACGTGGTTCATGATAAACCAGCGCGGAATAGGTAGAGCTAACAGCGGTTTCGACGCGCGGGTGCACGGCTTCCCGCGAATCTGTTCACATTTGACCAGTTTTTAGCCCTTTCGGTGGGAGAATGGATGCAGGACTAGTTCGCCGCACCGAGCGGGGCCGCACTGCTTTCATCGGGGGAAGCACGGCCTGAATCCGTTGATCGCGTTCGCGCAGCCACTTCTCCTGCTGATTTTGCTGAGAGATGGCCGATGAATGCGCTGCTGATCTATCCGGAATTTCCTGAGACATTTTGGAGCTTCAAACATGCGCTCAAGTTTTTGGGCAAGCGGGCGGCGCAGCCTCCGCTGGGCCTGATGACGGTGGCGGCGTTGCTGCCGGGCGCGTGGAAGAAGCGGCTGGTGGACACGAATGTGGAGCGGCTGCGGGACCGCGACCTGAAGTGGGCCGACGTGGTCTTCGTGAGCGGGATGCACATCCAGCTTGAGTCGCTGGTGGAAATTGTGGAGCGATGCCGCGCGCGCGGGCTGCGCACCGTGGTGGGCGGGCCGATTGCGAGCAGCGTGCCGGTGGCGGAACTGAAGGCGGACCACGTGGTGATCGGCGAAGCGGAGAGCCTGATTGGCGATCTGGCGCGGGAGCTGGAAGCAGGAACGGCGCGGCGCGTGTATCAGGCCCCGGAACGGCCGGAGATGGCGTCGAGCCCGCTGCCCGACCTGAGCCTGATCAAGATGAAGCGCTACTCGACGATGACTGTGCAGTACTCGCGCGGCTGCCCGTTCAACTGCGAGTTCTGCGACATTATCGAAATCTACGGGCGGCGGCCGAGGACCAAGGCCGTGGCGCAGGTGCTGGCGGAGCTGGACCAGTTGCGCGCAGCGGGCTGGCGCGACGCCGTGTTTATCGTGGACGACAATTTCATCGGCAACAAGGCGCGGGCCAAGGAACTGCTGCGGGCGATGACCGAGTGGCGCACGCGGACCGGAGCGCGATTCGACTTTATCACCGAAGCGTCATTGAACCTGGCCGACGACACGGAGCTGATGCAACTGATGAAGGATGCGGGCTTCAAGTCGGTGTTTCTGGGCGTGGAGACGCCGGATGAGTCGGGGCTGATCGCGAGCAACAAGCTGCAGAACACACGGAGGAGTTTGCTGGAGAGCGTGGCCACGATCCAGAGCTATGGGATGCAGGTGATGGGCGGGTTCATCTTGGGGTTCGACACGGATAAGGAAGACATCTTCGACCGCATGGTGGAGTTCATCCAGAAGAGCGGGATCCCGATTGCGATGGTGGGGCTGCTGCAGGCGATGCCGGGAACACAGTTGTTCCGGCGCTTGCGGCAGGAAGGCCGGATTGTGGACGCGGGCGGCGGCAACAACACGTTTTGCGACCGGCTGAACTTTTTGCCGCGCATGGATTCGGCGAAGCTGGTGGAGGGCTACCGCGAGGTGCTGAAGAAGATCTACAGCTGCGAGGCCTACTACGAGCGAGTGAAGCTCTACCTGAACCGCGCGCATCCGAAGCCGGCAAAGCGGGCGGCGGGAGAGCGCGCGACGAAGCAGCCGCAGGAGAAGCCGCAGCCGTGGATGACGCGGAACAACCTGCGCGCATTGGTGAACTCGATTGTGCGGCAGGGCATCTTCGGGCGGCACCAGTGGAGCTACTGGAAGTTTCTAGCGGAGGCGGCCACGCGGTACCGGAGGTGCTTTGGCGCGGCGATGACGCTGGCGGTGATGGGGCATCACTTCCAGGTGATGACGCGGAAGCTCGGAAAATCGATGGAAAGAGCGACGAAGGCGGCCGCCATTGAACAGCGCCTGCTCGCCGAGACAGACGGTTCAGCCCGGTAGATTCCCAGGAATTCAATTAAGCGCCGGTGGTGAGCACGACGCGAAAACGCGCCTTGCCGCTCATCATGCGGTTGTAGGCTTCCTCGGCCTGCTCCAACGGATAGGTTTCGATCATGGGCTTGATGCCGGCGAGCGCGCTGAAGTTGAGCGTGTCTTCAGAGTCCATGCCCGTGCCTGAGGGCCAGCCAACAACGGAACGGCGGCCGCCGATGAGCGCGCCAGCATTGACGTCGAATGACTTGTCTGGAACGCCGTTGATGATGAGCTTGCCGCCGGGAGCGAGCCCGCCTACCGCGGAAGCGAGCGCCTCGGCGTTGGTGAGTGTGGAGAGGATGACTGCTGCGCCGCCGAGTTTTTGGAGTTCCTTGGCTGGATTCTGCGTGGTGCTATCGATGTAAATATGCGCGCCCAATTGCGTGGCGAGCGGGCCCTTGTCGGCTCCGCGGGCGATGGCGACGGTGCGGCAGCCGCTTTTTGCGGCGTATTGCACACCAAGGTGGCCGAGGCCGCCGATGCCGAGGATGGCAACGGTGTCACCAGGGCGCGCGCCGCTGTTGCGAAGGCTGTTGTAGGTGGTGATGCCTGCACAGAGAAGGGGCGCGGCGTCGACGCCGGCGAGGCTGTCTGGAATGAATGCGAGGGCGTTGGCGGGAGCGGTGACGTAATCGGCATAGCCGCCATCGATGGTGATTCCGGAGATCTGGCCGTTCTGGCAGAGCACGAAATCGCCGCGGCGGCAGGGAGGACAGTAATTGCAGTGGCCGCCGTGCCAGCCGAGGCCCACGCGCTGTCCAACCTTGAAAAGCGGCACATCGGCGCCGACGGCATCGACGACGCCGGCAACTTCATGGCCGGGAACGCGCGGGTATTTGAGGCCGGGCCAATGGCCCAACTTGGTGATTGAATCGCTGTGGCAGACGCCGCAGGCCTGAACGCGAATGCGAACTTGGCCGGGACCGGGCTCGGGAAATTGCTTTTGAATGAGTTCAAATGCGCCGCCTGCGGCGGGAACCTGCATAGCTCGACCAGTGACTGTGGGCATTGGGGAGAATCTCCTAGTGGTTGGTGAGATGACCGGGGCTGGCGGCAGGATGCAAGGAGATGTTTGTGGGAATGTGAATTGTCGACGTGGAGGCAGCGGCGCGGAGGGTGCAGGTAGCGGCAGGCCTCGAAATTTATACTTGTGGGGACATGCAAGAGTCCCTACCCCAAAAGTTTCTACCTGTTGCTGAACAGATGGACCTGCTCCAGAAGGGCGCGGCGGAGATTATCCGCGTGGCCGACCTGAGGGAGCGCCTGGAAGAAAGCCGCAAGACCGGACGGCCGCTGAGGGTGAAGGCGGGGTTCGACCCGACGGCGCCCGATCTGCACCTGGGGCACACCGTGCTGATGCGCAAGCTGCGGCATTTTCAGCAGCTCGGGCACACAGTGATTTTTCTGGTGGGCGATTTTACGTCGCTGATCGGCGACCCGACGGGGCGCAACGTGACGCGCAAGCCGCTGACGCGCGCCGAGATCGACAAGAACGCCGAGACGTATAAGCAGCAGGTGTTCAGGATTCTCGACGAGAAGGCGACCGAGGTGCGCTACAACAGCGAGTGGCTGGGCAAGCTGGGGTACGAAGAGACGATCCGGCTGACGGCGCACTTTACGGTGAGCCAGATGCTGGAGCGCGACGAGTTTCACAAGCGGTTCCAGGAGGAGCAGCCGATCAGCCTGCACGAGCTGCTGTATCCGGTGATGCAGGGGTACGACTCAGTGATGCTCCAGTGCGACGTGGAGCTGGGCGGGACGGACCAGAAATTCAATCTGCTGTGCGGGCGCGAGCTGCAGCGGCACTACGGGCAGAAGTCGCAGATCGTGCTGATGACGCCGATTCTCGAGGGTCTGGACGGCGTGCAGAAGATGAGCAAGTCTCTCAATAACGCGATCGGGATCAATGAGCCAGCGAGCGAGATGTACGGGAAATTGATGAGCATCAGTGACGAGCTGATGTGGAAATATTGGGTGCTGCTGACGGACCTGAAACAAAGTGAAATCGACGCGATGCGCGCGGATGTGGCGGCGGGAAAGCTGCACCCGATGGAAACCAAGAAGAAACTGGCGCGGACGATTACGGCGGGGTTTCACGGGGAGGCTGCGGCCGAGAGTGCGGACGAGAACTGGGCAAGGATGTTCCAGCAGAAGGGCGAGAGCGAGGACCTCGAAGAGGTTGCGGTGGCGTACGCGGATGTGTCTGGATCGGAAGCGAATCAGATCCGGTTGCCGAAGCTGCTGGTGGCGATGGGCCTCGCGGCGAGCGGCGCGGAGGCGAATCGGAAAATTGCGGAGAAGGCCGTGAAGGTGGATGGCGAAGTGGCGGGCGGCGCGGTGATTTCGGTTCGGGCGTTGCCGGCGCGGCTGGTGGTGCGGCTGGGCAAGCGGGCGAAGGCGGCGGTGATTGCTTGAGCTGGCAAAGCGACCTTCTTTTGATGCGCGGATGTTTCGGTGAATTAGGGAGCGGGGATTGTTGGTTTCGTATGCCTCAGAAGCGAGAGTTGGGTACTCAGCCAGTGATTAGTGTGGTGGAAATTCTTCAAGTTTGGCGTGACTATCAACGATTTCGCCTGTATCCAAAACGGTTTTTGTGTCTCCTTTGAGGTACTTGTTGAAAAAAGCCAGGATATATTTCTCAGCAACGCGGAAATTGTGAAGGCTCTGCTCGTGATCCAGTTTTGAGGGGAGCAGAGTCTGGTCAGTGAAACTTCTATGAATGAACCCAGGAAGATCGAATAGCATCAATCGATAGCTGCCGCCTGCGATTCCAGCCAACTGCTTCGTCTGATTCTGCTGTTGCTCTTTCATAATGGAGTTGAATTCAGGTCTTGTCAGCTTTTGTTGTGCTAAATCTGCATCGGTCGGGTTGAGCGCTCTCGGACTCCACACGTCTGCAGATGAGACGACAAAAAGAAAGAACGGCTGCGCCTCAGTTTGCTGGAGGTCAGAAACGACAAATGGAGACCCACGGTAATCGGTACTGTCCTGGTCCATACATGCCTTTACACGCGGTTCGATCTGGCACGTTCTGGCTGCTGTAAGACCTCCTATCGAATGCCCAAATGCACCGATCTTCCCCGCGTCGATGCGTTTATAAAAAGGCGCATTAAGTTTGCGCGTTGCTACGTATTTCAGAAGCTGAGTCAATGCATACTGATTGTCCTGCGCCATCACCTCCACGCGCTCTTTTGTATAGGCACTAAGCCCGTGCGGTTGCTTCGCTACTTCCCTGTTGAAGCTCTCTTGCGCGAAAAATGTTGTATCGCCGTCTGGAAACAGAGTGTAGGTGGTGTCGTACGGATGGTCGATGGCTGCAACTATGTAGCCGTGGCTAACAATGTCCTCAAGTTCCGCCGTATACAGAAAAGTAGGATTACCCCAACCATGTGCAAAGAGGAGCAGTGGGAACTTTTGCCTTCCGGCAGCAATCGGAGCGCCTTCAACAACGACAGTCTCGGGTATAGATCGCGGTCCTTCGTAGGTTGCGGGGCGGAACATGTCAGAAATGTCACTGGGCCCGATTTTGGATCGGACCAGATCAAATCCAGGTAGGTAGGGAGCGGTAGCCTTTCCATCGATTGCACTCGGTTCTGTGGGATACCAGACATACATCATCATTCTGCGGTGCGCATTGGGCTTAGACGACAGCGGTTCTGGCCGACTCGCGTCTGTCAACTCATAGCTGACACGCCCCACCCCGTATGATCCACTTGGCCGCGGCAGCGACGGTCTGTCCGAAGCAGAAAGGCTCCTCGTGCAAATGAGCAGTGCCCAGAATGCGGCAACCAAAGACGCCTTCTTCATCGGGATAATGATAATGGATTCTCACTCGCCCAACGCGAACTTGCGCGTGGAGTCGAGGAGCTTGGCGACGGGTTCTTTGGAGCAGGATTCGGCGTAGATGCGCAGGAGGGGCCCGATGCCGCTGGCGCGAGGGAGCAGCCAGGCACGGGGTTCGAGGTCGGCGGTGATCAGCTAGCCTCTGGCTCGGTCTCCATGTCAGGCTCGGTCCAGAGAAGAATCGCCGGGGGCAGCGTCACATAGAGGAACAAGGTCGCCATCAACAGGATGAACGGCAGAGGCGCCAGAAACTCCCGCAGAGCCGCAGATGAAAGCGGGGTGATGGAGTTGGGACCGCTGAAACAAACAGCC
>JBEKAJ010000225.1:0-6193 GCA_050018295.1 Occallatibacter sp. | reverse complement strand
GTTGCGCCGGACGCCGGACAGCGTCTGCTGGCGGCTGGCGGGAACCCGCCTACGTCGGTCGTCCGCCGGCTCACCGATTCTGTGAGATTCCTTATCGGTTCCGCATCCTCCTCGGCACCGCCCGTGCTTCTTTGTCCCAGTCCGGCTCGCTATTACGTCAAGCGCTGGCTCGACCCGGTGCTGCCGCGCCTGGCGGTGGTTGCGGCCAGTGAAGTTCCACCCGAGATCCGGCTGCGCCCCGTGGGCACGGTCCGATGAGTGGGCGATAGGGGGAAAAGGATGGCCATGGAAGCAGCGCCCGCAGTGAGAGAGTCCAGGCTCTCGCGACGCCCCGCGGCGGGGAGCGGCTATCCGCCGCAGGGAGCGGCGGTTGGGGCGCTGACCACCGAGCAGGAGCGGGTGCTGCTCGAGCACTTGCCCATCGTGCGCTTTCTTGCCCGCCGCATTCATGAGCGGCTGCCCCAGCACGTGGACATCGAGGACCTGGTCTCGGCCGGCGTAGTGGGGCTGATGGACGCCTTCGCGAAATTCGATCCCGCAAAGAAGGTGCAGTTTCGCAGCTACGCGCAGTTCCGCATCCGGGGAGCGATTCTGGACAGCCTGCGCACGCTCGACTGGAGCCCGCGCGAGCTGCGCCGAAAGGGCCGCGCTGTGGAGGAGGCCATTCGCGCGCTGACGGCCCGGCTGGGCCGGGCGCCGGGCGAGGGTGAGATCGCCGCCGAGATGGAGATGAATCTCGATGAATATCAGCAGCTGCTGGGAGATCTGAAGGGCCTGGAGATCGGCACGCTGCACCTGGAGCGCAACGAGAATTCGGGCGAGGAGGAGCTGGCTTACGTACCCGGAAAGCCGGAGGAAGATCCGCTGTTCCGTTGCCTCCGGGGGGAGCTTGAAGAGCGCCTGGCCGACGCCATCGCGCACCTGCCCGACCGCGAGCGCCTGGTGATGACGCTCTACTACTACGAGGAGATGACCATGCGCGAGATCGGCCTGGCGCTAGGCGTGGTCGAGTCGCGCGTTTCGCAGGTGCACGCCTCGGCGGTGGTGCATTTGCGCGCCGCGCTGCGCGATCTGGCCGGCAAAGGCGCAAACGAGCGGACGGGACCACGGCCACCGGCGCGCAGGAAGTAAAGCCGGAGAAAAGCTTCAAGGCGGAACAAAACTTGGAGGAAGCGAACCTTGGCTGAAAAGACGCTCAAGCAGGACGAGATCGATGCACTCTTTGAGGCGGCGCGCAGCCAGGCGCCGGAGGCCGCGCACTCAGAGGTGCGCGCCAAGGTCGTGCCCTACAACTTCTCCAGTGCGGGACAGATTTCGACCGAGCAGCTGCGCGCTATCAGCATGCTCAATGACCTTTTCGCGCGCAATCTGACGCACAACCTGGCCGCGTGGCTGCGTACGCGGTTTCAGGTCAACCTGGTTTCAGCCGAGCAGATTCAGTTCAATGATTTTCTGCTCAGGATTCCCGAGATCTGCTACGTGGCGTCGGTGCGCCTGGAGCCGCTGGGGGCTCTGGCAGTACTGCAACTGGATATGGGCCTGGCGCCTCCGGTTATCGATTTGCTGCTGGGCGGCGACGGCAAGGACGGTCCGCTGCGCGAGCTGACCGACATCGAGGAATCGATTCTGGCGAGCGTGGTGGAGGTCGTCTGCCGCGAGCTGACGGTCGCCTGGCAGCCGGTTGGGTTGAGCTTTCTTTTCGAGCGGCGCCAGATGCAGACCCAGGTGGCGCGCATTATTTCGGTCACGGAAAAGACGCTTTGCCTGAGCTTCGAGATTCGCATGCCGCACAGCTCGGGGCTGCTGAACCTGGCCTTTCCGGCGGTGGTCGCGAACACCATTCTGCGCCGGCTGACCACGGACTGGGGCCGGCGCCGCCGCCATGCGGGCGAGACCCGGGCGCGGATGGGCGAGGTGGCGCGCGATATTCGCTTTGGCTGTTCGCTGCAACTGCCGACCGTGCGGCTGGCGGCAAGCGTTCTCGAACAGGTTGAGCCGGGCGACGTGCTGCGGCTCAATGTGGGCACGAACGCCCTGTCGGAGTGGAGGGTTGCCGGTCAGCGTCTTTCGCTGGCCCAGGCCATGCGCCACGGAGCGCATCGCGCCGCGCGCATCGAGCGCGTTCTCGCCGGGGGTGAGTGATGAAAACCTACTTCGAGTGCTGGGCCCAGGTGGCAGCGGCGCTGTTCTCGCAGGCGCTGGCCGGCGAGCCGGAGCTGAGCGAGTCATTGCCCAAGCCGCTCGGCGCGGGAGCCTTTGGCTGGGCCGCCACGCTCACCGGCGACGTTCACGGCCGGTTCGCGGTGGTCCTCGACGGTAAGGTTCTGGAGACGCCGCTGGTGGGCGAGGGCGTGGATCAGAAGGCCGCCTGGGAGGAGTTGCTTCGTGAGGCGGCTGGCGCCGCGGCGGGAGACCTGCTGGCTTCGACGGGCAAAAAATGCCAGGTGGCGAGCTTCGAAGCGATCACGGGAGAGGCGCAGATCACACACGCCTTCCAGCTCCGCTCGGGTGAGCGCGCGTGGACGGTTCTGGTGCGGGATGAAGTCCAAGAACATGCGGCCGAGCAAGCTGCTGCGCCCGCTCGCGAATCCAGGGCGCAGGCTTCACCGGGCGCGGCTTCTTCGAATCCGGCCCCTTCAGACGACCTGAGGTCTCGGCCGGCGTCGCTCTCCCCGGGACTCGAGTTGCTGCTCGACGTCGAGCTCGAAGCGTCGTTGCGCTTCGGGTCGCGCGAGATGCCACTGGGCGAGATTCTGGATCTGGGGCCGGGCGACGTGGTCGAGCTCGACCGCAATGTGGCCGACCCTGTGGACCTGATTGTGGGCGACAAGATTGTCGCGCGCGGCGAGGTCGTGCTTGTGAACGGCAACTTCGGGCTGCGCGTGACCGAGGTGGCCGCGCCGAGGAAACGTCTGGAGAGCATTCGATGCCTCTTCTGAGCCGCCGTTCTCTGCCGAACTCCCCGGGTTCTGTGCCGGAGCTCGCGATAAAGGACGCCGCTGCCGCCAATGGCACCCACGTTGCGCGGGCGCTTCCGGGAGTCGCTGCGGCGGGCATTCGCGGAGGCATCTTCTCGACCTGCGCCAATCCACGCTGCGCATCGGGCTGGCTGCGCCTCTGGCGCCGCCGCGAGACGCCCGTCTTCGAAGGGGGATGGTGCTGCTCTTCAGACTGCATGGCGGCGCGGGTGGCCGCGGCGCTGGGCAGGGAGATGGACGGGCGGGGCAGCCCGCGCGAGGGCCACCGCCATCGCATTCCGCTCGGCCTGGTACTGCTCGAGCAGGGCTGGATCACGAACAACGACCTGCGCGCGGCGCTTTTGGCACAGAGAAATGCGGGCGCCGGCCGGCTGGGCAGCTGGCTGGTCGTGAACCAGAGCGCCAGCGAGGAGCAGGTGACGCGCGCGCTCGGCCTGCAGTGGGGATGCCCGGTGCTGGGAATGGAGTTTCACCATCCCGAGGGGCTGACCGCGCTGCTGCCGCGGCTCTTTGTCGACGCATTTGGCGCGCTGCCCCTGCGCGTGGCAGCGGGAAAGATTCTCTATCTGGGTTTTGAAGACCATCTCGATCCCGCGCTGGCGCTGGCCGTCGAGCGCATGACCGGCCTTCAGGTCGAAGGCGGGCTGGTTCAGGAGTCGGCGTTCCGCCCGGCGCACAATCGCCTGCTCGAGGCGCGCTTTCCTGCTGCCGAACTGATCGAGGCGGCGACCGAGGCGGCGTTGTCCGCCGCCTTTGCCAAAACGGTGGAAAGAAGCCGCCCCGTGGAGTCGCGCCTGGTGAGGGTGCACGACTGCCTGTGGCTGCGCATGTGGCTACGCCCGCAGAGCGGGCCGGTGCCCGAGATCGGCTCGATCAGGGACCTGATCGGCTCCGCGCGCATGCATTGAAGTGAGCAGGTCACGAAGGCGAGGATTGCAAAATCGCACTCCAGAATCGCTCTCATGGATGGAGCCCGAGCGCCGATAGACGAAGAGTGGAGGGGGCTTGGGCATGGGCGAGATTCGAACACTGATTGTCGACGACTCCTCGGTGATGCGCAAGATCGTGGAGCGGTCCCTGCGCCAGGCTGGACTGGAGCTACTGCTGGTGCACGAGGCGGGCAGCGGCACCGAGGGATTGGAACTGTTAAAGACCAAGCAGGTGGACCTGATCCTCTCCGACATCAACATGCCCGCCATGGACGGGCTGGAGTTTCTGCGCCAGGTTCGCGCACAGAATCTGGCTCCGGGAGTTCCCGTGGTGATGATCACCACCGAATCGAGCGAGGAGCACGTGAAACAGGCCATTCAGGCCGGAGCGCAGGGCTACATTCGCAAGCCATTCACCGCCGAGCAGGTGAAGGAGCGTGTGTTGCCGCTGGTACGCGCGGCTTAGGTGATCATGATCGCTCAAAGCCCGCTCATTCTTGAAGACAACGGGAGGCTCCCGTGCTGTTGAATGGTGTGCGTTCATCGGTCACGGGAGGACAGAGAGGCGGCGGACACAAAGGGGTCGCAAGCACAGAGGTTACACGCGCGGGTGGCGCAGGTTCAAGGGAGCGTACGATGGCGGTTTCATTGCGGGAATCCGTGCAACAGGTCTCCGATCCGCGGAATCTGGATGCAAGTGTAGAAGAGGTTTTCCGGACGATGCTGGGCCTGGAGTGCAAGCGCGACACACGCCCCGCCGTCCTGGACAAGGAGTCGGTGGCCGCTGTAGTGGGATTTGGAGGCATCCTGAGCGGCGCCTGCGTCTTCCGTTCGGGCGCCGGGACGGCGCTGAAGATCGCCGCGCGGATGACGGGCATGGAATTTACCGGAATCGACGACACGGTGAAGGACGGCATCGGCGAGATCTGCAACATGCTCGCCGGGGCGTGGAAGAGTAAGGTACCGGAACTTGCGGCCCATACCGGGCTCTCGGTTCCCGCGGTGATTACTGGCCGTGACTACAAACTGCATGTACAGGCCCCGGAGTTTCAGATTCACCACATTTATCGATTCGATGAGCAGTTCTTTGAGGTCACCATCGTCTGCGACGGGCTGCAGTAGAGCAGGGAACAGAGAATAGCCCTTAGCTGTTAGCTCTTAGCCTTTAGCCCATCGCGCTGGATTGGCGATTGCAGCAAGCACGGGAAAGCAACAGGGAAATGGCCAGCTAGAAACGAAGAGCGAAAAGCTGAACGATAAGAACTAATAGCTAATAGCTACATGGTAAAAGCTAAAAGCGAATGGCTAAGAGCTAACAGCTAGAGGCCGCTTTTCAAACAGATTTGCTTTCTCCCACAATGATTCCCTTCTAATTCTTCCTGCCCCCTTTCCGGTCCTCCATCTGCACTGTGTCGCTTGTATGGACAGCGGCTACTATGCAGCGATGACGGGCCTGGTGGCGCGCACCGAGGCTCTGGACACGGCGGCGGCCAACCTGGCCAATGCGCAGACACCGGGGTATCGCGCCGAGCGCGAGTTCTTTCGCTCCGTGCTGCTGGGGCCCGAAGCGCTGGACTCGCAGCTGGGCGAGGCCGTAAACAACTACGGCCTGCTCGGCGGCGACCGGCTGAGCATGGCGCAGGGCGCGCTCGAAGAGACCGGCAACCCGCTCGATCTCGCAATTGAGGGCCAGGGGTTCTTCATGGTCCAGACGCCACAGGGCACGCGATACACCCGGGACGGCAGCTTTCAGAGAACACAAAGCGGGCAGCTGGTGACACAGGAGGGCGAGCCGGTGCTCTCAGCCGCGGGCCAGCCAATCGTGATTCCGCCGGGCGAAGTCTCGGTGGGCGCTGACGGAACGGTCTCGGTGGCGGGCGGCGCAGTGGCGGCCGTGGGAGTTTTCACATTTCCTGCCGGAACCGAGCTGACGCCGGAGGGCGCAAACCGCTATGTTGCGCCTCAAGGGGTTACGCCGGTTGTGGCCAAGGATGCAGCGGTGCATGAGGGCGCTCTCGAGGCCGCCAACCAGGATGTGGTGCAGGGATCGCTGAATCTGATCGTGATGCAGCGCCAGGCGGAGATGATGCAGCGGGCGCTGACGGTGTTTCATACGGAGTTCAACAAGTTCGCCACCGAGGATTTGCCGAAGGCTTAGGCCGGGGACCAGAAAAAATCGATGATCTCCCAAAGGTCTAGTCCAAAACGAGGAAAACAATGATTCGAGCCTTGTATACCGCCGCCAGCGGCATGAGCGCACAGCAGATGAATCTGGACACGATCGCC
>JBEKAJ010000224.1:0-6217 GCA_050018295.1 Occallatibacter sp. | reverse complement strand
CGATTGGGAAGGTCCGCTCCAGCAACGGCTGCGCGACCTTGAACCCGATGAAATCGTGGTATTGGTCAGACGCATATCGATTCTTCGCTACCTGCAATGTGTCGAATCCAAACTCGGTCTTCAAATGAGCCGTCCTGTCCTGCGCATAGCGGACGGAATTGCCATATTTCGCTCGCAGCTTTGGATAGTGAAGCGCGACAGCCTCATTGACCGCCGGGTGACCGTCAATGTCCGACGTATAGTGCGATAGCGCGCCCAACGCGAAGGCATACTCGTTGGCATCCTGGCTTTGACGAAGCAACTCCAGAACAAAATCCCCGCTGCGAACGTAGTGAACAAGGTCACTGAAGTCCTTGCTGCCGAAAGGATAGTAGCCAAGGTCCTGAATGACCGAGCCTCCATAGGCGTAGGCATGGGCCTCTTTGATCTGGTCTTCAGTCAGATCTGGAAAGCGTTGCAACAACAGGGGGCGAATCTCGGACGTCCATGCCAAGTCTACGATTTCCTCGTGCGTGAGAACAGAGTAGGCAAACAAGCCTTCGCCGGGCACGAGTATGACAAGAATAACCGCCGCTGCGCGGACAAAAAGTGAACTCAAATTACCCGTCATAAGCAAGAACCACGCTGCTTTTCTGCGCTATGGTAGAAAGCGCTCCGGTCTCGGCGGCCTGGGTATCGTGCGGCGAGCACGCGGTGGCTGATTATGCTCAATCGCCAACTCTATCGCCACGACCGGCGCGTGCGTTCGCCGTCGCGAACCGGCTCTCGCGGAACACGCAAGGCCCAATGAAAAATGAACAGGATCAGGACCATTTGCAGAATCGTCATTGCGCCCTCCCATACCTACTTTCAGGTCGAGAAAGTTCGCTACGCTCGGTTCGTTTGAGCATCGGCATGCCTGGTTCCTTTTGCTTTCCAGGAATGAGCCCCGTAGCGCGAGTTCTTTGATCGGGCGAAGCGCGGCGTTGCAGAGAAGCGCTCATGCTGAAACGGCAACAAAAATATCGGATCGGCCGCCTGAAAGACTGCGTAGCGAACCGGGCTTCCGCAAAAGAGGCAGCCCGCTTCATTTATCGGGTGGATCGTGCCGTTGAGCACCTTGGGAAAGGTTCCCAGGCACTCCGGGCATTCAATCGTAGCGTAACCCTCTCCAGCAGCGTTGCGCTCGTATCTCGAGATCCACACCGGCGAGGGCGCAGCAACAGGCTGCTGCGCCCGTCGCGCCGGCAGGGGGAGGGACTTGATTGTCCTTAACAAATCGCCAAGACCGCGGCCTTTTTGAAAGAAGGCATCGGCATCAACGCCGGAAGGGATCTCTTCTCCTGAAAACGCGCTCATGGCAATGACACGGATCGAAGGAAACTGGCGACGGACCACCGTCAGCAGTTCAAAGCCGGACATGCCGGGCATGTTGAGGTCGGAGAGGAGGAGATCAGGAACTTCGCGCCGGATCTCAGCTAACGCCGAGAAACCGTTCTCGGCAGAGCGTGTAGTATAGCCATCCCTCGCGAGAAGTTGCGAAAGCAACATTCGAATTGAAGGCGCATCGTCGACGATGAGAAGGCTTTCTTTTGTGCAGGGCATCAGCGGCCTCACCAAGGGGATGAAGATAGGTTCCAAGGCGAGTGTCCCATGCAAGGAATCGTAAGACTGTTCAGTTTTGCTCAGGGACTGCGGGGAAAGCCTTTAATTGGCTTGGAGTTACTCCCCCGGGATGCCGGAAATGGCCGGTTTTTCGGCGTTGTCGTCGGGCAGTTGATCGTGCAGAACTACGTTCAGCAGCGACTTGTGGACCCGGATGCGGCCGTCGTATTCGATAAAACCCAGCTTGCGAAAACGGTTCATGAAGAAGCTGACTCGGGAGCGGGTGGTGCCGACCATCTCGGCCAGGGTCTCCTGCGAGATCTTGGGGATCAGAGACTCCGACTCGCCCGGCTGGCCAAACTCGGCCATCAACAGAAGAATCCTGGCCAGGCGCTTTTCGCTGGAGTTGAAGAGCTGATCGACAAGATCGGCCTGGATGCGCATGCTGCGATCCAGTAGAAATTTCAAGAACAGGTCAGAGAAGTCATGCTCCTCGTGCATGACGCGGATCATCTCCTCCCGGCTTATCTTGAGCGCTGTGCAGGGGGTAATGGCGGTGGCCGTGGACAAGCGCAGCCCCGGCACTGCCGCGAGCGCCCCCTCTCCTACAAAGTCGCCAGCGGAGAGAAGCGCGATGGTGGCCTCCTTGCCGGCCTGTGAGACGACCGTGATCTTTGCCCGGCCCTTTTGAAGATAGAAGACGGAATCGGCTGGATCTCCCTGCGAGAAAAAGGTCTGCTTGGGCTCCATTTGAACGATTCTTCGCCCCAGCCCGGCGCTCATCAGAAAGGCTGCGGCATCAAATGACGATTTATCGAACTCAACCATCTGGCAAGCCTCCTTTCAGATGCAGCGATCGCACGGGACATTGCGGGAAGACCGCGGCCCAATTGCGTTTCAATCTGCATTCCATTTCGCGACGAGCCCGGCATAAGCAACAGGAATAGGGGGCTCTGACCCAGGAAGCTGCTCATTCAAAAGAACATCCACAGCACTCCCTTAACCGTACAGCCCCAGCGGAACTCTAGCACAAGGCTGTACCCTCAAGCCCAGGCCAATCTGTTCAATTTTGCTCACTTTTCCCAATTATTTTCAAGCCCCACGGTGGCTTCCGGCACGGGAAAACTCGCGATGGCTGGCGCCAAAAGGCCCCGCGGAGGGTTCGCTTGATGGCCGCGGCACGTGCTTGCGAAATTGTAGAATCCAGCCCAAAAGCGTCTCCCGCGGCATCGATTGATCGGCCGCCATCCATCGAGAGAGCCCTATTGCTCAGACAGTATCCGTTCGCGCCTCTAGAGTGAGGATACCTTGTGCGCCTCAGTGCGCAATATGAAAGTGACGCTGCGCATGGGTAGAAAAGGTGAGATGTATGAAGAAACTCATGACGTTAGTGGCATTGTTCAGTCTGGGTGTAGCAAGCACTGCCTGGGCGGAAACTCGCGAAGATGTGCAGAACCGGCTCGACAATGCAACATTAGTGCTGCACCAGATCATGGCCGCGCCGGATAATGGCATTCCGCAAGAGGTGCTGGAGCACGCAAAGTGCATTGCCGTAGTGCCGCACATGATCAAGGGCGGCTTGGTATTTGGCGCGGAGAACGGCAAAGGCATAGCCACCTGCCGGACCGCGAACGGATGGAGCGCGCCGGCGTTCTTTGCGATCACAGGCGGAAGCTGGGGATTGCAGATCGGCGTCGAGGGCGTGGATCTGGTCATGATCTTCCAGGGCGACCAAGGAATGCTGCGCCTGGAAGACGCCAAGTTCCAGCTTGGAGCTGACGCCTCCGCGGCAGCCGGACCGGTAGGGCGCCATGCCACTGCCGATACCGACTGGAAGCTGAATACCGAAATCCTGACCTACTCGCGCGCCAAAGGCCTGTTCGCCGGACTTACTCTGACCGGGGCCGATGTTCGCCGGGACAACGATTCCATGGATGCCTTCTACGGGCTCGACGTCTCCACACACCGCGTTCTGCGCGGCGAAGTGGCGACGCCTGCATCAGCAAACCCGTTTCTCGATGCAGTCAGAGACGCAAAGGCGCAGGCGATTGCTTCGAAGTAACCGCCGTTTGTGAGCGCGTTGTATGCGCCTGAGCCGGGTTTCCCGTCTCAGGCGTCCGCAATCGATCGAGAGAGGTGTGTTCTTTATGCTTTGGGCAATTTTCGTCGTCGTTCTGGTCCTATGGCTTCTGGGCTTTAGCTTTCACATAGCTGGTAGCCTGATTCACCTTTTACTGGTGGTCGCGTTGATCATCCTGGTCTTCAACCTGGTCTCCGGACGCCGTACGGTTTTGTAAAGCGGCCTCGGCCTCGGGAGGATTGGTCGGCACCGGCGCCCAAGGGATCTCCAGCCTGAGAATTCGACCTTTCCCAGGGAAGTGATCCTTTTTGTACAGTATTCCACCCCCATCGCAGAGCAATCTGTTTCGAAAGAAGTGCGCCGTGTTGAGCGCTGCTGTGTTGGTGTGCGATGCATCGCTACCAGTCACCGAATCCGGTCTGGAGCTTCATGCGCGCTGGCCCGCCCTTCTTCCCGGAGAAGCAGCCTATGAACGCCCTGCTGATCTACCCTAAGTTCCCCGATACCTATTGGAGTTTCAAACATGCGCTCAAATTCGTGGGAAAGCGTGCCGCGCAGCCTCCGCTGGGCCTGATGACGGTGGCGGCACTGCTGCCGGGCGCGTGGAAGAAGCGGCTGGTGGACATCAATGTGGAGAGGCTGCGGGACCGCGACTTGGCCTGGGCCGACGTGGTTCTGCTGAGCGGCATGCACATCCAGCGTGAGTCACTGCTGGCCATTGTCGAGCGTTGCCGCGCGCGCGGCCTCCGTACCGTGGCGGGCGGGCCCATTGCCAGCAGTGTGCCAGCGGCCGAGCTCAAGGCGGACCACGTGGTGATCGGCGAGGCCGAGAGCCTGATTGCCGGCTTGGCAAGGGATCTGGAACAGGGGACGGCCAAGCCCGTCTATCAAGCCAATGAGCGGCCGCCAATGGAGACCAGCCCACTGCCTGACCTGAGCCTGATCAAGATGAGCCGCTACTCGACCATGGCTGTGCAGTATTCGCGCGGTTGCCCCTTCAACTGCGAGTTCTGCGACATCATCGAGATCTACGGCCGCCGGCCACGCACCAAGGCCGTGGCCCAGGTGCTGGCCGAGCTGGACCAGTTGCGCGCTGCCGGCTGGCGCGAGGCGGTGTTTATTGTCGATGACAACTTCATTGGCAACAAGGCGCGCGCCAAGGAGTTATGCGTGGCGCTGGCCGAATGGCGAAGCCGGTACAAGACCAGCTTCGACTTCAATACAGAAGCCTCGCTCAACCTGGCCGACGATCCGGAGTTAATGCAGCTGATGAAAGACGCCGGCTTCATCTCGGTCTTCCTCGGTATCGAGACTCCCGATGAATCGGGGCTGATCGCCAGCAACAAGCTGCAGAACACGCGGCGGAGTTTGCTGGAGAGCGTGGCCACGATCCAGAGCTACGGGATGCAGGTGATGGGCGGGTTCATCCTGGGGTTCGACACGGATAAGGAAGACATCTTCGACCGCATGGTGGAGTTCATCCAGAAGAGCGGCATTCCCATTGCCATGGTCGGCCTGCTGCAAGCCATGCCTGGGACCCAACTCTTCCGGCGTCTTTGGCGAGAGGGCCGGATTCTGGACGCGGGCGGTGGCGACAACACGTTTTGCGACCGGCTGAACTTCTTGCCACGCATGGATGCGGCAAAGTTGGTAGAGGGCTACCGCGAGGTGCTGAAGAGGATTTATTCCTGTGAGGCCTACTATGAACGCGTCAAGCTCTACCTAAGCCGTACCCATGCGCGGCCTGAAAAGGGAAACACCAGGCAGCGATGGCTAACCAAGAGCAATGCGCGCGCCTTTGTTACGTCGATCGTCCGCCAGGGGGTCTTCGGCCGGCAGCGCTGGAGTTACTGGAGGTTCGTAATGACTGTGGCCACGCGCTATCGTCATTGCGTCGGCGCTGCCATGACCCTGGCAGTCATGGGTTATCACTTTCAGGTGATGACACAAAGGCTGTCGAAGGCGATCGATTCAGCGACGCAGCCTGCCCAATCTGGCGAAACCCTGCTCCGGGAAACAGGCCGACAGGCCTTCTAGCGCTTGCTCATTTTGTACATGCCGCGAGGCCACATCTCCCACGGCGCCCATCTGATCGCGATGCCCCCGGAAATGCCTCTGCAAACGAAACGCGGCGGAGCTGATATGCTCCGCCGCTTGTTGTGCAAACTGCTGTCCTATTCAGCAGCTACAGGTTAGCGCCGTCCGCCGCCACCACCGCCGCCGCCGCGAGACCCGCCGCCGCCGCCGCGAGATCCGCCACCGCCGCTGCTATGCGAAGCCGAGGCGTGCGGAGCGCTGGCGTGGGAAGATGTGGCCCGTGCTGGGCGCAATGCGCTGGTACGGGTCACTGTGGGATGACCTGCGCTAGGCCGTGCGCCGCCTGAATATCCACGCGCTGCAGCTGCACCGCCGCCGCCGCGATAGCTTCCGCCACCAGCCGCGACGAACCGATGGCCGCCCCAGCCGTGGCCGTAGCCCCACCCGGCCCATGGGCCCATGCCCAGGAAGATGCCGTTGTAGAAGTATCCCGGCCCGTAAAAGCCATAGGGCGCG
>JBEKAJ010000223.1:0-6232 GCA_050018295.1 Occallatibacter sp. | reverse complement strand
ATCTTTTCCTGGTCCTCCAGCGTCTGGCGGGGAATGGCATTCTTAGCCCACGCATCCTGATAGCGCGTCAGATCCATCTGTGCTTCGGCCAGCAGATTTTGGTCGCGGTCAAGTGTGCCCTTTGCCTGCGCAAGCTGCGCCTCGTAGGGCCGGGAATCAATATCGATCAGTGGATCGCCTTTGCGAACATCCTGCCCCTCGCGGTAATGGACGGCTGTAATCACGCCAGTCACCTGCGCGGTAATGGAGTCGGTGTATGTCGGGGTAACAGTGCCGATAGCGTTGAGATAAACGCCGATGCTGCCCTTCGTTGCTGTGGCAGTGGTAATTGCCACTTGCCCGCCCGCAGGGCCGCCGCGCCCGCCTCCTGCAGCAGGGGTTGAGCTGGCGCTATGCTGTCTCCACACCCACACAAACAGGAGCGCAAAAAGCACAAGAATGATCACCCAAATCCAGAGGTGGCGGCGCTTTTTTGTTGAATCTGCGGGCGGTTGCCCAGGATCGGAATGTGAAACAGACAAAGGTTGGTCCATCGCCTTCTTCTTTTCTTATGTCCGGTTACGAGCGTTCGGTTTGATAGGGACATTTTCTCATATTTGAATTGGTGGCCGGGACGCACAAGCCATCCCGCCCGCGCCAAGGCACCTGTTAACTAAGATGCGTTCTCGCATGCGTGGTTGTCGCTCAATTTCAGGGCGGGCCGCGGCAATCGGATTTCGGCGAGGCACAAATCGACATGCCGCGCGAGCAGGCACGTATTTGCACGGACGAATCAGGCCGGCGAAAAGTTGCACGAAGGTTCGAGGTGTGGATGACCCTCCCATTCTTGGCAGGTCGGTTTCATGAAATAGGTTCGTAGCGTTGCTTGAATCGCGGTGGGTGCTGGCAACAGGTCGATCAGCGATTCTCAAAGCGCCAGAAAGATCGCGCCGTCTTCCACAGCGAGTTCGATGCCGGCAGCCTTGGCCGCTTCCTGCAGCGCCGCACTTAGCATCACCACAGGATCCGGGCTAACATCGATCCGCCGCATCAGCCCCTCGCCCTTCTTCGTGCCGGCGGAAAGCGTAATCTTCAGTCCCCGGCGCTTGCATCGCACCGCGGTGCCATCCTCGAGTTTGGTGTTCATCGGCTTGATGTAGGCGTCGATGTAGTGGACGCCGATGCCGGACTTATCTTCGGTCTTCGGGGGAAGCTTGCCTTCAGCATCCGGATTCACATCACAAAGTTTGACTTTCACGTTGCGCTCCGAGGGGTTCGATTCCTTTTGCTTCAAGAAACTCGTCCATCACTTTTCTGAATGCACGAATATGATCGGGCGTACTGCCGCAGCAGGCGCCGATGATGTTCGTACCCGCCTCAAGCAACGGCAGCACACCCTTCACCATCTGCTCCGGCGTCTCGTCGTAAACAATTTTCATGTTCACCAGTCGCGGCTTTCCTGCGTTCGGCTGAACCATCACCGGAAGCTTGGTCGCACTCTTGTATCGTTCCACCGCCATGAGCGCGTGCGGCATATCCATTCCCGTGCCGCAATTCAGCGCGACGATATGCGCGCCGTGCTCCTCCATGAATTCGGCGGCGCGTTCCGGCTCAATGCCCATCATGGTGCGGAAAGTCGAGCCGTCGAGCGTTACGTCGTAGGCCATCGATCCGATGATGCACTTCGCGCCTGCTTTCTGAGCCGATTCAATGCCGATCAACAGCTCTTCGAGCGACGTCTGCGTCTCCACGATGATCGCGTCCGCGCCGCCCTCAACCAACGCCGCAGTCTGCTCTTCGAACGCGCTGCGAACCTGGGCTACGGTGAAGTCGCCAAACGGCTCGAGCAAGCCGCCGAAGGGACCAATGTCGCCGAGCACGTATCCCTCTTTGCTGCCGAATGCTTGCCGCGCGATCTCTACCGCTGCTTTGTTAACCTCGGGCACATGCTCCGCTTCCCCATGCCGGTTGAGCATGATGCGCGATCCGCCAAAAGTATTGGTAATAATGCAGTCAGAGCCGGCATCGGCGTAGCGGCGCTGGATGGCGAGCACGCGCTCCGGGTGCGTCAGATTCCACGCCTCGCCGCAGTTGCCTTGTTCCAAACCGGCAATCATCAACTGCGTGCCCATCGCTCCGTCGCCGAGCAAAGGCCGCTCTATGGCCGCCTCGTGCAATAGCTTCTTCATGTTGGCTCCGCCTCCTCGCTCAATTCCTTTTGTACCAGAGCATAGTGGATAGTTTCGAGAACCAGTCCCCATTTATGATTGCGGCTCGACGCTTCGCAATAGCATCCGGCGCCGTTCGGTTCGCGCTGCCACGCCAGAACCGAATTCAGGCGCTGCCCAATCAGAGGCTTCTCGCTTTGGATATCGGCCATCAGGCTCTCTGGATCCGCAATGTACTTGCACATCGCCATGTGGCCTGTATCGCCCGTGGCTGGTCCGCAACTCTGCTCCAGTATCGGATATCCTTCGGCGCGCGGCCCCAGCTTTACGTTGTAGATGAAGGCCAGCGGACGGCCCATGTTTGTGCAAGTCGTTCCGTCATAGCGAAATTCAACGTCGATCGATCCGTCGGGGCTGGGCCGCATCGCAAGCCGCTCTTCGGACCATCGTTGCAATGCCCTCCGATTCACAGTGTATTGCGCGTCGGAATCCAGAACCTTGGTTCGCACGGGGAGTGGTTCCCCGGTCAGTCGCGGAGCTCGCTTGTAGGCCGCGCGCCTGTACTGGCATGGCCCAAACGAGCAGCTTTCGCACGGAACAAGGCTGGTCAGCCGCAGCAGGCGCTCTGTGTGGCGCGTCAAGCCGAAAACTGCCAGTTGCGCCTTCTTAGGGCGCAGCATGCCGGAATCGAATACGTCCAGGCGGGAAGGGAACTGCTCGCTTCGCGTCTGCTTGATCAATTCCAGAAGACGCGGCTGCTCCGCTACGTCCCAGTCGGGATAGCCGGGGCTCGAGTGAGGCAGCACAGCCATTCCTCGCTGTTCCGCCCAGTCGCAAAGACGGGCGCCGGCAAATGTAGTCAGCTGCTCAACAACTGCGGAGGCAAACACCTCAAGAAAGAAGTATTCGTCAGGTTTATCTTCTTTCCAGCACCGGCGGGCCTCTTCCTCGGCCTCCGGGCCCGCGCCCACGGCAACCAGAATCGCGCTGTGCGCCCCGGCCTGCGCGAGCGCGTCGTGCAGGCGCTTGCTGTTGAAGACGACGCCGTCAATGCGGATCGTATCGGCCAGACTCGAATCGCTCTGGGTCGTATCCGCGTCGAATTCCACGCTCTCCGCCTGCCGCGCATAAAACCACGGCCGGCCATGCTTCGCATACCAGTCGCGCGCCAAGTCCGCCAGTTCGCGAGCGCGACCTTCCAGCATCCAGCCGCGGGGATAACCGAGCAGGCGCGCATACTCCTGCGGCTGCACGTCCACGCCCGCCAGCGTGTCCGCAATCTCGATGGATTCGGCTACCTGGCGCATGAAATCGGCTCCACGGCTTTAAACTGACAGCCCTCCACAAAGAAGTCGAAAAAGTTCGGGTGCGTCTCCAGCCGGCAGTGTTGCACTTTCCTCACCAGCTCTTCCAACTCCTGGCGCTTCGCCTTCGAGATCAAAGCGATCGTCGCGCCTTCAATCGCCAGATTGCCGGCCCTGACGAACTTCTCCGGTGCGAGGTTGGGCACGAGCCCGATTCGCTTCGAGGCTTCTACATTGATGTGCCGCCCAAAGCCCCCAGCGAGGTAAAACATGTCGATATCGTCAAAGTTGATGCCGTAAGTGCTGAAGACGACTTGAATACCCGCGACGTTGGCGCCTTTGGCTTGAGCCAGCTCATTCACGTCGCTCTCCAGCAGATAAACGTTGCCGCTTTCGCCATGGCTGAGCACGATCCGGTGCACGTCGTCTTCGAATCGCCCGCGCTCGTTCATGCGGCCGGTGCGGAGCAGCTCGCTCAGCAAGTCGACCAATCCCGACCCGCAAATCCCATCTGGTGCGACGTCGCCGATGACGCGAATCTCGAAATTTCCGTCCTCGCCAATTTCCACTTCCTCAATGGCGCCGTCCAGGGCAGGCATGCCGCATGCAATCGCTCCGCCTTCGAAGGCCGGCCCCGCCGGGCATGACGCCGCGAGAATCCGATCTCTGTTCCCGACCACCAACTCCGTGTTGGTGCCGATGTCCATGATCGCGATCAGCCGCTCCTCGTGCGCCAGATCCGCGGCCAGCATGCAGGCGGCGGCATCGGCTCCCACGTGTCCGCTGATGATGGGAGCGCCATACACGCGGGCTTTGGGATGAATCGGCAGGAGGCTGCGCAGGCCACTCTCGACAAGGCTGGTCGTTTTGCGCTTGCCTTCGGCCAATTCGATCTCCGTAATCGATCGGTACGGAGTCTGTCCGATCGAATACACGTTCTGCCGGAAAAAAAGATCGCGCATGGTGGAGTTGCCAACCACCACCATCTCGTAAATCGTCTTCGGATCGATGGGGAATTTCTCGATCGCGTGGCTCAGGTATCCGGCCAGCGTCCGCATCAACAATCTTCCCGGATGGCTCGTGTCGTATGCGATGCGCGACATAATCTCCGAGCCGCCGAAGCGCTGCGGATTCTCAAACGACGTGTCCGCAATCAACTCTCCGCTCTCGAGATCCATCAGGCGCACCACCACGGTCGTCGTTCCCAGGTCCATGGCGATGCCGTGAATCGGCCCGGCTGATCGTTCCACTTCGATTCCATCAATCAGGATGCGGTCGCCGTCGCGTGTGACGGCAGGATCGAGCTCGAGCGCCTGACCACTTGCAGGTAGCCCGTACGCCTGCCGCTCGATCCGCATGTGTCCACGCCGCATGGTGTGGCAGCGAACGAGGCCGCCTGAGACCGGGCCGCTCGAGCCGGTGACAAATGTCTGGCAGGAGAGGCGAAAGTTTCCCTTCAGGTGGCGCTCCGCCTCGGTCGCCGGCGACAGTGCCTCCATTCCCTCGACCACTTCGACCATGCATTCCTTGCATTTGCCTTGTTTGCGGCACGAGGTGGGAACGTCAATGCCCATGGCTTCGGCTTGATCGAACAGAGAGAGGCCCAGCTCGGCCTCGGTCGATTGTCCGTTGATGATCAGGGTGACGGCCATTTTGGTAAAGTGCCTGGAACAGGTTGCATAAATCCAGTTTTGAGTCGCATGAATCGGGTTTTGAAAGAGCACGTCTTTATTCGCCGCGGCGAGCGGAAGAACTCCGTGTTTCGGTCAACGGAGGGAGCATGGGGCTTCAGCCCCACGAATAAGGCTCACCATCCCTTCGCATCGAGCTCCGCTTTCAGCGCCTCTGCCACATCTTGCGCGGAACCCTCGCGCTCCTCTTCATCGCTCCACTTCCATTGGGCCAGGTAGTCGTCGGCGTCCTGCAGCCCGCGCATGGCGGCGAGCCGATCGATGTGCTCCATGAATCGCCCATCCAGCATCACGGTCACCTCGTCGCTCTCATCCTCAGCTTTAATCTGAGTGGGAACTTCCTGCCAATAGAGGATCCGGTAAGTGGCCATTTGGGTCACGCCTGTCCCGACAGCCGCATGAACAGATCCACGGCAGCTGATGCGTTGGCTCCATATCCGTCGGCGCCAATCTCGTCGGCAAACATCTGGCTGATCGGTGCACCGCCCACGGCCATCTTGATCTCCGTATGGCCCGCCGCATGGAAACCTTCGATTACCGTCTTCATATACATCATGGTCGTCGTCAGCAGCGCGCTCATGCCGATGATGTTCGGTTTGCATTTCTCGGCGGCGGCCATGAACTTCTCCACGCTTTGATCTACGCCGATGTCGTGCACTTCAAACCCTGCGCCTTCGGCCATCATGCCCACCAGGTTCTTGCCGATATCGTGCAAATCGCCGCGGACCGTGCCCATCAGCAGCACACCCTTTGGCTTCGTGCCGCTGTCCTTCGAAGTCAGCAGCGGTTTCAGCACCCCCATGCCCGCCTTCATCGCTCGCGCCGCGATCAAAACCTCCGGCACATACAGCACGTTGTGCTTGAAGTCCTCGCCCACCACGCTCATGCCGGCGATCAATCCATCGGTCAGCACCTCCTGCGCGGAACGGCCTTCGGCCAGAGCTTCTTTGGTCAGCCGCTCTACTTGGTCGGCATTTCCTTCGCACAGGTGCTGGTTCATCAAGGCATAATCGGGCATCGAATCGTCTCCTCAGCGAGCGCTCGCCGCGGCACCGGCGGCGCGTTTGGAGTTGAATTCGTTGAGGGCCTC
>JBEKAJ010000222.1:0-6273 GCA_050018295.1 Occallatibacter sp. | reverse complement strand
GGTTCCGTTGTTGGCGCTCGTCGCCAGCGAAATCGCCTGCGTCAGCTCCGTCACCACGCTGCCCAAAGCTGAATCTGCCACTTGCAGTTGCCCCGTCACGAGATTCGAGCTCTCGGTGAACGAATCGTCCTGCTGAATCTGGCTCAGCAGCAGCACATTCTCGCCCGAGCCCACCGGGTTCTGGCTCAGCGAAGTGATACTCGCGCCGCTTGAAAGCTCCGAGCTCAACTGCTGCTCGCCGGCCTGCGTCTGGTCCAGCGAGCCCACCAGACTGGTAATGTATGTCGGATCCACCCGCATCGCCTTGCTCCGCGTCTCGCCCTGCTCCCTCGTTCCCTCGGTCCCTTGGTCCCTGCTTCTATGCCACCGCCGTCTCCTGACCCAGGTTCAGCGCCGACGCCATGATCGTGTTCAGAATCGTGAACACTTGCGAAGCCGCCTGGTAGCTTTTCTCCAGCGTGGCCATCGCTGCCGCTTCATCATTCAGATTCACGCTCGACAGCGCGTTGTTCTGGGTCTGCAACTGCGTCACCGAAGCATTCTGCGCCGTGTTCTCCGTCTGCACCTCGGAAACGGTCGAGCCCAGCGTGGAGACAAAGTTGGAATAATAGTTGATCGGCGTCTGACCATTCACGATCAGCCCGTTGGAAAGACCCGCCATCGCCACGGCGTTGGAGTTGTCTCCGGTCCCGTTCCCCGCGCCCGCCGCCGCAACCTGGCTCGGATCCATCATCGCCACCCTCATCGCCGCCGCGCTTCCCGCCGCCTGCGCCGGCTCGTTGAAGATGTAGAGCGGATTGGCCGGCGTTCCCGTTACGCCATTCAGATCCGTGCCCGCATTGTTCTGCGCGTCCACCGCGGTCGAGATGCTGTACGCCAGTTGGTCAAGCGAGCTGAGGGCGCCGGGAATGTCCACGTCTCTGGCCGTCAAATACCCTCCCAGTTGCCCGCCTCCCGATGCCAGTTGCGAAGTAATGTCTGTTCCGCCCAGGAAAAAGTCCGTAACGCCGTTCACCGTTCCCGTGGTCAGCTGGAAGTTCTGCCCCTCCGAGACCAGTAACTGCCCTGAGGTTGTCGTCACCGACAATCCGTTGTTCTCGGTCGTCACCTGGTTGATCCCGATGAGTTGCGAAAGCTGGCTCAGGTCCTGCTGCCGTTGATCCTCGAGCGTTCCCGCATCCGAATTGGGCGAAGCGGACTCAATTGCAAGGTTCAGTTGCGCGATGGCACTGGTCAGCGAGTTCACCTGGCTGACCACCCCCGACGCTTCCTGGTCGATGGCTGCGCTCTGCCCGTTCAGGCTACTCGCCGCGCTGGAAATGTCGCCGGCCAGCGTCGACGCCGACGACAACACCTGCTCGCGCAGCGCGTTGTCCGTCGGATCGCTTTCCAACGAAGAAAAGGAGTCGAAGAAGCTCGTGATGTCGCTGCCGATGTCCCCCGCCGACGCGCTCGACGAGCCCGAATCCGGAGTAAACAACGCCTGCATATTGTTCAAGGCTGTCAGCCGCGTGCTCGATGCCGATGCCATTTGCTGCTGCTGATCCAGGCGCGCCTCGAGCACCCGGTCGCGCTCCGATGTCGCCCCCGTCTCCGTCACGCCGTCGCCGATCAGCACGCCGCCAACCGAGATTGGCGCGTTCTCCTGCCAGTCAGGCTTCTCCTCCGTGTAACCCGTCGTATTGGCGTTGGCGACATTGTTCGCCACCACGTTCAGAGCTTCCTGGTCGGCGTCCAGAGCTCCCGTCATCACGCTCAATGCGGAGTTAATCGTCCCCATGGACATCCTCCGCATTCTCGGCGCCTCGAAGCTGCCGCTCGCTGTACTCCAGACGCCGCTCGCGCATCTCCCTGAGCCGCCGCATCACGTTTTGGTTGGCTCGCGTCACCGCCAGCACCCGGCCGAGTACCACCATGTCCGGCGCTGCCTCCCGAGCCTGCCGCGCCAGATCGCTCTTTTCGCCCGCGTCCATCGAGTCCGGGTCCCGGTTCAGTGCCTCGCAGGAGAGCGCCAGTTCCTCTAGCCGTGGCGCATCCAGCCGCGCCAGTGCACGCGATGCCTCCACCACAAGCTCCTTGAGCTCCGGATTCGCCGCGGGCACCTTAAGCTCCTGCATGCTTCGCGTTCCTCTCCCGCTTATCTGCCTTTATGTTTCGTTGGGCCAACCCTGGTTTCGTGGCTGCCGGATGGCGCTACGCGCCGCTGAGCATCGCGTCAACGAGCTTCGAGGCCACTGCCGCAGCCGGCACATCGTATGTTCCCGCCGCCAGCGCCGATTGAATCGATGCAACTTTGTCCGTGCGCACACCCTCGTCCGACAGTGCCTGCGAGACCTCGTTTGCCGCGGCGCTGAACGTCGCCCGGTCGGAATCGAATCCGCTCCCGGTCGTGGCCGCCCTGCCTTTGGACTGCGGCGCAGGCTGAGGCGTCGGGTTCACTCCTAAAAGTGACCTTAATCCGTCCAGGCTATTGCGAATATCCATAAGCTTTGCTCCTTGCTGGGTCTATCGGCCTCTCTGCTAATCACTCTAGTCATTCAGGAGTTCTCATCACGGTATTGCCGTGCAGATTTCTGGTTACCTTCCCGTTTTCGTGCCGGTTACCGGAGTGGGAGAGTTCTTTGACAATCCGATCGGCAATTCCAAATCCGCCGCGCTCGCTCAGCGCCTGCCCCAGCGCCTCGGATGCAAACTCGCCGAGTGCGCCGGTCGACCCCGAACCTGAATCCGCCCCCAGATCCGAGTCCCCGTTCTCGCTGCCTGTCAGGGCATCACCGGCCACCATTGGCTGCAATAACTCCTTCATCATCTGTCCTTCAAACTCGTGCGCTGCATGCTCGAGGCGCGGCGAAGGCGTGCTTGCCGCCGACTCAGGCCCACCCGGCGCGGTCACCGCCGCTGCACCCATCAGACCAACATTCACGCCGCTACTCCCTACTCCCTATTCCCTGCTCTCACAGCACTTCCAGATCGGCGTCCAGCGAGCCGGCGGCCTTCATTGCCTGCAGGATCGAGATCACGTCCCGCGCTCCCGCTCCGGTTCGTTGCAATTCCTCGACCAAATCCTCCACCGTGGCGCCTTCCTTCAGGTCGATGCGGTTCACCGGCTTGTCCTGGGCCTGCACTGTGGTCTGCTCCACCACCTGCGTGGTCCCGGACGACAGCGCGTTGGGCTGCGAGACCTCCACCTGAGTGATCACGTTGATGCTCAACCCGCCATGCAGAATCGACACTGGCTGCAGCCGCACCGTGCCCCCAATGACAACCGTTCCCGTGCGCTCGTTCACAACCACGCGCGCCCGCGGAAAAACTTCGATCTCCAGCTCTTCCACTTTGTCGAGGAGTTCCGCCACATCCTCGTCGGGCTTTACTGCAATCTCCACGCGGCGGCTGTCAATTGCTTTTGCTCGGGCTGAGCCCATCGCCTGGTTGATCGCTTCCGCCATCTGCTCTGCAGTGTGAAAATCGGCGTCGTTCAAAATCACGCTCACGGTTCGCATCTGCTTCAGGTCGAAGGGCGCCACCCGCTCCACCATCGCGCCGCCCGGAATGCGCGCCGTGGTGGGGTGATTCATCTGCTTTGAGCTGCCGCCCGACGCGACCGTGTAGCCTCCCAGCACCAGCGCTCCCTGCGCCTGCGCGTAAATCTGCCCATCGGGCCCGTAGAGCGGCGTCATCAGCAGGATTCCGCCTTCGATCGACCGCGCATCGCCGGCCGAAGACACCGTGACGTCCACCTTGTACCCCGGCCCGCTGAATGGGGGCAGCGTGGCCACCACAAACACCGCTGCCATGTTTTTCACCTGCATGTTGCTGGCGCTGTTCGATCCCGTTTGCGGAACGGTGATTCCCATCTTCTCGAGCGCCGAAACCAATGTCTGCGCGGGGAAGACTGTCTGCGAGCTGTCTCCTGTGCCCTTCAACCCGACCACCAGCCCGTAACCCACTAGCTGGTTGTCGCGAATGCCCTCGATGGTAGTCACATCCTTGATCCGCGACCTCTGTCCCGGCTCTTCGGGTTGAACCAGAGCCATGGCCAAAAGCCATACCGCGGCCACCGCCAGCCACCACCAGAACATCCGGCTCTGCCGGACTAGCGCGTTGCTGGTTTGAATCTGCGCAACTGGGTCCAACCTGTGCATCGTCAAGCCTGTTCCCTGTTCCCTGGTCCCTGCCTCTAAAACACCATCAGCTTTTCCAGCAAACGCACCAGCGGATTCTGCCGGTAGGTTGAGTCGTTCACAATCCCCTTGCCCGTCACGTCGAGCTCGAGATCGGTCATGGCCGTCGAAAGCACCTGATTCTGGTTGCTCACATCTTCCGGCCGCACCAGGCCGCGCAGCGTGATCAGTTGCGTCTGCTGCGAGAAGGTGATCTGCCGCGTCGCCTGCACCACCAGCATTCCGTTCGGCAGCACATCCACGACCTCGGCGCCGAAAGTTGTTGCCAGGCTCGAGTCGGTCGTGCTCTGCCCCTGCGCCGTCAGCCCCGAAGCGGCGCTGGCGCCGAGCAGATTCTGCAAGGCATTCGAAGCCTTGAGCGCGCCAAACAAAGAGGTGACATTGGAGCTGGCATTCGAAGCGCGCGAATTCTTCACCTGGCCGTCGGTTGAAGCCGTCAGACTTTCCCCCACCACGATCATCACGACATCGTGAATGCGGAAGGCCTTCACATCCGTGCCCAGTCGCACCAACTGGCCATTTGGACTCCAGAGCGATCCCGGCGTCCGCACCTCGGCCGCCCGCTCGGCGTTAACCCTGGCAATGTAATTGCGCAATGCCTCCTCTGGCGGAGTCGCTTTGATCGCGGGTACCGCGGGGCCGTGCTTCTTTCCCCATGTGCCGGGCGGCACAGCCAGAAGCGCACCCACAACTACTGCCGCCGTCCAACTCCTAATCACGGCTGCGCCTCTTTCTCCGGGGTCATCTCCGCCCTTCCCGCCGCCAGCGCCACTGCGCGCACCACCTTGCCGCCAATCTTCAGTCGAGCCTTGAACTCGGCTCCAACGACCGCGGACCCCAGCGCCACGGCCTCCAGCCGCGCGTCGACCACTGAAGTGTGTTCCTCCACGATCACCGCATCGCCTGCATGAATTACGGGACGAAGCGGCACGGCAGCGGGATTTTGTGCGCCTTTCCGCGCCCGCTCTCCCTGAATTCCGCTCGCCGATTCTGATCCCGCACTCTCGACCCGCACCATCCTCCCCGGCCCCGCCGGATTCAACGCATCGCGGACCAGCAGCCAGCGGTCTCCGGTCGCGGAATCGTCGATCTCCCGGATCACGATTCCGGGCCGCTGTTCGAGCGGCGGCGAGCCGGCGGGCGCGGTCTGGCCAGCCGCCGGCAATGGCGGCCGAACCAGCAGCGCCCATAAGCCAACCAAGACCATGGATCCGAGTGTCACGGCGTTCTTCACCTGACCAACCTTTCAATAAACACATGCACATCAATGCGTCATGTTGTTGACTTCGGAATACATATCGTCTGCTGCCTTTATGACCTTGGAGTTCGATTCATAGGCGCGCTGCGCCAGCACCATCTGCACAAACTCGGTCACCACGTCCACATTCGAGTTTTCTAAATATCCCTGCTGCAGAGTTCCCATGCCTTCGGTTCCGCCGGGGTTTCCCAGCACCGGATCGCCCGAGCTGAGCGTCGCTGTCAGCAGGTTGTTGCCCATGCTGTCGAGGCCGCCAGGATTGGGGAATGTGGCCAGCTGAATCTGTCCCAGTTGCGAGGGGTTCTGCTGCCCGGCAAGAGTCGCGTTTACCACCCCGTACTCCGTGATCGTGACTGCCGTGGCATTGGAAGGAATGGTAATCGTGGGAATCAGCGGGTCGCCGTCCGTGGTCACGATCGTTCCCTGGTTGTTCAGGTGGAATTGGCCGGCGCGCGTGTACGCAATCGTGCCGTCGGGCCGCTGCACCTGAAAGAATCCCGCGCCCTGAATCGCCACATCGAGCGGGTTGTCCGTCTCGTTCAGCTCGCCCTGGGTGTTAATGACCTCCGTCGCCGCCGACTTCGTTCCCAGGCCGATTTGCAGTCCCGCCGAGACCGTATTCTGGCTCTGCGCCGCGCCTGGCGTCACCATGTTCTGATACACCATGTCCTGGAACTGCAGGCGCAGTTGCCTGAAGCCGGTCGTCGACGAGTTGGCCAGGTTGTTGGCGATCGTGTCCAGATTCATCTGCTGCGCGCTCATGCCGCTGGCGGCGGTATACAAGGCTCGAATCATTTTTCCCCTCGTTTCTTCCTGGTCTTGGACTGGATCATC
>JBEKAJ010000221.1:0-6278 GCA_050018295.1 Occallatibacter sp. | reverse complement strand
GTCATGGCCGGGCTCGCCGAGCAGGCGATTCAGCGCGCCATTGAGGCTTACCGGGTTCGCGACCTCTCCATCTGCGACCTGGTCAGCCGCAGCGAGATCGCCATCAACCGCATGGAGCGCGACATCGACCAGGCCGCGCTCGACCTGCTCGCCATGGAGCAGCCCATGGCCATTGACCTGCGCTTCATCCTCAGCGTCATCAAGATCAACGCCGACCTGGAGCGCGTGGGTGACGCCGCCAAAAGCATCAGCGATCGCGTCCGGCACATGGAACGCTTGGGCGCCGTCGACCTGCCCGTCGACATTCCCCGCATGGCCTCAATGGCTGCCGACATGGTGCGCAAAAGCCTGCAGGCCTTTATCGAAGGCGACGCCGAGCTGGCCCGCGGCGTGCTCACCATGGACGATGCCGTCGACCAGATGAACCGCGCCGCCTTCCGCGCGCTTACAAAAGTCATGGAAGAGCAGAGCCATCTCGCCCCCCAGGCTCTCAACGCGCTCATGATCTGCCGCAGCCTCGAGCGCGTCGGCGATCATGCCACCAACATCGCCGAAGACGTCATCTTCTGGGTGCAGGGCGCCGATGTCCGCCACTACAAGAGCGTGGCGAAAGCAGCCGCCAATGCCGCAGCGGCCGCGAATACGACGGCCGAAAACGCGCCACCCGCTCCTGCCGCCGCAACGGCCGGCGCTGCCGCGGACGGCACCGTGCCCATCGACACCGCCCCCGCAAAAAGCTAAACCCAGATAATCGCAAACCCGAATTTTCGCCCCGCAAAAAAGCCCCGCTCATCGCGGGGCTCTTTCGTCGCGTACTCGGAAACCTGTGCTACCGCGCCAAAAGCCAATAGCTGTAAGCCAAAAGCCGAAAGCCAATAGCTGACCTCTGACCCCTGTCTTTCTAATGCGCCGGCCCCGCCGTAGTCGTCTTCACGCCCATCGCCGTCAGCTTGGTGCGTGCCGCCCGCGCCTCCGGAGTTTGCGGATGCCGCTGGATCAGCGTGCGCAACTCGCGAGTGCCCTCCTCGCGCTTGTCCATCGCAATCAAGGCGAACCCCTTGTGCAGTTGCGCTGCCGGAGCCTTCGCGTTGCCGCCGAACCCTTCCAGCACCGCGTTGTAGTCGTTGATCGCGGTATCGTAATCCTTTTGCTGGTACGCAATCTCGCCCAGATAGAACTGAGCCGTCCCCGCCATATCGTCCAGCGGATAGTAGTGCACCACGTCCTGGAATTCCCCTTGCGCTACCTGGTACCTGCCTGCGTTGTAGTCACGCACTCCCGCCTGCAGAGTCTCCTGCAACGGCGGGGCTTGCTGCGCGGCAGCCGTTCCCGGCCCTGCTCCGCCTGGCGCTGTGCCCGGCACGCCGGATCCCTGTCCCTGTCCCGGGTTCGCCTCGCCGCCCGGGCCTGCTGCACCTGGTCCCGTTGCGCCTGGCTGCGCCGGTGCCTGCGCTGCCTGTATCGCCTGCAGTTGCGCCTGCAAGTCCTGCACCGTTTTGTCCAGCTTGGTGATGCGCGCCTTCAACTCGTCCACCGAGTCATTCAGCGACTGCACCTGCCCTGAGACGGCGTCGACCTTTCCGCTCACCGCATCATTCTGTGCGTTGATCTTCTGCTGCAGTGCAGTCACCGTTGCGTTCACCTGGGTTACCTGGTCGGCGGACTGCTGCGCCAGGTGCTCCAGCACGCCCATGCGCGCATCCAGCGTGGATTGCAGACGCTGCACCGCATCCAGCAACTGCTGCACCTGCGTTTGCAGCTCCACGATCTCCTTTGAGACCGCGTGCGCGGGCATGGCCGCGGGACCAAACAGAAGAATCAGTGCTGCAACTGCGAGCAGACGCTGGCGAAGAGGGCTTGATTTATACATGATTTTTGCCTTCCTGACTCAAAAACTTTCTGAATACAACATACGGCAGCCCGGCTGGGAAGGCCAGGCTGCCGAGTGTGGATGCGAATGAATCGCCAACGGAAAGCTGATGGCTGAGAGCTGAAAGCTGCTTCACTTGTCGATCGTGAACCCGTCTCTGCGGTTCAACTGCCAGCACTCCTCGGTCGAATCGGAGCAGAACGGCTTTTCCTTGCCGTAGCTGATCACCCGGATGCGATCGGCCGCGATGCCAGCCGTCACCAGCGCGGTCTTGGCCGCTTCCGCCCGGTTCTGACCCAGCACCAGGTTGTACTCGTCCGATCCGCGCTCGTCGCAGTAGCCGCCGATCACGACCTTGATGTTGGGGTGCGCATTCAGATAGTCGGCATTCTTCGCCAGGATTGCCTGCGCGTCGCCGCGAATATCGTATGTGTCGTAGTCGAAGAAGATCGGCTGCACGCGCGCATTGAATTCTTCCTCTGCGCTCATGGATTTGCTGGGCACGCTGATCGCCGGCGGCGCATTCACCGTCACGTATGCCGAGGCGTCGGCCGAGCCGCCCTCCCCGCGCGCCACCAGGTGATAGGTCGTCGACTCTGTCGGCGTCACCGTCTTCACGCCCACCGAGGGAACATCGCCGATGCCGTCAATCGAAATCGAGCTTGCGTTGGTCGTGTGCCAGGTCAGTTGCACCTGGTCTCCGGCCGAAATCACAGCGGGTGTCGCGGTCAGTTGTGCCGTCGGCGCGCCCATATTCGCAGTCGGAGCCGTTTCCTCCGCGGGTGGTAAATGCGCAGCATTCTTCTTGCATCCCGAGACAGCCGTCAGGGCAACAAGCAGCAGGGAATAGGTCAAAATGCAATCACGTCGTCTCAAGGGAATTCTCCTTCTCAAAAAAGTTCAAGGCTATCTTCCGGGCAGCTTGCTTTATCGTCGCCTGCTTGCTGCCGCCGAAACTCAGCACCCTTAAAATGATAGTTCATCGAGCCCGCAAATCTGGTTACAACGCAGGAACGGGTAGTGGGTCAGTTTGAAGGGTACGGGCTTCAGCCCGCACATAAGTCGAGCATTATGATGTGGGCTTTAGCCCCCCGAGGGAAAGCTTCTCCAAAGTGACCCACTACCCGGCAACGCTCCAGACTCGGGTCGAAGGCTCACTTCCAGCTCCAGTTGGGCATTGAGTTGTCGCCGGAGAATGTCAGTTGCTGCTGGCCGGTGCCGTCGGCTAGCATCGTCCAGATCTGCGTGCGATGCCCAATCTGCCGCTGGAACACAATGTGGCGTCCGTCCGGCGACCACGATGGGAAATCGTTGTTCCCCGCTTCATGCGTGGCTTGCAGCCAGTTCTTGCTGGCAATGTCCATGATGTAGACGTCCTGCCCGCCGGGATCGCCGGGGCCGTACTTGCGGTTCCAGCAAAACGCCAGCATGCCGCCGTTGGGCGACCACGAGGGAGAGATGGCATAGCCGCTGTCGGTCATGCGTTGCACGTTCGCGCCATCCTTGTCCATCACGTAAATCTGCGGCTCGCCCGTCCGCCCGCTCACAAATGCAAGCTGGTTGCTGGTGCGCGGATTCCAAACCGGCGAAACGTCCGAGCCGAACGACGTTATGCTGTGCGCGTTGCCACCGCTCACGTCCGAAATCCAGATGTCCGGATGCCCGCCCCGCGCCGAGGAGAAAGCAATTCTCGCGCCGTCTGCCGACCACGCCGGCGACTGGTTGCTCCCACCCGCGGACCCTCCAGGGAAACTCACCAGCCGCCCCAGGTCCATCGAATACATGCGAATCGCCCATCCGTCGCTTCCCAGCGAGGCAAACGCAATGCGGGAATTATCGGGTGACACGCGCGGAGAAAGCGAAATGCTGCCCAGATGAGTGACGGCGTGCTGATTCTGCCCGTCGTAGTCCATCACCCAGATCTCTTTCGACCCGGTCCGATTGCTCACGAAATAGATTTTGGTTTCGGCGATACCGTTAATTGCGCCGCCTAGCCGGTAGATGATCTCGTCGGCAAACCGGTGCGCCACCGTGCGCGCCATCTCCTCGCTTGCCGCTTCGTTGTACTGCGAGGCCAGCACCGGAGCGCTCCCCGCCGTGCGCGCGTCCGTCAGCCATCCGTACACTACCAGCCGTCCGTTTGTCGCCGACAACGCTCCGAACGCCACCATCGCCGCGCTCGCCGGCGCAGCCGACCATTGCGCCGCCGCGAACTCCTGCGGCGATCCCGGCATCGCCTGCGGCGCCAGGCTCTTTGACACCATGTCGAAGATTCCCGCACTCGTCAGGTCGCTATAGAGTGTGGAGTCGAAGATCGCCTTCAGCGGCGCCGTTCCGGGATCGCTACCCACCGGCTTGAAGTCTGCCGCGGCTAGGCGAATGCGCTCGTTGCCGAGGTTTGTTCCGGTGTGTACCCAGTCTTGAGCGGAGATTTGCGGCGCTGAAAGATACGCCAGAGAAAGTAAGAACAGGGGAAAGACCCGAATTGTTGCCTTCATGCGTTCTGCAATCCTTCCTGTTGGGGTAACAGTTGATTGTGCGCACGCCCTACCCAAGGGGGCCCAATTTGTAGTCCGTTCACCACAACCGCTTGTCCTACCACTGAAGCAGCTAATGGCTAAAGGCTAATGGCTACTAGCTGATTTTCAATACTCGCAGTAGTACGAAACCTTCAACGTACCTTGATTATAGTTCGGCGGAAGCTGGCCAAACGTATCCACGCGCTGCACGCCGAGCATGCACGAGTTATCCAGCGTCGGGCTCCCGCTTGAAGTGTCGATCTGCGGCCGGCTGTGGCTGCCATCCCGGTAAATTGAAAAGGCTAGGTAAACGCGCGCGCCCTTCGGCGTCCGCGGATCCACCTGTGCCTTGTCCCAGCTCTGCGACATCTTCCGGTTGATCTGGTCCACATACCAGGGATACAGGCTGGCAAAGTTGTTGTCCCCGACCGTCGTCGGCCCCGCAGATCCGACCTGCATCTGGTGCGGCATTACCGAACCGTTCTGCTCGCCGTATTGCGCCACATTCTGCTTGGGCGGCGGCTGGTGTATTTGCGTCTTCGGAATGTTCTGCGCCGTAGGCTTCGCCGGCTTGCCCAGAATCGGAATCGCCGTCTTATCCACGTGCTTCTGTTCCTTGGGGCTCGGCGTCGCCGGGGCCTGGCTCGGTGTCTCCGTTGCCAGCACATTCTGGTTGATCTGCTCGGCCGGAAGTGGCAGCGCGCTCGTCACCAGCGTCACCTGCATCGCCCCGCCCGCGCCTGCCGTGCCCCAGACGTTGTGATGAAACAGCCCCATCGCCCAGGCGTAAGACACGAGCGTAGCCGCGATCGCCAGATGCAGCCCCACCGAGCCCGCCGCCGGTCCCGCAAAAGGCTCCCGCGCCAGTTCACGCTCCAGGTGTTCGCCGCCCTCAAGAACGCTATCCATATTCCCGCTAGCTCCGCTAACCCCGCCAACTGCGCTGGGTGCCCCATCCTTGGCGCGTTTCTGTTCTTGCGCCAAGGGTGGGATAGCACGAGCCCAAACCTCGCGCTCTTTGAAAGCTCAATTCCCGCCGCCCGATCCCTTCAGTTCCAGCGGCTGCGTCACGATCGACACGTTCGTGATCCCCGACAGCTTCACCGCGTCCATAACGCTGGCGAACGCCCCGAACGGCACTCGCTCGTCGCTGCGCAAATAGATCGACTGGTGCGCCGGATCCACGCCCGCCTGGTGCAGCCGCGCTGGCAAATCGTGCACGTTCACCGGCTGATCGTTCAGGAACACATTCTGATCTCGGTCGATCGTCACCACCATCCGCTGCTCGGTGATCTGTTTCACTGTTCGCGTCTTGGGAACATTCACTTCAATCCCCGACTGAAGCACCGGCTCGGTGATCATGAAGATCACCAGCAGCACCAGCACCACGTCCACCAGCGGCGTAATGTTGATCTCCGCCAGCGACGATCGAGTCTGTCCGTTGATTGTCGTGAATGCCACGATGAACCTTTCCGCTCTGTCTCTCCGGCAGCCCTGAGTGGGTGCCCCATCCTTCGCCTTTTTTCTGGCGAAGGGTGGGATAGCACGAGAACCCAACCGACCCGAAATCGGGTGCCCCTGGTCTCGATTTCGAGACCAGGGATAGCAATGCCATCAACCGCGTCGCACGCGCCCCTACTTATATAGACTGCGCTCCGCCTCGCGCGGCATCTCGGCCGGTACCCGCGGCGCTGGCGTCTGGCTCCTCACCGGCATCTCCTCCAGCGAGTTCAGCAGCTCCCGGCAAAAATCGTCCGTCGCCGATGCGAAGATTCTGATCCGCGCTGAAAACTGGTTGTACGCCACCACCGCCGGCACGGCCACAAACAATCCCGCCGCCGTCGTAATCAGCGCTTCACTAATGCCCGGCGCCACGGCGCGCAGCGTCG
>JBEKAJ010000220.1:0-6287 GCA_050018295.1 Occallatibacter sp. | reverse complement strand
TGTGCGCAAAGAAGACTGGGCATGAAAACCGCGAATTCCGCGGAAGACTTTCACGAAAACTTCCTGGGTCAGATCGGAAGCGTCGGCGGAATTGCGCACCGTGCGGGCCAGCAATGAGTAGATTGGCTGGTGGTAGCGTGCGATCAGCCACGCAAACGCCTCCTCTGAGCCGGCTCGCAATCCTTCAACGAGAGCCGCCTCATCTGATTGGAGCGTCAGCGCACTGGCAAGATTGCCCATGGTGAGGTCCGCCTGCAATTCTGTGTCCTCCCACGTTACCGCAAATCGGCCATCGTCTGCACGTGCGCGCGTCACACCGTGCTATGGGCTCCGCGGCCTGAACGGAACATTCGAATCCACTTGCTGCCATTTCCAGCGGCCGGTTAGCCACCAGAAGCGCGCTACTGACCCTGAACGCCTGGGCCCGGGCGTACCGCAATTTGGCTTAAGCGCCTACCTATCTTAGACACCGCGGACCGTTGAAGTGTTCCCGCTCGCATTCGGGAGGGGTTTTCGCGTCACCAAAACTTTGTTGATGGATTCAACGGGAGTGTCTGCTGGTCAAACGGTGAAAACTACCCTGCGCCCCTTTTCGACACGATCCCAAGCGGTCTCAACCTCGGCCAGCGGAACCGGCTCGACGGCGACTTTGGGGCTGCCGGATGCGGCCATCTCGAAGAGGGTGGGAATGGTGGCAAGAATCCGGTCGAGAGGGGCGGAGCCAAATCCACTGCCGAGGAGGGTCAAATCGATGCTGCGCAGCGTCGCGCCGGGCAAGGTAATCGTCTGGCCGGCGCTGGAGCCCACCTCGACCAGGCGTGTTTTGTGAGTGGCCGCAGCTTTGAAGCCTTTGGCGAGGGCCTCCAGAAGCAACTCCGTGGGCCGTCCCCAAAGATAATCGACGACAACATCGATGCCAGCGGCGGCTTCGGCGGCAAGAGCCTCGCGCACTTCGTCCTCCGGCTGGCCGAGCGCAATCACTCGATCCACGTCAGCCGCCGCAATTGCGTCCACGTTGCGTCCGGCGGCGATCACGCGCCTGGCTCCGAATTGCCGCGCCGCCTGGATGGCAAGCTGGCCCGCGACGCCCGTCGCGCCCAGAATTAGAACGGTCTCGCCGGGATTGAGGCCGGCACGCTCCTTCAACGCGACCCAGGCCGACATTCCCGGATTCGCAATGGCCGCAGCCTGCACGTCGTCCAGACCGTCGGGCACGGGAATGCAGGTGTTTCGTGGAGCAGCGGCGCGCTCAGCCATCGTTCCCCATGGCTTGCGCACAAACAAGAAGTAGACGCGCTTGCTGTCTTCGAGTACACCGACGCCATCCACGCCCGGGATGGAGGGACCCTGTCCCGCACCCGCGCTCGCGTAGTGCGCCCCACTTGCGAGAGACTTGACGATGGGATGCAGGCCGGCGGCGCGCACCTGGACCAGCGCCTCGCCCTCTTCGGCGACCGGGTCGGGAAAGGTTTGGTATTTCGGCGCCTGGCCGGGAATATTGACGACAGCAGCTTGCATTGGATTCACCTCCTGCGATCAAAGATTATCAACTTTGGATTCGCGGACTTTCGATTCGACTCTGCAGCTTTGGCGGATAGGATGAAAGCGGAGGCGTCAGCGAATGTTAACTGCCCATCCGATCGGCTTCATTCATAGCCCTTACCGTGAATCCTCGGCGATTCCCAAAGGTCTCGGTGCAAGGCACGACGCCGAAGGTGTCATTGAGCTCTTGCGTGAGTTCGAGCCGGGGCTGAACGACATTGATGGCTTTTCGCACCTGTTCATCCTTTGGCAATTCGACCGTGCCGATGGATTCGATTTGATTGCTCATCCACCGACCGATGAGGGCCGGCCTCACGGCGTCTTCGCCACGCGATCACCGCGCCGGCCGAATCCGATTGGACTCACAGTTGTTGAGTTTTTACACCGCGAGGGCTCGTCGCTCCATGTGCGCGGCGTCGACATGCTCGACGGTACGCCGGTGCTCGACATCAAGCCCTATCTGTCGAGTGTTCCACTGGAGAAACTGCGGCGCGGATGGCTTGCCGAAGCGGAAGCGCGAAAAAACAGTGATCAGTGATCAATGGTCAGTGGTCAGTTGAATTGCTATCTGATCTTCTTGAACCTCGGTTCTCCGTCTCTACGGAATCCCCAGTAGCTTGTGCGTTTGCAGGCCCAGCCGCCAGCGCGGATGATCGAGGCAATATGCCAGCGCCAGCGTTGTGTTGAACTCGCGGGCGGGCCCATCCATGGGCTGCAGGAAGAAATGCCGGAATGGCAGCTCTTCAAACCGCTCCGGCTCCACTCCAGGCTGCGGGTAGATCAGCTTCAGTTCGTCTCCGCTGCGCTGTTTGAACTCCGCGCCGGCCTTCGGGCTCACGCAGATCCAATCCAGCCCTGCCGGAGCCGCAATGGTTCCATTTGTCTCCACGGCAATTTCGAAGCCGCATGCGTGGAGTGCATCGATCAGCTCCTTGTCGAGTTGCAGAAGAGGTTCGCCGCCGGTGCAAACTACAAATCGATTGCCGGGCGCAGCGATTGTGGGCCATTTCTGATGGATGGCTGCAGCCAGGGTCTCGGCAGAGACGAAGTTTCCGCCGCCACGCCCATTGGTATCGGCAAAATCGGTATCGCAGAATTTGCAGATGGCCGACGCGCGGTCCTGCTCGCGCCCCGACCAGAGATTGCATCCGGCAAATCGGCAAAAGACCGCCGGCCGGCCCGTCTGCGCGCCTTCACCCTGGAGGGTGTAGAAGATTTCCTTGATCGCATAGCTCATAAAAACAAGCTCTTAGCCATTAGCTGTTAGCTTCTCCAATGCGATTTTTAACTTTTGCGCTCTTCGCGACGACTTGTAATTCGCGGCGAACAGCTACGTGCTAATAGCTAACCCTCCAGCGGGTCTTCGATCCCGTTTTCGCGGAAGCCCTTTTGCCTCAGGAGGCAGGAGTCGCATTGGCCGCACGGCACGCCCATAGGGGAGGGATCGTAGCAACTGCTGGTCAAACTGTAATCGACGCCCATGCCGCGCCCCAGGCGGATAATCTCCGCTTTGGAAAGTGCGATGAGCGGCGTGTGAATCTTCAGCGCCTGGCGGCCTTCCACGCCTGCCTTGGTCGCCAGGTTGGCCATTCTTTCGAAGGCGGCAATGTATTCAGGACGGCAATCGGGGTAGCCTGAGTAGTCAAGCGCATTCACGCCCAAGAAGATGTCGCTCGCGCCCAGCACCTCAGCCCAAGCCAGCGCAAAGGCGAGAAAGATGGTGTTGCGCGCAGGTACGTACGTAATTGGGATGCTGCCGGACATCTCCTGAGTTGTGCGGCCCTTCGGAACCGCGATGTCGGCCGTGAGCGCCGAGCCGCCAAAGGCGCGCAGGTCAATGGGCACCGTGCGGTGCTCCGCCACTCCGATGGACGCGGCAACCCGTTTGGCCGCATTCAATTCCCACACGTGCCGTTGGCCATAGGAAAACGAGAGCGCGTAGGGCTCGTATCCCTCGCTCTTTGCCACAGCCAGCACGGTGGCCGAGTCGAGGCCTCCGCTCAAGAGGACGACTGCGCGTTTGGGTTTGTTTTCCATGGCTAGAGACGAGGCTACTTGAGATCGGCACCGCGGCCGATGTCCATCGACGGCGAAATCGGATTGCGCTCGTCGATGTAGGCGTCGATGCACTCGTCCAGAACGCCCCTGGCTTCTAGGATGAACTCGACCGCGTCACGCGCCCCGCCATAGCCTCCCGCGTTCGGCGTCACGTAGTGCGCCTCGGCTTTCACCCGCTCGCGTGCGTTAGCCACGGCCACCGCAAATCCCACTTCGCGCATCGCCGGCAGATCGATCACGTCATCGCCGACGTAGCAGATTTCGTCCAGCGCCACGCCTTCCTTTGCAACAATTTCGCGGATCGCCTGCATTTTAAAGGCGCATCCCTGGTAGACGAATTCGAGCTTCAGGTCGCGGGCGCGCGTGGCTACGGTTTCGCTGATGCGCTTGGTGATGACCCCACACTTCAGGCCGCCCAGCCGCGCCAGTGAAATCGCTGTACCGTCGTGCGCGCTATACCCCTTGGCCTCGACCATGGTGGTGGATTGAACGCCGAAGCCGATGCTGTCCTTTCCACGGAGCTCATCCAAAACCCCGCTGTGGGCAGCGCCGGGGACGAGCCAGATGGTGCCGTCGGTGAGTACGCCATCCACGTCGAAAAGAATGATCTTGATCTTGCGGGCGCGGTCTTGCGCGGTGAGTGCCATTTCTTGATTTTAACGGGCGTACCCGATCGCCAGCTTTCGAATCAGCGCCGGTTCACGAGAGAATGGGAGCGTGGATCGAGATTCTCCCACGACTGCGCCGGAGCCTCCTCCAGGACTCAAGCCTGAAGACTATTACTTCGAGGGCGCGTGCCTCGTCTTTACCGCCGCGTACCTCCTCAAGCGCGGGTATTGCTGCGGGGCACGATGTCGCCACTGCCCCTATCAACAGAACCCGGCCTCGGCACCTGACGCGATGAAAACCGAGTAGCGACATGCGGCAGTGCTGTGAAATTTCCCGCTGGCTGGACGTGCCCTGGCAGTGTTATAAATCCATACCTGCGGAAACGGGCAGCCTGACCCTCGCACTCCGGAGGTTTCTGCCGCTCCCAATACCGCGCAAGCGAACCAATTCACGAGGTCGAGGAGAGGAAAGATGGGAATTCTAATGTGGATTCTGGTCGGCCTGGTTGCCGGCTGGCTGACGGGCAAGATCATGAAGGGCTCGGGTTACGGGTTCTTCGTCGATATACTGCTGGGCATCGCCGGAGCGTTGGTGGGCGGGTTTATTGCGAACCACCTTGGGTTGGATGCGCATGGCGGATTCATCTACAGCACACTGATCGCCTTGGGCGGCGCGGTCCTTCTGGTGGCCATCCTCCGGCTACTCAAACGCGCGTGACGGCTGCCCGCCCTTTCCGCAGCGGCACCGCGGAAGGGGTGGGGCCCACGGTGATCTTATTCGGAGCCGCCGCTTGACGATGAGGGCGCGGCTGCCGGTGCCGCAGGCGGCGTCACGGACGAATCACGAATGAGCACGGCGAAGCGCGGAAAGGCGAAGCTGCCGGCCGCGTCGTCGATCACATTCAATTGGCAGATGTACGACCCCGGCCTGAGCCCGCTCAACGGCACATCGAGCTCGATTGAGACTGCGTCGCGCCCGTCCACGTTGATCGACTTTGCTTGCACGATGGGCGTTTCGTATACCTTCGTCGATCCCTGGATCAACTCCAGGCTGCTGAGCAGATCGATCGCGGATTTGGCCTCCTTTGGCGCACCTTCGGCTGCCTTTGCATGCGCCGGATCGTATATCTCGTAGAGCAAATACATATGCTGATCCTGGCGAAACACGTGGCTGATGTTGGGAACGTATTCTTCGCCGTTGCGCACGAGTGGATCGTCTTTCTTGCTCGGCTCGCGCTGCGAGGCCAGCACGATTGAACTGAGCTTGAGCGGAGCCTTCTTCATATCGGGCAGCGAAACGTCTGCGATGAACGAGCCCATGCGCCCGGTCTGATTCTCGCGTACCACGAATTTGAGCTGGTACTTGCCCGGCGGCAGATTAAAGCTGGTCGTGTACTGGATGTTCTTCTGCCGCGCCTGCTGTGACGGGTCGAGGTTGAGCTTGACCGTATCGCGCACGCGCCCCACCGGCCGCTGAGTCTGGTCGATCACCGCGCCGATGATGTCAAGCGTGGCCTTGTCCTTGTCGCCGCCCTTCACAAAGGGAATCTGCGAGCCGGGGACAACGAGCGAGACCGGCATGAAGAAGCGATTCGCGTCGAGGCGGAAGTACATGGCATCCATGTAGACGGCCATGTCTGTGGCGGGCAGGTCGCTGGCCAGTTGATCCTGGAGTTCCTGCTCACGGTCTTCCTTGCCCGAGTGCTTGAAGTCCGCCGGCGCGTAGTATCCGGGCCGATATTCGAGCTTGACGCCGGGCCGGTCGATCTTGACCGTAAGCTTGCGGTACCTGCCGTCGCGCGCGGGGTTCGACGAGTGAAAGCCGACGGCGTAGTAGGCCGAAGTATCCTTCTGCACCTGCGCAAAGGCCGGTGCAAAGTCGTTCGAGTCGAAGAACGCCTTTCCGCCCGTGTCGCTGGAGAGCGTGGCCATCACTTCCTGCGTGGCGAAGTTCTGGTTCATGTTGTTGGTGAGCGCGCTGCCGTTGAATGCGCCCTGCCCGCGCAAGCTGCCGGTGGACGCGTCGCCCAACGGCGCCACAGCCTGCAAGCCGCGCGTGTCTACGCTGTAAATAGCAAG
>JBEKAJ010000219.1:0-6299 GCA_050018295.1 Occallatibacter sp. | reverse complement strand
AATCGGTTCTGTGTGCAGTGTCCGCCAGTCCGGAATGCCTAATGAACCGCGGAGAGCTCCACCGTCTTAGGACGGGTTCACCGGCGCATTGCCCACGGCCCAGCGGGTCGGGTTCTACTTCTCCCCTCACCCGCCTCAATTTCTCCCCCTGCCGGTCAAATCCCTTATCCTGACTTGAGGTGCATCCCGTTCTCTTCCACATCGGATCGATTCTGGTCCCGTCCTACGGCGCGATCACCGCACTCGGTGTGCTCGTGGCGCTTGTGCTGGCGCAGCGCACTGCGCGCACCGTCGGCGTGGACGCCGGCAAGGTGTGGAATCTCTGCATCCTGAGCCTGTTTGCCGCGTTGGTCACCACGCGGTTGCTCCTGGTCGTGGCCAACTGGAGCGCCCTCCGCAGCCATCCTGCCTGGGTGCTGGGACTGGCGATGGTGCATCATCCGTTGCTGGCCTGCGCGGGCGCACTCGCTGGCGCCGGGTGCGCCGCATGGTACGCGCGCCACAGCAAACTTCCCTTCCGCGCCACCGCCGACGCGCTCGCCCCGCCGCTGGCCGCGGGCCTGGCCTTCGAGCAACTGGGCGCGCTGGCGGCCGGCTCCGGTTACGGCACCGATGCCGCGTCGAGCGTAGGCTGGGCGGTTACTTACACCAACCCTCTGGCGGCAATCTGGAGCGGCACTCCGCTCGGCGTTCCACTGCATCCCGTGCAGGCTTATGCGGCGCTAGCATTCTTCGCGCTGGCGGTCCTGCTTTGGGTCTGGCTGCCTCTCGAGCGCCGCAGTGGCGACGTGGCAGGCCTGTGGCTGATGGGTGCCGGAGTCGCCATCTACATGACGGAAATCTGGCGCGACTGGACCGGCCGCGAATTGTCTGGCCGCGGCTCGCTCTTCAATGGCGTTATCGACGGGCCTCAGATCGCATCGATCTTTCTCGTGCTCACAGGCGCGTTGACGCTCCGCGAGAGCAAAAACGTACTGCGTGAACCAAAAGGTGCGTCGCGCGCTGAAGAGCAACCCGCGTCGGCGGCTGAGAACCGCGGCGCTGTATGAGCCTTCCGGGCGCGATCGCTGTTCCTGCCGAGGCCAAAGGCCAGCGTCTCGACGCATTCCTGACCACACAACTAGACGGCGTGAGCCGCTCCCGCGTGCAATTGCTGATCGACCAGGGCGATGTACTCGTGAATGGCGGCCGCGAGAAGGCCTCGCTCAAGCTTCGTGGTGGCGAACAGATCACCATCACCGGCGATCCGCATCCCGCGCCGCTCAAGGCCGTGCCGGAGGCGATCCCGCTCGACGTTGTTTACGAAGACGCCGATCTTGCCGTGGTGAACAAGCCGGCGGGCATGATGGTGCATGCGGGAGCGGGCCAAAGCAGTGCAGCGGCAAACGGACCCGACCCGCGCAGCAGTGGCACTCTCGTCAATGCCCTGCTCCACCGCTTCAATGCGCTCTCTACCACGGGAGGAGAGCTGCGCCCCGGCATCGTCCACCGTCTCGATAAAAGCACCAGCGGGCTCATCATCGTCGCCAAAAACGACCGCGCTCACGCCGCCCTCGGCGCGATGTTCTCGGGCCGCCGCGTGCAAAAAACCTACATCGCACTCGTTCACGGTGCAGTGGCGCGCGAGAAAGGCACCATTACCGCCGCAGTCAGCCGCGATCCCGTGCGCCGCACGCGCATGACCACGCGGCCCAGCGATAATGCCCGCTCGGCTGTGTCGCACTATGAGGTCGTAAGGCGTCTGACCACCCGCTTCGGCAAATTCACAATCCTTCGCGTGCGCATCGAGACCGGCCGCACGCACCAGATCCGCGTGCACATGGCGTCCATCGGCCACCCCGTGGTGGGCGACACGCTCTACGGCGGCGTGGCGCAGTTGACCGCGCAACCCGTTGCCGATAGCACGCGCTCCACCGGCAAGAAAACCGAACCTGAGCGGCTGAAGCTCAGCCGCAACTTTCTCCACGCTGCAAAGCTCGAATTCACGCAACCGCTGACGGGCAAGCCGCTCCAACTTGAAGCGCCGATGCCCGAAGAACTGACCGCTTTCCTCAAGTGCCTCGAATCTGTCTAATCTGCATTTTTCACTAGTCGCGGGCAAGGCGTAGCGCCGGTCTCCAGACCGGCTGTCGTGCGGGTCTCCAGGCCCGCACACGCCCATTGTGGACCAAAAAATGTGTTTGGCTACGCTCGCGACCGGATTTCCCATCGTGCGTGGTTGTTGCGTGAAATGCGGGCTAACGCCCACGGGCTGCCGCAGAACCAGTGGCAGGCCGCTCTGACGAAAGTACCTGGAATGTCAATCCCTATCGGCAATCGGCCAGCGCTGCGATTGTTAGAATAAGACCGTGATGATCACAAAGCTGTCCATGCCTCAGGCCGTTCCATTTTCGCGGCTGTGGCGGCTCTCCTCGCTCGCATTGGCGGTTGCGCTCTCCTGCGCCGCTGCATCTGCTCAGCAGCCTGCGCCCGCCGCCGGAGCCCCTGCGGCTCAACCGGCCGCTCAGCCGGCGCTGCAAGCTCCTCCGGGGCCCGGTTCAAATACCGATACGGGCACGCCGACCATCCATGTCGGCGTCAATGAGGTCAGCCTCATCTTCACCGTCACTGACAAGCATGGGCATTACATTCCCAACCTGGGCCAGAACGACTTTGCCCTTCTCGATGACCAGAAGGCCCCGGAGCGCGTGAACTCGTTTCACCAGCAGATCAACCTGCCGCTGCGCGTGGGCATCGTTATTGACGCCAGTACGTCCATCCGCTCCCGTTTCCAGTTTGAGCAGCAATCGGCCACCGAGTTTCTGCTCGATGTGCTCAAGGCGAAGAGCGACCGCGCCTTCGTCATGGGGTTCGACGTGACGCCGACGGTCACTGCGAATTGGACGAACGATCAGGACGCTCTGGAGACGGGCATCAACAAGTTGCAACCGGGCGGCGGCACCGCGCTCTTCGACGCGGTCTATGTCGCCTGCCGCGACAAACTCCTCACCGAGCGCGGTCCCGAGCCCATCCGCAAGGCAATCATTCTCATCTCCGACGGCGACGACAATCAAAGCCGCGTTTATCTGTCCGAAGCAATCAAAGAGTGTGAGCGCGCTGAAACCATCATCTATGCCATCAGCACCAACTGGACGCCAAGCCGCGGCCCCGGTGACAAGATCCTGCAGCAACTGGCCGAAGAGACCGGAGGCGAGGTCTTCTTCCCGCCCTCGGTGGAAGAGATGGCCACGAGCTTTAAGGACATCGAGGAAGAACTGCGCAGCCAGTACGCGCTCGTCTATACGCCCGCCGACTTCACGACCAACGGCGCTTACCGAACGATTTACCTGTACTGTTACGATCGCCGTTACACCGTGCGCGCCAAGAAGGGCTATTTCGCAACCGGCAGGTAACCATGGCGCAGAGGCTCCGGTGTTCCGTCGCCGTGGCTGAAATCCTCCAATCCAGAGAGCGCGGCATGTCCCAAATCAGGCCGATCTCGCGCTCTTCTGTTCCAATCTGAATCAGTTCCTCACAGCCGCTCTCGTCCCCTCATCCAATTCCCTCCGCTGCACGATGAACTAGACGTAGGAGATTCCAGGCATCTCTTGAGGATTTGCCGTGGATAGAGGGATTTGAGGTGATCCGTCAGGCAATTTCGTGCGACGTCTGCGCAACGGAGAAGCGCCAGACCAACCATTGGTTTGTCGCCTACGAGCAAGCGGGAGAACTGCGCGTCAGCGGTTGGAGCTCTCGCCACAAGTTGCGCCCGGGCTCGAAGCATCTTTGCGGGCAAACCTGCCTGCACAAGCTGGTGGATGAATTCATGGCCAAATCTCTCGCCGTGCGGGCGCAGCGCCCGGTAGAGGAGCCAGCGGAACAAATTGACCCTGAGCCGCCGGTCGTCAGCCAGCCCGAGCACGAAGTGTCAGGGCACGGCTTCAGCCGTACCGCAAACTCCGATGTAGCGCCGGTCTCTAGACCGGCTGTACCGGCGGCTTCCAAGCCGCCGGCCGTGAGCGATGCCAGCCTCACCTCCAGCCCGGCCTACCCCTATGCGGCCAACATCGACCCTCAATCATCGGCGCGTTTGATCACGCCGCCTGCGCCTGTTCTGCCCAAGCCTGTTTACCGCCCTCAACCTGAACTGGTGACCATGCCGCCGCGTCCGCATGCTGATTACACTCCCACCCTCGAAGAGGCGCCGCGCTACGCCTCGCGCAATTGGCGCGCCGAAGCCTGGGAGCGCGAACGGCTGCGCGAGCTCCGCGCCAGCGAGAATCGCCCCGATATTGCCGCACGCCGCGCCTCGAATGCTTGATTGTTTTTCCCGGATCGTCGAATGGATTGCTTTATGGGTTTCGATCTAGCCTTGGCTCTCGTCGCTCTGTTTCCGTTGCTCTTCGGGAAGCCCGCTCGCGCGCTGGCCGCACTTCCGCCCCGCGATTGAGCTCGGAGCGGAGAACTACTTTGGCGCCGCATGGCTCGCCAGCAGTGCCCGCAGTCCCTCCTCGTCAATCACTGGGACCTTGAGCTCTCGCGCCTTGTCGAGTTTTGACCCGGCTTCCTCGCCGGCCACCACGTAGCTGGTCTTCTTGCTCACTGAGCCCGCGGTCTTTCCGCCGGCAGCCTCAATCTTTTCCTTCGCCTCGTCGCGCGTCATCGTCGGCAACGTTCCAGTGAGCACGAACGTAAGGCCCGCAAGCTGTGCCGTGCGCTGCTTCTTTTCCGCACTCATATCCACGCCGGCATCCGCGAGCCGTTTCACCAGATTGCGATTTTCCTTGTCAGCGAAAAATTCCAGGATTGCTTGCGAGATGCGCGGGCCAACCTCTTCCACGCGTTCCAGCTCCTCGGCCGAAGCCGCCATCAGCGCTTCCATCGAGCCAAACTCCTGTGACAGCAGCTCGGCGGTGCGCTCGCCGACAAATCGAATGCCCAGCCCCATCAGCACGCGCGCCAAGCCGGATTTTTTCGAATTCTCGATCTGTTCAATGAGCATCTTGATCGCCTTTGGACCAAGAAGCGCCTCTTTTTTCGCTATTTTCTGTTGCGTCCTTTTGTCAACGCGAACCACTTCTTTCTCGAGCGACCCCAGCGCCCTCTCGTCAAGCGAATAAAGATCGGCGACGCTCTTGACCAGCCGCTTTTCCGCCAACTGCTGCACCACCGCATCGCCCAGTCCCTCGATGTTCATCACCTCGCGGCGGCCGAAGTGCAGCAGGCTTTCGCGCAGCTTGGCTGGGCAGTCGGCATTCACGCAACGCCAATCCACTTCGCCTTCCGCGCGCACAACTTTGCTTCCGCACTCCGGGCACTCAGTCGGAAATTTGAAGCTGTGCTTCCCTCGAGGGTGATCGGCGTCTTCAACCACCTCCACAACTTTCGGAATCACATCGCCGCCGCGCTCCACCTTCACCCAGTCTTCAAGCTTCAGCCCCAGCCGCTCGATGAAGTCCGCATTGTGCAGCGTGGCTCGGCTCACCGTGGTGCCTCCGATGAAAACCGGCGCGAGCTCCGCTACCGGCGTCAGCTTGCCGGTGCGGCCCACCTGCACTGTAATGCTCTTCACCTGCGTCACGCCCGCCTTAGCGGTGAACTTGTAAGCGATGGCCCAGCGTGGCGCGCGGCCCGTGTAGCCCAGCCGCTGCTGCGTGGCGTGCGCATCCACCTTCAGCACCACGCCGTCAATCTCGTAGCCCAGTGTCGCCCGCTTGCTCTCGGCGTCGTCGATAAATTCAATCATTTGCTCGACGGAGCTGACGAGTTCACGATGCGGATTCACACGAAAGCCAAGCGTTGTCAGCGCGTCGAGCGTGGCCGTCTGGCCGGCGGTAAAGTACTCTCCGTCCACCAGCAGAAAATACGCGAAGAACACCAGGCGCCGGTTGGCGACGATCGAGGGCTCGAGCGTGCGCAGCGTGCCCGCGGCAGAATTGCGCGGATTGACGAACGCCGGCAGCCCCTCGCGCTCGCGCTCTTCGTTCAGCCGCACAAAAGCCGCCTCCGGCATGACGACTTCGCCGCGTACTTCGATCCCTTGCGGTAGTCCGGTTTTTTTCAGGCTCTCGGCCGGAATACTAAGCGGAATACTGCGAATCGTTCGGATGTTCGAGGTGACGTCCTCGCCGGTCTGCCCGTCGCCGCGCGTCAGGCTCATCGTGAGCCGCGCTCCGCCGCTGCCCGGCTCCCCGCTGCTCGGACCATAGCTGAGCGCCACGCTCAGCCCATCCAGCTTGAGCTCGGCCGTGTACTGCAGCGGCAGATTGCCCGCCAGTTAGTTCTGTAGAGGGTCGTTTTGGGAAAGATTGTCTGTTTTT
>JBEKAJ010000218.1:0-6354 GCA_050018295.1 Occallatibacter sp. | reverse complement strand
GCGAACCTGGCGGCGCTGTTGCGCGCGGTGGTGGCATGCGGATGGTTCGGGATTCAGTCGTGGATCGGCGGAAGCGCCATTGACGCGATGCTGATCGTGATCTGGCCGAGCGCGGAGGGAAACGGCGGCATCTTGTGGGCGTGCTTCCTGGGCTTCTGGCTGCTGAATATGGTGGTGGTGTGGCGGGGCGTGGAGTCGATCCGGCGGTTACAGGCGTTCGGCGCGCCGTTCATGTTCGTGATGGCAGTGGCGCTGCTGGTCTGGGTGCGAATGAAAGCGGGCAGCTTCGGCGTAATGCTGTCGACACCAAACCAATTCCACTCGAGGAGCGAGTTTCTGGCAGTGTTCTTCCCGTCGCTGACGGCGATGGTGGGCTACTGGGCGACGCTGGCGCTGAATATTCCCGATTTCACGCGCTACTCAAAATCGCAAAGTGCACAGTCATGGGGACAGGCGTTCGGGCTGCCGGTGGCCATGGTGCTATACACGTTTCTGGGGATCGCGGTGACGTCGGCGTCGGCGGTTCTGTTTGGCAAGGCGATCTGGGACCCGGTGCAGCTGATCGGGATGTTCCATCAGCCGGTGGTCGCGTTTGTAGCACTGATTGCAGTGCTTGTTGCGACGCTGAACGTGAACATCGGAGCGAATGTGGTTTCACCATCGAATGATTTTTCAAATCTGTGGCCGCGGCTCATCAGCTTTCGAACGGGTGGCCTGATTACGGGATTCCTCGGCCTCGCAATGTGCCCGTGGAGGCTGCTGGCCACTCCCGACGCGTACATTTTTGGCTGGCTGGTGGGCTACTCAGGGCTGCTGGGGCCGGTGGCGGGGATTATGGTGTGCGATTACTTTTTCATCCGCGGTACGGAACTGGATGTGAACTCGCTCTATCATCGCGAAGGTGTCTACCACTACACCAAAGGGGTGAATCCGCGGGCGTTGGTTGCGCTGGCTCTCGGGGCCGGAATCGCGCTGATCGGCGTGTTCGTGAAGCCGCTGCACTTTCTTTACGACTACGCGTGGTTCGTGGGGTTCTTCACAGCGGGTGCGACCTATGTGGCGATGATGAAGCTGGTTGCGCCGGTTGGTGCGGCGGAGAGCGCGGAAGAGGTGGCGTGATGCCCTCTGTTGCGGCGATTCGTCGCCCCGGTATCCCAGGCCCCAAAATCGGGACCTGGGGCACCCCAATCTGTTGGTAGAGCCCGGCTATGCTTCGACGAGGGCGTCGGCGATTGCGAGGTGCTCGTCGAGAGCGGCGATGCCCAAGTCTAACTCCTCTTTGGTGACGATGAGCGGCGGGGCGATGACGAAGTGGCTGACCCAGGCTTGAATGGACACGTCCTGCGCCATCATTTTGGCGGCGATTTGATCGACGACGAGCGGCTTGCCTTCCACCTTGTCGCGCATGGTGTTGAAGAGCTGCTTCGTTTTGCGATTCTTCACAATTTCGACAGCAAAGAAGAGACCAAGGCCGCGGACGTCGCCGATTGAGACGTGTTTGGCCTTCAGGGCTTCGAGCTTCTGGCGGACGTAGGGCTCGAGCTCAGCGGCGCGCTCGACGAGCTTGAGCCGCTGCATCTCTTCGATAGTGACGACGGCGGGACCGAGGGTGAGCGGGTGCGCCTCGTAAGTATGCCCATGTGAAAAGTAGTGGTCCTCGAAGTAGTCGGCGATTTTGGTAGTGGTGGCGCAAAGGCCGAGGGGAACGTATGCCGAGGTGATGCCCTTGGCGGTGACGAGAATGTCGGGCTTGACGTTCCAGTTGTCAACGGAGAACCACTTGCCGGTGCGGCCCCAGCCAGCCATGACTTCGTCGGCGATCATCAAGACGCCGTGACGGTCGCAGATTTCACGGAGGCGAGGGAAATACTCGGGCGGCGGAACGAGGACGCCGTTGGTGCCGACGACCGGCTCGAGGATGATGGCGGCGACGTCGCTCTCGTTGCGGATCATGTGCTCGATGTAGTCGGCGCAGGCGATGTTGCAGGTGGGGTAGGTGTGCCTGATGGGGCAGTCGTAGCAGTTGGTCTCAGGCGCGAAGGCGACGCCCGCCCCTTTGCCCGCCGGCTCCATAGCCCAGCGGCGTGGATCGCCGGTGGCCGCGATGGAGCCCATGGTCGAGCCGTGATAGGAGCGGTAGCGGGAGATGATCTTATTCTTGCCCGTGAACATGCGGGCGATTTTGAAGGCCGCTTCATTGGCTTCAGTGCCACTGGTGGCGAAGAAGAATTTGTTGAGACCTTCGGGGAGGACTTCGAGGAGCTTGGCGCTGAGGCGGGCGCGTGAAGCAGTGGCGTATCCGGGTGCGACGTAGCAGAGTTCACGGGCCTGTTCGGCGATGGCTTCGACCACGCGAGGATTTTTGTGTCCAAGGTTGACGCACATAAGCTGCGAGCTAAAATCGAGGTAACGCTTGCCCGCGCCGTCAATGAACCAGCAGCCTTCTGCATCAGCGATATAGAGCGGTTTCCAGGCCTTCTGAAAGCGCCACGTGCCGTAATTGTTCTGACGCGTGAGATTGGAAATCTGCTCGCTGGTGAGCGCTGCGTGCGCGGAAGTTTCAATCATGGTTGGCGACCTCCGAAACGGATGCAACCTATCGTAACATCCGGAACGCGCGGTGAAGTTAGGGAAACCGCGGAGCAAAATGAACTCTTCCTTCCTCGAATCCCAGTCGAGAATCAAGCTCGCCGCGAGCGCTGAAATCAAGGTCTGGTGCATGGGTGCGTAAGGTGCAACGACGAACCACACACCATGATTGAGATTCGCGTTAACGAACATGGTTCCGGCTTCGCGATTCTCCGGCTTTTCACGCAGGTCTCGCCGGAACTTCATTGCGAAGCCCTCATGATGCCCACAGGTCACGTTGCGAAACGGAGTTCTTAGAGCGGTTCCACAATTCACGTGCTCTTTCCAACGTCCTGCGGCGTGGCTTTTTCTTGGCGAAAAAGCCACTTGCCCGTCGCGGGCCTGGGTATAGCAGTTGTGGAACCACTGTGGGCTCCGGAGGTGATGCAATGCGTGTGCTCTGGGCGACGATGGTGGTGCTAACAGCGACGCAGGGTGCAAGCAGCGCGCATTCCGAGCCGCCGATGCCGGCGGGGCAACTGGTCGGGGAGGTGGTCTACAACGAGCTGAACGATCACTCACGGCACGGCTATTGGCGGTACTGGGTGGAACGGCGTTCGCAAACAGGGACGCGGCTGGAAGACCAGGTGGAAACCTCCGAGGGGCCCGTTGCGCGGCTGGCGCTGAGCAACGGACGCGCGTTGACGCCTGAGGCGGAGCAGCAGGAGCAGGAGCGCTTGGAAAGGCTGCTTAGCTCGCGCGACGAGCAGGCCGATCAACTGCGGCAGTACGACGAGGACGAGGAGCGGATCGGGCGAATTCTTGCGCTTTTGCCGACGGCATTCGTGTACGAATATGACGGCGAGGAGAATGGGTGCTACCGGCTGCGTTTCCGGCCCAATCCCGCGGATAAGGCGCGCAGCATTGAGGAACGAATCTTCCACTCCATGAGCGGGACGTTGTGGGTGGATGCACGAACGAAGCGGCTGGCAAAGCTGGAGGGCCATGTGGACGAAAATGTGGAATTCGGCTTCGGAATCCTGGGCAAGCTGTACAAGGGCGGATGGTTCCGGCTGGTGCGCGAGCAGGTGAGCGCGACCGACTGGAAGACGGAGTCGCTTGAGGTGCACATGAACATCCGTGCGCTGCTGGTGAAGACATTTGCACGCGAGACGAACGAGGTGCGCGGGGGCTTCGTTGCGGTTCCCGCAGGGATGAGCCTGGAACAGGGACTGGCGCTGCTGAATAAAAACAAGGCCGGGATTGAAGGAGAGAGCGGGAGCCAACAACGCCAAGACAGCGGGAACGGGCTGCTGGCCTCAACGGAGTCGACGCTTCACAGGTAGTGCGGCGCCGGGCGCAGGTGTCCGAAAATCGGACAAGAACAGCGCGACAAGATTAAAGACTTTCCCTTCCAAGTCGATACACAGCGGCAGAAGTCGGGATGTGAGTATGGAGATAGCCCCCATTCCGGGAATTCGCGCATTGCCAGCCATGAGGGCGGCGCAGGCAGAAATGCGGCCGCCGGCGATCTTCGATATCGACGCTTCTGCAAGGCCAGACGATAGCGGCGAGCAGCGAAACGGACGTAAAGCTGCCGGCGCGGAGGAGAGCGAAGACGACGATCTCCTGCTGGAGGGCGAGACGGCTGCGGGAGCGGAGGCGCTCGAAAAGGCGCCAGCGAAGCAGGTCGATTATTTCGCGTGATTCGAGGCCAAATGGGATGAGTCCTGCGCATGGAATCCAGGTTTCAAATTGCCGCAGGGTTTGCGCGTAGGGATTGGCGCGTCAGGCGGTAACTGTCTCGCGCAGTTTTTGTTCCTCGTAATGAGGATCAGACGCGGCGAGAGCTTCGTTCTCGGCGAGCCGCAAGAGCCTGTGAAGATAGGCGCGGGAGATGGAGAGGCTGCGCGCAGCCAGCGTCTTGTTCCCATTGTTCTCGCGAACAGCGGTGACGGCGAGCCTGGTTTTGTAGTCGCGTAGCTGGCGCTCGAACGAGCCTGATGGCTGATAGTCGGCGATGTCGACGATCTGGTCGAAGGCGGCAGGATCCTCATCCGGCTCGTGGATTTTGAGGTTGAGGTCTTCGGCGCGGACCACGCGGCCGGGAGCTAGAATGATGGCGCGCTGCATGACGTTTTCAAGCTCGCGCACGTTGCCGGGCCAGGGGTAGTTCTGAAGCATCTCCATGGCCGCCGGTTCGATCGAGTCCATTGGTTTTTGGAAGACGTTTGAGTAGTGGCGCAAGAAATGACCGGCGATGAGGGGAATGTCTTCTGACCGCTCCTGGAGCTGCGGCGAATCGATGCGCATGACGTTGATGCGATAGAAGAGATCCTGACGGAACCGGCCTTCGGCCACAAGCTTGCCCAGATCCTGGTGGGTGGCGAAGATGAGGCGCGCGCGCAAGGGAATGAGCTTGTTCGAGCCGAGGCGGCTGAACTCCATCTGCTGCAGGACGCGAAGGAGCTTGACCTGCGTGAAGATGCTCAGGTCGCCGATTTCATCGAGGAACAGCGTGCCGTCCGCGGCCTGCTCAAAGTAGCCTTCCCGTGTGCCGACGGTGCCGGTAAAGGCGCCTTTCTCGTGGCCGAATAACTCGGCTTCAATGAGGGTTTCAGGAATGGCTCCACAGGAGACGGCGACGAAAGGCTTGCTGGCGCGGCTGCCGAGATTGTGGATGGCGCGGGCAATGAGCTCCTTGCCGGTTCCGCTGTCGCCAGTAACCAGAACAGCGGCGTTGAGATTCGTTACGCTGCGCACCAACTGGTAGACGCGCTGCATGCCAGGGCTCGATCCAATGATGCGGTCGCAATTACCCGGCTCCTCGATGCGCTGCTGGACACTGTACAACTGCTGCTTGAGCGCGGAAGTTTCGCAGGCCCGGACGAGCATGGTCTTGAGATCGCGAATCGATGGCGGGCGGCGGCAGAAGCCAAAGGCCCCGGAACGAACGAGTTCGAAGGCGGTGGAACGCAGGCTGTCTTCGGCCATCAGTATCGACGGGACACTGGAGGCGATCATGCGCCGGGCAAATTCAATCCGGGATTGCAGCGTGTCCTGGGAGGAGTAGAGGTCGAGGATCATGACGTCGCAGGCAGGAGTGGACACGAGAGCGCCCGTTCCATCTCCATCCGGCTGGAGCAGGACCTCGAAGTCCTTACCAAGGGCAGAAGAAAGAAGCGGGTGCAAAGTGCGGTCTTCCGAAAACAGTCCAATTCTAGTCATTGGCGGGCGATCTACTATCTCGCCGATAGCGCGACGCCATTTCAAGAGGCTAGGGCGATGTGAGTTCATCATCGGCAAATGGCGATGAAGGGGACATCCCTCTTTCGTGCTACAAAGGTGAGACCTTGGTAACGATTAAAGCCCAGAAACGAGCGACAGGGGGTCTAGACCCGCTGGGCCAAAAGAAAACAAATCTAAAAACGGCATGGTGAACCCACCCGTAATTGGAAACGAAACAGAGAAGTACTCGCCTTTAAGGGCGAGGTTTCAATCCGGTGGTTGCTTTTTTCCGATTGTTCTTCTGTGTCAAAACAAGGGAGCTTCTTCAGGTCCACAGTGTGCGCAGCCAATTCTCTGTATCTTCTTTTAAGCGCTTGGGTTATGGTTTGTGCGTCCTGTAGGGGCAAGACCACTACCTAAGTTAGCGGTTAAAAGATTTCCGCCATTGTTTCTGATTTCCGACAAGACGTCAATCCCAAAATGAGGAATTACCACGAGAGTCGCCCACCCAAAGTCACATTGCCACTTGTCCCGTCGTAACCGTCAAATTCGCCATTC
>JBEKAJ010000217.1:0-6389 GCA_050018295.1 Occallatibacter sp. | reverse complement strand
GAAGGAAACAGTGGGCATGGTGCTGGGCAAGCTCAACGTGCCTGTCGATGCGTTGTTCAGTACGCTGGGCCGCACGGCTGCGCGCGGCATTGATGCGGCGCTGGCGATGATCTGGCTCAAGGAGTTCTACGGCAATTTGATGGACCGCGTGAAGATCAACGAAGTGTCAACGTTCAACGGCGAGAAGTGGGATCCGAAGACATGGCCGGCAGATTGCGAAGGCGTGGGCCTGGAAGAAGCTCCTCGCGGCGCGCTGGCGCACTGGATCAAGATTCACAACGGCGCGATTGAGAATTACCAACTGGTTGTGCCGACGACGTGGAACGGCTCACCGCGCGACGCCAAGCAACAGCGCTCATCGTTCGAGGCCGCGCTGATCGGGACGCCGGTGGCGAAACTTGATCAGCCGGTGGAGATCATCCGCACTATCCATTCCTTTGACCCGTGCCTGGCCTGCGCCGTGCATCTGTATGATCCGCAGGGAAGGCACCTCAACCAGATTTCATTCGAGTAGCCGCATGAGCACACAGAGCACTGGTGTAAGAGATGTGTTTCGGGAAAACGGTGGGACGCCGGTCGCGTACCGGCGCGTGTATGTTTGGGAACTGCCGGTGCGCGCATACCACTGGATCAACGCCATCGCGCTGACCATGCTATGCGTGACCGGTTTCCTGATCGGGCATCCCATGCACCTGGCATACGCGCCTGAGGCCTATCAGCAGTACTGGTTTGGCTGGGTGCGGTTCCTGCACTTTGCGTCGGCGTGGGTGTACGTCTTCAACTTCCTGGCGCGGCTCTACTGGGGATTTGTGGGCAATAAGTACGCCAAGTGGACCAATTTCTTCCCGGTGACGAAAAAGCAGCAGCAGGAAATTGTGGACGTGGTCAAGACAGACGTGTTGCAGGTGAAGATGCACGGAGAGATCTCCACCGGTCACAATGCGCTGGCGGCGCTCATCTACTTCCTGACGTTCATCGCGTTTTGCATCCAGACCATCACCGGCTTCGCGCTCTACTCTTCGATGAGCTCGTCGTGGGTGCCGAAGTTGTTTAACTGGGTGGTGCCGCTGCTGGGCGGCGATGCTGGGGTGCGCTTCTGGCATCACACGTTCCTGTGGTTCTTTGTCACGTTCGTCATCGTTCACATCTATCTCTCCTTCTATCACGACTACATCGAGGGCCGCGGTACGGTATCCTCGATCATTGGCGGGTGGAAGTTTGACAGAGTCGAGAGTGGCGGAGAAACCAAAGAACCTTAAGAAGACACTTGTGCTGGGCCTGGGCAACGTCATCATGGGCGATGAGGGCGTTGGGGTTCACGTGGTGCGCGCGCTGGAGAAGCACACATTGCCGGCCGGGGTCGAGTGCCTCGACGGCGGGACAGGCGGCTTCATTCTGCTGGAGCCACTCGAAAATGCCAACCATATCATTCTGATTGATGCAGCGGCGGACGGGAATCCTCCCGGAACGGTGACACGCACGACGCCGCGCTTTTCAAAGGACTATCCGCCCACGCTCACTGCGCACGATATCGGTGTGAAGGACCTTCTCGATGCGTTCTACATGCAGGGCGGGACGCGCGAGGTGGTTTTGTATGCCATCGCCATCGATCCCAGGCAGCCAATCTCGATGGATCTGTCGGAGGGTTGCGCCAAGGCCGCCGAAGTGGCCGTTCGGGAGATCCTTGCGGAGCTGAGTGCGGAAGCTGCTGGCGCGTAAGTCCCGCCGTACTGCCCGTTTCTGCCGGCCGGGTTTGCAATTCGGACCAATTTAGTCTAATATTCTGCTCATGGAAGGAACGACCTGTTGTCGCTGCTGTCAGCTGCTCGCGCGGCAACGGTGACCTGGGTCTGAACTTCCGAACGAAAGTCCACGGCTTCCCGATGCCCGCGATTGAGCCACAAGCTCTCGCGGGCATTTTATTGCAGCGAAACGAAAGAGAAGAGAGAAGATGAGCGAAACACCTGCGCCAAAAGAAACCAAAGCCCAGTGGATGGAGCGCCTGAAGCGCGAAAAGAATCCCTGGAAGGCCTTTGACGAGGTTCGTGCGTTTGCGCGCGCAGGGCGCTCGAGCGTAGTGCCGGAGTGGGCGTCCGCTTACTTCAAATGGTGGGGCGTGTATACGCAGGGCGATGGCGTGGGCGCGACCGGGGGCAAGGGCGGGGAAGGCCTTACCACTGAATGGTTCATGATGCGCATTGGCATTCCCAATGGGATCGTTTCCGCGAGCCAGCTGCGCACGATCGGCGAAATCACACGCAAACACGCGCGCAACCTGGCCGACATTACGGTGCGCCAGAATATCCAGTTGCACTGGTTGACCATCGAGTCGCTGCCGGAGGTGGTGGACGCACTGGACGCGATCGGGCTTTCGCCCAAGGGCGCTTGCGGCGACGTGGTGCGCAACGTGACGGGCTGCCCGCTGGCTGGCGTGGCTGCCGACGAGTTGATCGATGCGTCGCCGATTGCGCGCGGCATTGCGCAGGATTTGACGGCGAACCCTGAGTTCTACAATTTGCCGCGGAAATTCAAAATTTGCGCCACCGGCTGCCCCTCGTGGTGCAGCTATCCCGAGATCAACGACATCGCGCTGACGGCGGCGGTGCGCGACGGCGAAGTGGGTTACTCGCTGCGCGTGGGCGGTGGGCTTTCAAACGAGCCGCACCTGGCTGTGAAACTCGATGCGTTTGTGCGGTCGGACCAGGCGATCCGCGTGGCGCGCGGCGTTACGGAGATCTTCCGCGAGCAGCAGGGACTGCGCGAGAGCCGCGAGAGAGCACGACTCAAATACCTGTTCATGCGCGAGGGGTGGACTGCAGAACGCTTTCTTGACGAACTGAACGCAACGATCGGATTCAGGCTCGATCCGGCTGCGTCCGAGCGAGTCCCCGACGATGTTCTTCGCGACCACGTGGGCATTCATCCGCAGCGGCAGCCGGGATTGGCGTACGTGGGCGCATCCGTGCTGCGTGGCCGCGTCTCGGGCGAGCAGCTCGAAGCGGCGGCAGAATTGGCGGAGCGTTTCGGAAGCGGCGCACTGCGCGCGACAGTTTCACAGAACCTGGTGATTATTGACGTGCCCTACGCGAAAACCGGCGAATTGGCGCGGGAACTCGGCCAGATCGGACTCCACGTGGAAGGATCGATGTTCTGGCGCGGCGCCGTGGCGTGCACGGGAACGGAGTTCTGCAAGCTGGCCATCACTGAGACCAAGGGCTTTACGCGGTGGCTGGTCGACGAGATGGAAGAGCGGCTGCCGCAGTTCGACCAGCAATTGAAGCTCCACGTGACCGGCTGCCCCAATGGTTGCGGCCAGCACTGGATCGCGGACATCGGGCTGGAAGGCAAGAAGATCAAGTACGAGGGCAAGCTGACGGACGCTTTTTACTTTTGCTTGGGCGGATCAGTGGGGCAGCACGCGGCGGTCTCACGGCCGGTGGGTTACCGTTGTCCCGCGCCGCTGGTGCCTGAGGCGATCGAGCGGCTGCTACGCCAGTATCTGGTAGAGCGCAAGCCTCACGAGAATCTGCGCGCTTGGTTTGCGCACCACACGAATGACGAATTGCGCGCGCACCTGGCCGGGGAAGCTTTGGATGCAGTGGAACGCGACCTGCCGGCGGGGCCTGTGCCGCATGCGGTGGCGGAGTGAGAGAAGCAGGGAATAGGGAGTAGGAGCTGCAGAGAAGTGGGAACGAAGCTATGAGTTTGTTGCCGATATTTCTGAAGCTTGAAGGGCGGCGGTGCCTGCTGATTGGAGCGGGGACTGTGGCTCTCGAAAAGATTGGGTCGCTGCTCAAGACGGGACTGCGGCTGCGCGTGGTTGCGCCCGAGGCGCGGAACGAGATTCAGGAACTCGCTGCCGAGGGGAAGCTCGAGTGGGTTCAGCGGGAGTTTGAGGCTGCAGACCTCGACGGCAACTTCATCGTAATTGCCGCGACCGACGTGCCGGAGGTGAATGCGGCGGTCTATCGCGAGGCGGTGGCGCGGGGGATTCCGTGCAACAGCGTAGACGACATTCCCAACTGCGACTTTTTCTTTGGCTCCGTGGTGAGCCGCGGCGATTTGCAGATTGCAATTTCGACTGCTGGCGAGAGCCCGGCTGTGGCGCAACGGCTGCGGCGGGAGATTGACGAGCAACTGCCGCAGGATTTGGGGCCGTGGCTTGCGAAGCTTGGTGAAATTCGGCGCGAGGTGCTGGCAGTGCATCCGCGCAGCGAAAATCGAAGGCTGCTGTTGCAGGAGCTGGCGCAGAGGCAGATCTGCGATTCGGCGCTGTGCGCGCCGAAACAGATGGCGCGGACGGGCAGGGAAGCGGCGCGCGCGGTTGCAGGCAGCGTTTACCTGGTTGGAGCCGGCCCGGGCGATCCGGAACTGCTGACGCTGAAAGCGGTGCGGCTGATTGAGAGTGCGGATGTGATTCTGCACGACGATCTGGTGCCGCAGGCGATTCTCGATCTGGCAAGGTCCGGGGCCGAAGTAGTGAACGTGGGCAAGCGATGCGGCGCAAAGAACATCACGCAAGAGGAGATCAACGCGTTGATGATTGAGCACGCACGCGCGAAACGCAGCGTGGTGCGGCTGAAGAGCGGTGACCCGCTGCTGTTTGGCCGAGCCGGCGAGGAGCTGGCTGCGCTGGATGAGGCTGGCGTGCCGTTTGAGATTGTGCCGGGGGTGTCGGCTGCGTTTGCGTCGGCCGCAGCGATTGGCCGCTCGCTAACCGATCGCGATTGGGCCTCGCACGTGATTCTCACTACCGGGCATCATGCACAGTCGCACAACCGGGAAGCGCTGCCGGCTGTTGAAGCCGGCACGCGCGTGGTCTATATGCCGGGCCGTGACCTGACGTTGCTGGCTGCCGAGTGGCTGGCTGAAGGTCTGCCGGCCGATCTGCCGTGCGTCGTGGTTTCGCGCGCGGCGCAGCCGGGCCAGCAGGCGGTGCATACCACACTTGATGCGCTGGGCGAGGTGGAACCCGCTGCCGCGCCGAGTTTGCTGATCGCCGGATGGGCGGTTCGGGAGATTGGCGCCGTCGAGCCGGTTGCTGAACGCGTCGGAATCAAGACCGCTTGAGTCCAATTTCGGGATTTATAGACTCTTCCTACCCCGAATCTCGCCGGAGTCGTCTGCTCGGGTCGCGTCTGCAACGGCCATAATCTCCTCAAAACAAAGAAAAAAGCTGCAGTTGTAACGTTACAGTGGCGTGTTGAGACTACCGTCCGGGCGGCTGATGGGAGAATCTCACCTGCAACGGCGGGCAGTCTGACCGGTTGGGTGGCCGATTGGGGGGGACCTAGCTCGTTCACTTGTCCGTTCAGGCTTCCGCCGTACTCCATCTTGACAACCCCGGAGGTAAATATGAATCAACTGCATGCAGTAGGGGCGCGGCTTGGCGCGGTTGGCCGCTGCGCTTTGGTGGGGATGCTGGTAGGAATGCTGGCGACGCAGGCCGTGGCAGAGGGCGCGGCGGCTGTGAGCCCGCAAACGCCGGCGCGCCCCGAGACGATAAGTGTCCCGAGCGGCTCCCAGACGGAACAGATTAACCTCGCGACCACGGCAAACCTTCCTCTCAAATCGGGGGACAGCACAGCTGTCGACATGAATGCGCTGCCGGAAGCTCCGATGGCACCGGCGGCGACAAGCGACTCGGCGAGCCTGACGATGCCAACCGAGCTGAAGGCGATGATGGACGATGCAAGCCAGAGCGCGCAAAATCTTCAGTCGACTCCCGCAACCAAAAGTCACGGGCTCCAGCGGCCGGGAATGCTGGTGATGGGGATTATCGGCATTCCGCTTGTGGGTTTTGGTACTTACGTCATGACACGCAGTGTATCCAAGAATTCAGGTCTGAAGAATGCGTTCGGCGCAGCTTTCCTTGTGCCGGGCGCAGCCATGGTCGGGCTTGGCTTCACGTTTGCGTTCAAACCCAAGAACTGACCGGTGACGATGCGCCGCAGCAAATCAGGTAAGAGGGCCTCCGGCTTCAACGAAGGCCCTCTCTGCTTTATGGTCAACACCTCGAAAAATAGCGTTCCTGCAGCAGGGAGCTGTTGGTTATGCTCTCCGAATTCTGGTCTGTCCGGCCAGAGAGGCACAATTCCGCGCATGGTAAGATCATCGAATATCCGCGGAAGAGGGCCACGATGCCGGGCACCATCGAAAGCCACGCTTCCCCCCGCACTCCCGACTCGCGCAAAGTGGAGATTCGCGCAACCCTGGAGCGGTTGCTCGCGACGCAGCATTTTTCTGCGTCAAGCAGGCGCGGGCAGTTGCTGCGCTATCTGGTGGAACATACTCTTGCCGGCGACGCCAACAAAATCAACGAGTACGCGATTGGGTTGGATGTCTTCCAGAAGCCGACATCGTTCGATCCGCGCATTGAATCGGTGGTG